>NZ_JBYQFJ010000001.1:0-315896 GCF_057836705.1 Virgibacillus carmonensis | reverse complement strand
TTTCCACAGCGGCGCAGGTCACTGAACATGATTTTTAGTTACGTCGCAGTCTATATATTTTGTGGCAAAAACAACAACCTTTTAGTAAACATCCTTTTTTAAATTTCGTTCCATATTCTGCGGACATTGTCCAAACCTATTTTAGATCCTTGTTTACATTCTTCTAAGCCTTCAAATTCAATCGAAATATAGCCATCATAACCTGATTGTTTAATTACCTTTATCACTTCATATAGATTAATATCACCATGACCACTAATTGCCCCTCGTAAATAATTACCTGATGGAGTTTGGAACCAACCTTCACCGGGATTATAAGAGGAAGCAGGGCGATGGTAAAAATCTTTAATATGAACCATTGATGCATAGTCAATATTTTTCTTCACTGCTACAATCGGATCCTCATCAACACAAAGGAAGTTCCCAGTATCTAGTGTTGTTTTGAAATTAGGACGATCCACACAGTTTATTAACCGTTGCACCCTGTCACTTGCCTGAACATAGAAGCCATGATTTTCAATGCTTGTTACGATATCATATTGTGCTGCATAATCAGCAATTCGCTGGCATGCCTCAACTAATTTCGGTAAATCCTGTTCAAATTGTTTAATTGATGCTTCATGAGGAGGCTTAAATGACACATCATGTCTCATTAGCCTTACACCTAATTGGTTTGCAATATCGACTTCTTTTTTTACTCGTTTTATTTCCTGTTCAAACGCTTCCTCGCTAGCTGGTAGAAAGTCTGCGCCAATAGCATAATTAGAAATTCCAATTCCTGTTTCTTTCGTTTTTTGAACAATTGCTTCGGTTAACTCTGGGTTATCTGTCAACGTGTAACCCATCGGGACAAGTTCTATATGTTCGCCACCTTGATCAGCCGTCCACTGAATGACATCCAAAATAGACATTTCTCCTCTGTTAATTGCTCCTATTAAACTATAAGAACTCATACCTAGTTTCATCTAGTAAACCTCCATTCACTACCCATAACGTACATGTATACATTATGGATGAGCTTTAACTGTTCCCTTTTACTCTCAAAAAACTTAATTACGTTCAAGTTCAACCACTTGTTTTAATTCGTTCGCATTGTAAGCTGCTTTTACAACTTCCAATGTTCGTAAACCATCATTTCCTGTTATAAAAGGTTTTCTTCCTGTCTTGACACAATCGATAAAGTCATTTACAAGCGCTTCATCCATATCATCTGCCCAAGGTTGCTGCTCGATTTTTCCTTCTTTATCATTGTATAGAAGGGAATGTTGTTTGAATGCATCGACAGATACGGCGCCTTCTGTTCCAACAATTTGCAGCGTAACATCCCCCCATGTTGGGAACGTCTTTGGACGTGACCAGCTTGGATCAATTGATACGATTGCACCAGACTCTAGTTCCAGCATTACCGAACCACAGTCCTCGACATCAATATCATAGAATCGCGTATCAAATTCAGCATATACATTCTTCACTTCATCTTTCAACATCCAACGAAGTAAATCCATGATATGAACGATATGGTCTGTTGCTGAACCCCCACCAGACAATTCTTTTTCAACAAACCAACCGCCAGGCATTTGACCGTGGTTAGTTGCATTTACAGCGATGATTTCCCCCAATTTCCCAGATTGAACAATGTGATTCACTTTTTGAATAGCTGGGGCAAAGCGTACTGGATATGCGACTTGTAAAATTACGCCATTTTCCTCGCAGGCTTTAATCATTGCCGTTGCATCTTCAACTTCAGTTGCAATCGGTTTTTCACATAAAATTTGCTTCTTATAACTTGCCGCTTTCATTACATGTTCTTTATGATGAGCATTTTCAGAACAGATGATTACAGCCTCAATATCTGTCTTTAAAAGTTCATCTAAATCCTTGTAAAAGTACGACTTAAATTGTTTAGCCATTTTATTTCCGCGTTGTTCATCAGCATCCCATATTCCGGCTAATTCTGCTTCTGGATGTTTTACTAAATACTGTGCATAAGCTAATCCATGCATATGAGCAAAACTAATGATTCCCACTTTCATATGGAAGCACCTCCTTGAACAAAACGGGTTTGCCGGTTTCCGCAGATTTTCTCGCAGCTTCAGCAATCCTGATTGCTTTTAATGTGTCATCAACTTTGGGCATTGTATTACCTTGTACTTCTATGCTTTTAACAACGTATTCAAATTGACGTTGCAGAGCAGACTTTCCTATAATACTTTCTTCAAGCGCTACCTCATCAGTAAAAAGTTGAACATCGATTGGAAAACTTTCATTGCTATTATGGGTAAGCATTCCTTTATCACCGGCCAATTCAAATGATGTCTCCGTTTCTGTTTTTGCCCAAGATAATTCTATATGCGCAATTGTTTGGTCTACCATCCGAAGTGTTACTAGGGCAAATTCAATTGGTGTTCCATCGTGGCGCTCCCTTTTGACATGCTTTGCCATCACACGTTCAACGTCACCAAATGTCCAGGTCAGCCAGTCAAATTGGTGAATACCCAAGCTAGAAAATAGATCCACTTCCCCTACTGGACGTGCCGTTCCGCTGGCTAGTCGTATTACGCCTGGTTTGCCAATCTTACCGTTTTTAACCTGATTTCTTGCATCAACATACTCTGGTGAAAAACGAAGAATGTTCCCAATATGAACTTGCACATTTTTTTCTTGGCATTCTTTTAAAACAGAGGTTACTTCTTCCACGTTCCGTGCTAGTGGTGCTACACATATTATAGAATAACCTTCTTTTGCTACCTGACGTACATAGTCAGCTCTGACATTAGCTGGCACACAAATGTCAACTACATCAACTCTTAACGATTTCAAATCCTGCAAGCTATCGACCACTTTTAGCAATTGTTGTTTGTCCTCTGCGGCTACTTCAATGACCCCAACAACTTTTACATTCGAGATACGAGACCAGGTTTCAAGGTGTTTTTTACTGGTATCCCCGGTTCCTATCACTGCTACATTTACCAATTCATACACCTCTCTCATTATAATTATCTTATTTTCATCCCTACATATAAATTTAGTTAAGAAAATCCATACAGGGAATTTTTCACTCTGTATCTTCCACTTTTTCCTTCAACCGATAAAGTTCATTTTTTAATGATTCTACCGTCCCTGCATAATCAGGATTATGATAGACATTATTTATTTCTGAAGGATCCTCTTTTAAATCAAACAATTCCCATTCCGGTGTTCTCGATTCATCAACGGTGTTGGACGCTCCTAACGATTCACCATAATAATATATGAGCTTAAATCTTGTCGTACGTACGCCGTAGTGGGCACCAACTTTGTGGGGTTCGCTTAAATGCTCCCAATATCGATAATAAAGGGAAGTTTGCCAATCCTTAGGTGTACTGCCTTCCATTACAGGACGTAAACTAGTTCCTTGCATAAAACGTGGAATTTCAATACCTGCATAGTCAAGAAATGTTTCAGCAAAGTCCACATTTAATGCTATATCATCCGTAACTGATCCAACTTCAATGGCACGTGGATAACGTACGACAAATGGCATTCTCAATGATTCTTCATACATAAATCGCTTGTCATACCAACCATGATCACCAAGGAAAAACCCCTGATCTGACGTGTACACAACGATTGTATTTTCCGTAAGACCTTCTTTATCGAGATAATCAAGCATTCTTCCTACGTTATCATCAATGGAAGCAACAACACGCAAATAATCTTTAATATAACGTTGGTACTTCCAGCTTTTAAGTTCTTCAGCTGACAAGTTTTCGGGTGAGTCTTCCTTTAGATCAATTTTATTAAGGTCCCGATCAATTCGCATCGTCGCCTCCTTTGCTGCATTCGAACGGTTACTATAATCATCATGAAACGATTCAGGTTCAGGAATATCAACATCTTCATACATATCGGCATGTTTCTCATCAGGTTCCCACGGACGATGTGGTGCTTTGTGTTGGCACATTAGCATAAACGGTTCATCCTTCGATCTATTTTTCAACCAATTTAGGGAAAGATCCGTGATAATGTCCGTTACATACCCGTTATAACCCTTCTTTTCCCCCATCTCAATCATCGTTGGGTCATGATAATCACCTTGTCCAGGCAGTACGTTCCAGTAATCAAAACCCGTTGGATCATGGCCTTCCCCATGTCCCAAGTGCCATTTTCCAATAATCGCTGTTTGATAACCGTTTTTCTGAAAGAGTTTCTGAACGTTTGGTTTTCGCCCGTCAAGATTGTCCCCAAGTGTTTTCACTCCATTTTCATGATTATATGTCCCTGTCAAAATCGCAGCCCTGCTGGGTGCACAAATTGAATTCGTGCAAAAACAATTGTCAAAACGCATTCCCTCATTTGCTATACGATCAAGGTTAGGCGTTTCATTAATTTTGCTTCCATAACAACCTGTTGCATGTGCTGCATGATCGTCACTCATAATAAACAAAATATTGGGCCCTTTTTTGTTCGCCATAATTTATCCTCCTTTAACCACTAGTAAGCTTTTAATTCTTTAAAAACAACTCGACAACAGGGACAGCAACATCCGGTTTTTGCACTGGAAGATCTAAAACAACCGAGTTAACATCAATCTTCGTCTCTGTACTTGTAATTACTTCTTCAGGATCAAACTCTCTAAAATAAACTTCCGACGCATCATTAAGCAGCTGCGCGTATTTAACTTTTCCAGCTAATCCTTCCAAATGAATGTGTCGGAATGGCCAAGAATAAATATGAAGATACAATCGATTTTCTTTTTGGGTATATCGACAATCGATTGGTGCTTTGTAATTACTATGTTTTGCCCCATAAATTGAACGGGAATGTAACCGCATCCATTTACCGATTTCTTCTAAACGATTGATTGAACGATAGTCAAATTCACCACGACCATTAGGCCCAACGTTTAATAGGAAATTACCACTTTTTGAAACCGTATCAATCAGCATCTTAAGTAGCGTATCCGAAGATTTCCAGTCTAAATTATCGCGATGATAGCCCCATGTTCCATTCATGGTTTGGCACGCTTCCCATATAACCGGAAGTCCATCTTTCACGACAGGTTCACTTGGTTGGTACTGTTCAGGAGTTATTACACCACGGTTTAAGTCGAGACGATCATTAATAAGAATGTCTGGCTGTAGATCTAAGACCATTTTCTCTAACTTCTCAGACTGCCAATCAATAGCACCTTTTCCTTCAGACCATCCCCAATCTCGATGAGGGTATGAAAAGTCGAACCATATATAATCAATTTTACCGTAATCTGTTAGTAACTCCCGAACTTGTCCATGCATAAATTCCAAATACTTATTCATATCCCGATCTTCATTTTCTTTTTTGAACTCTTCGTCTTCACGTTGTGGATGTAGTCCATCAATCGTAAACTCTGGGTGGTACCAATCGATTAATGAATGATATAACCCTACTTTTAAGCCTTCTTCCCGAAACGCATCAATTACTTCACGTAGCAAATCTCGTTTTATCGGTGTATTTGTCACCTTATAGTCACTTAACTTTGTATCCCATAATGCAAATCCCTCATGATGCTTTGTCGTGATGACAAAATAATTCATTCCTGCTGCTTTGGCATTTCTAGCCCATTCCTTTGCATCAAGTAAGTCTGGTTCAAAATGTTCGAAATATTTTTGGTATGTTTTTGTATAAATTTTCTCATGTGTCATAAACCATTCATGTCGTGCTGCTGGTGAATAGAGACCAAAGTGGATAAATAAGCCAAAACGGTCATGAATGAGCCACTCTGGATTAGCATACGTATCAGGCCAGTTTGCATATTTCTTTTCTTTAATACTTGTGCTCATATATAAACCCTCCGAAATAAAAAATATAGGCTGTTTTCGTAAAGATTGTTGCTTGTGAGAGAATAGATATAGAATGCGACGTAACAGCAACGTGATTTCCGCTGCGGGTAGTCGCTTTCCGCGGGCGGCTGGTGAGCCTCCTCGTGCTAACGCACTGCGGGGTCTCACCTATGCCTATCATCCCGCAGGAGTCGACTATCCGCAGCTCCAATCACTGAAAAGTGTTAGAAGAATGTTTGACATTATTGGTGAACTCAACCCTGGTCAGGGAAATACACTACGCTAAGATGGTGTTTGGCACCAGTACACATTGCTAATTCACTATTACGACGGTTGTTTGAAGCGGAGGACCGTTGACTCCTGCGGGAACAGAACGTGTCTGAAGACCCCGCAGAGTGGGCTTCTCGAGGAGGCTGAAGCCGTGCCCGCGGAAAGCAACGGTCCGCAGCGGAAATCAACCAGCAGTTACGTCGTAGTGTACTTCTGAAGCGGTATGTTACGTCGCAATTTACATCAACTATTAAGATGAAAAAAGTAACAATGCGTATGAAAAGAGCCAAAATATAAGTCCATCTTCCTTTTTATTGGTATAAATAAAAGTAATGCCTAATGCTCCAAGTGATCATCCGGCTGTGCGGCTTTAACCGTTAAACCACCGTCGACCATTAATAAGTGCCCATTTACTTGCATTGCTTCTTCAGAGGCTAGAAATACAACAGAATCGCCAATTTGTTTGGCAGTTCCTAATCTTTTCATTGGATTTGCCTCTACCTCATTTTCATAAATCGCTTTATCAGCTAGGTAGTCCGTGCACATATCTGTTTCAACCGTACTCGGTCCAACCGCATTAACATTTATATTATGTTTCCCCAGTTCAATCGCTAATGCCTTCGTAAGCTGATGTGCTGCAGCCTTTGATGAAATATAATGAGGAATAACCGGGCTGGTGACCATCAAACTAGCTGTAGAAGTAATGTTAATGATCTTTCCACTGCGCCTTTCAATCATTCCTTTTGCAGCAGCTTGGGAACACAGAAAAACAGATTTGACATTTGTATTATACGTTTGATCCCACGTTTCTTCTGACAGTGTCATAAAGGGCTCAAATGGCGCAATCCCTGCATTATTGACCAGAATATCGATGTTCCCTAGTTCTTTTTGCACTTTTTCCATCATCTGATCAACTTGCTCTTTGTTACCAACATCTGCTTGAACAACCATTGCCTGTTGACCCAGGCTTTCAACTTTTCCCTTAACACTTTCCGCCAAATCTTTTGATTTGTCAGAAGTAAAGTTAATAGCTACATTCGCACCTTCTTTTGCTAGTTGGAGAACAATAGCCTCTCCAATCCCTCTGCTTCCTCCTGTTACAAGAGCTGTTTTGTTCATTAGTCTTTTCATTGCCGTTCTTTCCCTTCAACTATCAGGATATTTGTATCAATTTATTTTCCATTCACTACCCCGCCATCAATCATAAATGGCGAACCCATCATAAATTTTGATTCATCTGATGCAAGGTATAGTGCTGCGTAGGCTACATCAATTGATTTCCCAAGGTCACCGCCCAATTGTCTGCTTTTAATTGACTGGATTGCAGCGTCAGGATTCGAATCCTTCGACAAATAATCCTCAACAAATGGGGTGAAAATCGTACCTGGCATCAAGGCATTAACACGGATCTTATCTTTTGCATAATCAACCTGCATTGATTTAGTCAATGAAAGCACTGCACCCTTTGTCGCTGCGTAAGATGCTCGATTGGCTAATCCAATTTCGGCAATGCAGGAAGACATATTAATAATAGACCCGTTTTGCTGTTTTATCATATGAGGGATGACGTATTTAGAAACGAGAAAAATACCATTTATATTCACATTGATGACATTTTTCCAATCCTCTAGCTCAATCTCGTGTAATACGCCTATGCCACTAATGCCTGCATTATTAAACAAAACATCAATTTTTTCACAGGTTTGGAGCGCTTCTTGGACCATTTGCCTAACTTCGGCTTCATTCGTTACATTCGCTTGAATACATAAAGATTCTCCACCAAGCTCCGTTATTTCTGCAACAGTCTGCTTCCCTGCTGATTCATTTACATCATTAACAATTACTTTCGCCCCTTCTTTTGCAAACAGAAGAGCTGTTTCCTTGCCAATCCCAGATCCAGCGCCCGTAATTAAGGCAACTTTTTTATCTAACCGCATTTTTTCACTCCTTACTTTATTTGTTTCTAATTACCGTCCGCGCTTTCTGTTTCACGAACACATGTATTTTTTAGAGTTCCTAAACCTTCAATTTCAACAGTCACCTCATCGCCATCATTAAGAAACACTTGAGGTTCCCTGAATACTCCGACTCCGTGCGGTGTACCTGTCGATAGTAAATCCCCAGGCTCGAAAGTAAATCCTTTTGACAGATAAGCAACTATTTCTTTAATTGTAAAAATCATTTCTTTCGTATTTGAATCTTGGAGAACGTTGCCATTTACTGTACAACGAATTGATAGATTCTGAGGGTCACTAATCTCGTCAGCAGTTACAAGGTATGGCCCACAAGGTGCGAATGTGTCATAGGATTTTCCACGTGTCCACTGTCCATCAGCAAACTGAACATCCCTTGCGCTTATATCATTGATGATTACGTATCCAAAAATATGATCAAATACATTATCCTTCTGAATGTTCTTACCCTTATTTCCAATAACAATTCCTAATTCCGCTTCATAATCAACTTGTGTAGACCCTATAGGTAAGATGACATTTTCATTATTGCCAATTACACAACTTGACCACTTAGAAAAAATTAATGGTGATTTAGGCGGTTCAACATTTTGTTCACGACAATGATCCATATAATTTAGCCCAACACAAACAACTTTCCCTGGACTCGGCAATGGAGCCTTCAAGACTACTTCATCGAGGTTCATGGCTAACTCCTGGTCATTATCCGCAAGCTTATCCTCAATCTTTTTAATATAGAATAGGCCGTGTTCTACAATATCCATCATTGTAAGTGATGGATCCGCTAGTAAATGGTTTAAATTAATCACCTTGTTAGCGATTACTGTACCAACAAAATCCTGATCTTTTTTAGTACATGTTACTAATTTCATGTATACGCCACCTTTCTATTTATCCAATTCTACATTCTGTTAAAATCTTATCAGTTAGCTTACAACCGAGCCCTGGCTCCTCTGGTAATGAATAATAGCCATTTTCGACTTTTATCGGGTTTTCCCATATATCGATAATAGATTCATAGCAATATTCAACCATAGGGACATTAGATGTAGCTGCTGCTAATTGGACATGTAACTTCTGTTGTACATTCGTATGTGGAATGACTTCCAAATTGTAGCATCTTGCTAATGCCGCAACATCTAACCATTCATCGATGCCTGAAAGCTTTGTGGCATCTGCTTGAACAATGCTGACTCCACCCATTTCAATGTAATCACGGAAATCATATTTTGTATAAACGGTTTCTCCGATAGCAATCGGTACATCCAGCCTGCGTGCAAGCTCAGCATGGGACTTTTTGTCAAACGGATTCATTGGCTCTTCAAGCCAGTAGATATCAAATTCTTCAAGCTTTCTTCCCCAAACGATTGATGTTTTCAAATCCCACACTGTATTTGCATCGACCATCAATTTAATATCATCACCAATTGCTTTCCGGACTGCCTTCACTCGTTCATAGTCCTCACGCGGATTGGGCAAACCAATCTTCATTTTTACTGCATCAAAGCCACGTTCAACTAGCGCAGTCATATCTTTAACTAACTCATCTGTCGTCACCTCAAGCCATCCACCGTCTGTATTATATGCTTTCACTTTTTCTTTAACAGGACCTAAATACTTCCATAGCGGCATGTTAGCAACCTTTAATTTTATATCCCACAATGCAAGCTCGACCGCGCATAATGCAACACGTGTAATACCGACTTGACCAATAAAATGGTTCGTATAATGTAGTTCACGAAGTACATTTTTATACATGAGTGGGTCTTTCCCTATTAGTTTATCGGCATAGGTATCATCGATAATCGTCTGAACAGCACGGATTCCTTTAGTATAATTCCAGTTAAATCCCCATCCACTTATTCCTTCATCCGTGTCTAAGCGTACTGCCACAAATTCCACAGAGTCGAGCTTTGTTTGTGAATCAGTAATTGCTTTCTGTCTTAACGGTACATTAAGTAAATAGGTTTCTACGTTTGTAATTTTCATCCCCATCAAATCCTTCACTTTTTAGTATGTATAACTATGGATAAAACGTTATCCTGACACAATAATCATATTTGCGTATGGACATGTATCACCAGTTTTAATAACCCCTTTAGAATGGTTCGTCAGTCCTTTGAAATCTTGATGGGTTACCTTTTCAAATAAAATAGTAGGGTATGATTGTTGTAGATCTTTATATCGTTCTGGGCTAATATCTAGCATTTCCTCTGTAACAATGATTCTATCGATCCTAAATTCTGTTTCAATTACTTTGAGCACTTGTAAAACAGTCGGCAAGTCTTCCGTAATTCCTAGGTCAATCCGTTTTGTATGACCTGGAACAGGATAACCTTTGTCTGCCAAAACTACATAGTCTGTATGTCCCAGGCTTGCTACCAGATGGGACATTTCTGGATGAAGAATTCCTGCTTTTTTCATTCCGCCCCCTCCAAAAAGTCTTTATAAACTGCCTCTCGTTGTTCACTTGTAATACGATCACTTAAGCTTTGTACGGGTCTTTTAAAATAAAGTTTCATTTCGTTATTTTTCTGTGCTACACTAACCAATTCCCATCCTTGTATACCTAACTCCGAAATATTTCCATCATCGACAGTTACTAAGTATTCCCATTTCATCTAACCACTTCCCTATCAATAACTAAAGGTTTAATCTATAAAATCCTCTTGCGTTTTCACCAATTATTTTGGTGTATTCTTTTTCAGATATATGTTGTAATAATGAGTTCTCGAATAATTCATATACGTTTTGATAGCTTCCAGCTAGTAAGCAAACTGGCCAATCACTCCCAAACATAAGCTTATCAGCACCAAATACACGGACAAGATGCTGAATAAAGGGTACAAAATCATCATGCTTCCAATTTTGGTGGTCTGCTTCTGTGATCAAACCTGATACTTTACACATGACATTTTCATAGGACGCTACCTCATTCATATGATCTACCCAAAATGATGTAATTCCACTTTTAATAGCAGGTTTTGCAGCATGATTGATAACCGCTCTAAGTTGTGGGAATTGTTCAAGTAACTCTAAAACAACCGGAAGATGACGAGGATAGATTAATAGATCTAATGGAAAGTCATCAGAGACAAGTAGTTCGATATTCTTCATCACTTCCTGGCGGACTATCCATCTATCATCATTTATGTCATGCAACATAGGTCTAATACCAACAAACCCAACTTGTTCCCTCTGACGATGATAATCGTCTTTGAATGAAGGCGATTCCAAATCAAGCCAACCGACTACCCCTGCGATAAAGTCATATTGACTATATAATTCCAATAAGAACGCCGTTTCTTCTATTGTAGGAGCAGCCTGAACGACAATTGTCTTGTCAATTCCGTGTTCCCTTATGAGTGGTTCTAAATCGTGCGGTAAAAAATCCCGATATAGTATGGTTTGTTCTTCGGTTAACCACCCATAATCTCGACGGCTGAGTTTCCAGAAATGTTGGTGAGCATCAATTTTGATAATTTAGCCTCCTCATGCAACAATTGTTACCGATACCATAAAAGTATCACCAAAACAATTTGTTGTCAATTACAAATGTTTTGAAAAATGAACCATAAATTACAAATTAGAAATAGGAAAAGTATTTTTAAAAAAGAAGAAGGAGATGTGCTACTGAGCAAATACACTGAAGAAAAAGTACGTGAATATGGTTAATTTGTTATCATAGTTGATATCGACCGTAATATTACTCACAATTGCTTTCAATTCTAAATATGATTTTTAACCGAATGTTTTTATTAAAGGCATTTAAAAACAATGAAATAGTTGGTGACTTTTAAAACATCATCTATAATATAAATAACGATGAAAGGAAGTAATTTATGATCACAATCTATGACATTGCTAAAAAAGCAAATGTATCCCCTATGACTGTATCAAGGGTTATTAATAAATCAGGAAAAGTGAGCGAAGCAACACGAATAAAAGTTGAAGACGTTATTCAAAAGCTAAACTATATTCCGAGTTCATCCGCCCGGTATTTAACTTCAAAGAAATCCAAAATTTTATCTCTTGTTATAACTGATATAACAAACCCCTTTTTTACAAAAGTAGCACGTGGAGCAGAAGATAAAGCAAAACAGATGGGATACAGCCTTTTATTATGTAACACTGATGAAGATATAGACAAGGAGTCCGACTATACAAATATGCTGATTTCAACAGGTGTGGACGGTGTACTTATTACCCCATCTGATGATAAATCAAAAAAGAATTTGCGAACATTAAATAAGTATAATATTCCGTTCATTTTACTTGATCGCAAAATTGAAGGAATCAATTGTGATGCGATTCATGGAGATAGCCTTGACGGCACCCGTAAAATATTAGAACATCTTATTACTAAAGGTCATAGTAAAATAGCAATCATTAATGGCCCGCTTGATATTTCGACAGCTCGCGAACGTCAGCAGGCATATATTGAGACATTAAAGGCATATAATTTACCCGTTAATGAAGATTTTATCTTACAAAGTCATTACAAAAACAAAGATACGAATTCGGACATATCAAAGTTATTGTCCACTCAATTAGAAAAACGACCAACAGCAATCTTTGCAGCTAATAACTTTATTGCTATTAATACGATCAAGGAACTTCGAAAACGGAATATTCGCGTTCCGGAAGATATCTCAGTCGTATGTTTTGACGACTTGGATCCTTCCATTGACCTAAACCCTTTTTTAACAGTTGTTGCGCAACCAGCGTATCATTTTGGTTTCACAGGAGCACAAATGCTCATTGAAAGAATTGAAAAAACTGCTCCTCCAGAGTTCAGGAAAATTGTACTGCCATCTAAATTAATTGTAAGAAATTCATCGGCATTGGCTCATATCAATTCATGTGAATAAGCCGTATATAGTCAGGGGTTTTATAAGGATACATACTCATTAATCCTGACATTTTTCTATTAATTTACTTATCGCTCCACCACTACAAAGGGTATGCTTTAATTGACCTTGCACACCTACGACTAAACTTACTTCAATAGTCGCACTGTTGCTTGGGCCAGTAATGTTCTTATCAAAAGTGCTATTTCCCACCCCTTTTGACAACAATAACTATATATTTTCAGCCTTAAGACAGATTTCTGGTAAATATTGATTCTTACTTAATTAATGTAAAATGTGCATATTTCATAAGGTTGGAGCTTTCTCTTAACAATCCCGTCCTTGATTGGAATTTGTTTAGGCGACTGTTCAAGTAAATTAGTTTCGTTGGCAGAATTCACTTGGAACTTACATTGAATTGTCGTAGTTGATTCGCTTCCTTCTGATTCGTACAATCTTACAATAATACCTTCCCCGTTTTCCGCTTGTTTTACTGAATCAACTATCGCACTCTTGCTTTTCGTTTCCAGAAATGTCATCGTATTAGGCAAAATACCCGGATGAGACTCTACCTTTAAGACCGTAATTGGAGAATTTAGTTCATGACCTTTTTTAACCGTACCCCCTTTTCTCCAATCCCCTTCATGGGCGAATAAAGAATAGGTAAATTCGTGTTCCATCATATCTGCTGAGTTATCCGGCCATTTTGGAGCTCTTAAAAGAGAAAGTCTTATTCTGTTACCCTTGATGTCATATCCATATTTACTATCATTTAAAAGGCTTACACCATAGTCACCCTGTGACAAATCCGCCCAACGTTGTCCGCAGACCTCATACTGGGCTTGTTCCCAGCTTGTATTGTTGTGAGTAGGTCTTTGAACAGAACCAAATGGTATTTCGTATGTAGCATTTGAGCTATAAACATTTACTGGAAAGGCAACTTTCAAAAGTTTATGTTCTTCCTTCCAATCTACCTTAGTTTTAAAATCTATTCTTCTATTATGATGGTAAAAAGTAATTTCTTGAGTAATAAACGAATTATTAATTTCCCACTTAAACGATAGACTATCCGAAACTGTTCCTTTGTGAAGCACTTTTGAACTGACTAAATTCGGCTTAACAGAACGCTGTTTTTCATACCTTGAGTCGATATCCCAAGCGTCCCAATTTGTGGGTAGATCGTCAAATAGTTGAAACTCATTAGCAAATTCTCTATCTTTTATTATTTCCCTATCAGCTTTTTTATCATATAATCGACTTATCCACCCGTTGGTACTAAATTCCACTTGATAAAAATAAGTCTCCCAATAACCATTAAATTCAGCTAAAGGAGCAATTTCTCTTTCACTTCTGTTTTGCAACCAAACCACTTTATAACCCATGCCTGGGATACCATCAATTAAAGCGCTTAGCTTAACCTTTGTACCTTCTCTTATAGTATCTGCCTCATAGATATTTCCTTCTTTATCCACAACTTCTTTTTCTAGTAGTTCTTTTCCGCCTGTAATAGTTAACTTCTCACTTTGAAACCAATTAAGACTATTAAATAGAATAATAGGTTGGCCAGGTCCTTCCGTATCGATGGATTGGGCAATACGGTTAACTGCTACTTCTTTTAGTTCATTACCTTTGTCAAATAAAACTTTGTACTGCTGTTTTGATAATTCATATACAGGTGAAATTGAAGTACCTGGAACAATATCATGGAATTGATTGAGCAATAAAGTTTTCCATCCCTCTTTTATTTCACTAGTTGGATAGCTGTTACCTAAAACCACATAAGCAAAGCTGTTCCAAATTTCTAATTCCCTATAAAGAGATTCCGCCTGTCTATTATTCTTTTTAACTTCCGCGTGAGTAGTATAGGTTCCACGGTGGAGTTCCAAATAAAGATCTCCATACCATTTAGGAAGATTTGGATTCTTCTTATTTATACGTTCAAAAAAACTATGCACTTTTTCAAACTTCACATCTGGAAGCGCCGGAAGCGTAGTTGAACGTTCCAATCTTTCAATCATTTCTCTTGTTACACCACCGCCACCGTCACCATAACCATATACTAACATTCTTTCCGGATACTCATTTTTTTGGTTGAAGTCCATCCAGGTATTTTTTATATCAGCTGGTTCAGTATTTTGTCCAAGGATAGTGTGCAAATAAGATAATATTTTGGTACCATCAATCCCTTCCCAATAGAAAAGATCATATGGAAAACGGTTGGTATCATTCCAGTTAAGTTTAGTTGTCATAAAATAATCTGTACCAGCCTTTTTAAGAATTTGCGGTAAGGATGCACAATAACCAAATGTATCTGGTAGCCATTCTACACGAGGCTCCACACCAAATTCTTCTTTAAAAAATTTCTTACCATATAACAGTTGGCGAACAAGAGATTCTCCCGATGGCATATTCAAATCCGGTTCTACCCACATACCACCAATAATTTCAAATCGACCCTCTGCAACCTTTTGCTTAACTCGTTTATACACTTTCGGATTATGTTCTTTTAAGTATGCAAATAACTGCGGTTGGCTTTGGGCATATTCAAAGTCTTTATATTCTTCTAATAAGGTACAGGCGCTAGAAAACGTACGGCTTGCCTTTCTTATCGTTTCTTTAATTGGCCACAGCCAAGCGATATCAATATGTGATTGACCAATCGCTCTAATAGTACCCTCTCTATAACCTGTTAGTTCACTTACTTTATTTTTTAAATCTAGTTCCAACGTTTTTATAAATTTTGAATCAAGTAAGGATTCCCTAGTTGGCATACCAAGCGTTTCCACTAAATGTTGCATTGCCTTAATTAATAAATGACGACGCTGGTCCCCATCTTCCATTAGTGTCGCATTTTTATAATATACTTCCATTGTGTATAAAAGACTTTGAACTTCCTTATTTATATAGACTAGATAGCTTTTTTCCAAATATACCGGTGGAGGTTCCGTTTCAGATTCAGCAACCTGATTAAATCCCCTTAATCTATCTTTCGGAATTCCAACCGGATTGAATAATTCGATTTGAAAATGTAGTTTATTTTTTTTAGCTAGTTGAGCTGGAATTAACACAAAATCTCGATTTCTATCAAAACCTTGTATTGGCGTTCCTTGTATCGAGATACTAGATTCACAATTAGATTCCTTTCCTTTCCCATTTGCTTTAAATACAATACCAACATGATCTTTTGACCATTCTCCTGGTAGATCTACTTCCTTTTCCAAAAAGGTTGTAGTACCAGAGTCTGCAAGCCAATCTCCAATATTTCCCTTTAGCTCTTCATTATTGTTCTTGTCAAATTGATATTCTTCAGGATTTACATAAAGAGCTCTCTTTACTTTCCAGTCTTTGATTTCCCGTGTCTCCACAAAGACGTTTGCTTGCAAATTACTAATTAATCGTTGAATTCGTTGCATATCTGTTCATCCTTTCTATTGCTGTATTAAAAAATTGAAGTTTCAGAACTTTATTAGCAGATCTTTCTCAATACTAGTAGTTGAAGATCCACCAACCATTAATTTTACTGTGCCAGGTTCAACATCGAAATCCATATCTATATTCCAAATAGCCAATTCTTCGAAACCAAGAGTAAATGTAATAGTCCTTGTTTCATTTTTCCTTAACCAAACCTTCTTAAATCCTTTTAGTTCTTTAATTCGTTGTGTCACACTTGCTTCCATATCTTTAATGTACAGTTGACACACTTCGTAACCATCTCTATTTCCACTATTTTTCACATCCACAGAAATCTTAACTTGTTTTGAATCTTTCAATTTCCTTAAAGTTATTATTTCTTTTTTATTTATAGAAAAACAATAATCAAATGATGTATAGCTTAGTCCATGTCCAAAGGGATATAGCGCTTTTCCATCCATATCAAAATAATCTACCTTCGCGCCACTATCCTTGTAATTATAGTAAACTGGTAATTGCATAGAAGAATATGGAATTGAAACTGGAAGCTTACCATTTGGATTAACATCCCCAAATAATACTTCAGCTATCGCTCTGCCTCCCTGCTGGCCTGGATACCAACCTGTAAGTACTGCATCACATTGTTGCGAAATACGTGGAATCGAATAGGGACGACCCTGAATAAGGACAGCAACTACAGGAGTCCCTGTTGAAACAATTTCCTGTACCAATTCTTGTTGTACCCCGGCAAGATCTAAATCTGCCACGTCAACATTTTCTCCACAATCCATTTCTGTTTCACTATATTGTTTAACAGCTCCATTATTTTCAAATTCCATATTAAAGTCTCTTGCACTGGTACCACCTAAAGCCATTACTACAATATCTGCTTCTTCTGCAATTTTTTTTGCAGCTAGCAAATCTGAACTAGAATTATCTCTAAACTTACTTCCTTTCGCATAAAGTATTTCCGTATCTTGATCGACAATAGAGCGTATCCCATCAAGAATCGTAATAACGTTACCTTTGCGTTGCGGTGGAGTATAATCGCCTAATAAACTATATATATTGTCAGCGCTCGGGCCAATTACAGCAACTTTTTTTATACTCTTATTTATTGGTAAAATATTATTCTTGTTCTTAAGTAAGACAACTGATTGACGAGCCATATTTAAATTGACTTCAGTAGATTTATGACATCCTATTACCTTCAATGGTTCATTTTCTTCAATGAATCGCCTGTTATCAAATAACCCCAACTTAAGTTTTAAATATAAGACGCGGGACACTGATTGATCTATCAGTTCTTCTTGTACTTTTCCATTTTCGGCAGCAGTTTTAATAGTAGTATATACGTTATCCCACAGGCTCAAATCCACCCCTGCTTTCAGACCATATGCGGCGGCTAGTTCTTGATCACCTGTTAATTTCAGCAGTCTATCAAGTGCAGTACCATCTGCCATTACGATTCCTTTAAAGTTCCACTCATCACGAAGTATGCCTGTTAACAGTCGCTTGTTAGCATGGCAAAGAACACCATCAATTTCATTATAGGCGGCCATACAGGCTAGAGCACCCGATTCTACGCCTGCTTTCATCGGGGGTAAATACAACTCACGCAATTCTCTTTCACCGATTAATGCGGGTCCTGAATTATGCCCCCCAATTCCAGCTCCTTGAGCTGCAAAGTGTTTTAAAACAGAGATTACTTTTGGGGAAATTCCCTTTTTATTTACTTCGTCTTGCATTCCACGTACCACTGCCTGCGTCATTCTAGCTGATAAATATGGATCTTCACTAAAACATTCTTCTGTTCTTCCCCACCTAGGATCGCGGACGATATCCAAGGTGGAGACTAAGCCAAGATGCGCACCTCTAACTCTTAATTCCTCCGCTACACACTGAGAAACTTGTTGTTGTAAATCAGGATTCCATGAAGCACCTGATCCGATATGTGTAGGAAATAAGGTGCTATCTAATGCCTGGTGGCCGTGGGGGCATTCTTCAGATAATAGAACAGGGATTCCTAATCTCGTGTTCTCCTTAATATACTGCTGAACCATATTAGTTACAATCGCACTGTCTTTAGCAGCAATGCCATTTGAAAAATCAACATTGGACCACGGATCGGCTCTAAACAGACCATATAAAGCTCCCATTCCATCATAGTTGGAGACTTGTTCTTTAAAAGCATCGGTTAACTCGTAACCATTTTCTGTTTTTTTATAGGCATCCCAACCGTACATTTTCTGGTTTAATTGACCTACTTTTTCTTTTAAAGTCATATGACTTAATAAATCTTTTACTCTTTCATCTATGGAAAGACTACTATTCTGATATATTTCCAAATGCATTTCCTCCAAAATATAATAAATAGATTTTTTTCCTTTAGATTAATATTTTTATTTTTCCTACTCTTAACCGTGTAGGTCTGCCTAGTAATGTGTAATAAACTTATTCGATTAACCTTAATCCTAAGTAATTAACTATATTAATCGAAAAACATGAGCAATTGGTGCCTTTTCTTCCGTACCTGACCTTGGCATCTTTATAGACAAGCCAGCCTCTACTTGGCTATAGTCAAGGTTTTCTTCACCACCTACCATATCTATACGATGTACCTCTTCATTGTAAGGAATAGTAATATATTCATCCTGATTATCGCTATTTTCATTTTGATACAAACGGAAACAGTAGGTTATTTTGTCTTTTCGTGTAAAGGCAAAGTCTTCTGAGTAGTAGGGTGCACAAATACGTGTGCCGTAAATTGCTTCACCATAAACATTCAACCAGGCTCCAAGCTCCTTCATCCTTACAATAGCTCCCTCGGGTAAACGTCCATCTGGTTGGGGCGCAACATTAAGAGCAAGATTACCACCTTTTGAAACTACTTCGATTAATGTTTGAACGATTTCACGTGTAGACTTATATTTATCCTCATATTTAAATGAAAATGAAGTCCCCATCGTGATACAACTTTCCCAAGGTACATTTAATGGATGGTCTGGAATAGTCTGTTCAGGAGTAACATAGTTTTCATATGCTCCCCCCACGGTACGATCAGCCGAAATTAACCCAGGTTGTTTCTCGCGGGCTTTTTCTACCACTTCTCCGAGGCGGATATCCTGCTTTCTTTTTCCTACCCATCCTGCATCTAGCCATAACACATCAATACGACCATAGTTCGACATCAGTTCCATAATTTGATTATGTGTAAATTGAACAAACTTGTCCCATAACCACGGATATTCCTCAGGATCATAAGAAGGTCCACGCCACATTTTTTTTCCACGTTCCATACCGGAAGCCCAATAATAAGGAGTGTTCCAATCTGCTTTAGAAAAATAGGTGGCGATCCCTAAGCCTCTGTCACGGAAAGCATCGAAAAGGTGTTTGCATATATCAGCATACTTATGGGTGTGGAAAGGACACTCTGATCCAGTAATACCGTAATCAGTTTCTTTTGTGTCCCACATACTAAAGCCATCATGATGTTTTGTCGTGAAAATCAAATATTTAAATCCACCCTCCGCGGCCAGTTCAGCCCAGACGTCAGGCTGAAACCGAATCGGGTTGAACGTTTTATTAAGGTTGAAATATTGTCGCTTCAACTCCTCGCCATCTTCTTCCCAATCAATGCCCTCTCTTGACCATTCGGCATCTCCATCACTTAAAGCCCAAGATTCCACTACACCAAGCTGTGAGTATGGACCCCAATGCATCATCAATGCCAGTTTTTGATCTTGAAACCACTCAAGACGCTCTAATACCAGTGGGTCTTCTGGTTTGACCCATTCCTTCTCTGCACTATAGTTATGTACACCATGCTCTACAGTTTTCTCTTTCGACTCTTTTGTCATATTATCAATCCTTTCAATATTATGAGATTTATATGATCAACTCAGCTATCACAGGATAATGGTCAGATGGATAACCATCATCAAAAATGGTTCGATCAACTTTTGCTTTTAAGACCCCGACGTCCATAGAAGTAAATATATAATCAATCGGCTGTCCATCTCTCCCACCTTGAAAGTCGTGAAAAGTCGACCCTGGTGAATGATTTAATACGGAGTAAGTATCTATTAAGTGTGCCGTTTGTTCTTCAAAAACATCTTTTCCACGAAGAAATTGAACCGTTTTGTTTTCAGGACTAGCATTCAGATCTCCAGTGAGGATGACAGGTAAATCTTTTTTAATGGCATTCATTTTTGTCCAAATCAATTGAACTCCTTGTTCCCTTGCAGTTTGGCTGACATGGTCTAGATGGGTATTAAAAACCAAAAATTTGCGGGTTGGGTTTTTCAAAAGACGAAATGCTCCCCATGTACAAATTCTTGGACAAGCACTTTTCCAACTCATACTGTTAGGCTCCTCTGGTGTTTCTGATAACCAAAACTGACCTTGATCCGTTAATTCAACCTCACTTTTTTTATAAAAAATAGCACAATGTTCATCTTTCTTGCCACCCCCACGACCACTTCCAATCATTCCATACTCGGGTATACACCCCTGCAAGTCTGATAACATTGAGATAAGCCCTTCTTGTGTACCGATAATAAAAGGCTGACTTGATTTGATTACCTCTGAAATTCTATTAATTCGATAGGGCCAAGCATTATCACCATCTTCCGAATTGTTTACTCGTAAATTAAAGGTCATTACAGATAGTTTCATGATAATCAACTCCATTTAAATAGATTTACTCGCTTATCATCATAAATGGTTCATTAAGGGGAATGTCCGATCCAATAAATGAAGAGGTCAAATTTCTCGTAGGTATCAGCTCGTTTTGGCGATCCCCACACCTTTTGTGCGAATGTTCTAATCCGCGGAAACATTCCTTTTGTAACCCAATCCTCGGTTGGCCAACCATGCGCATCATCCCAGATTGCAAACATCGCACCCAAATGTTTTTCAGCTTTTTGATCCAGATAAATTGTATGGTCATCTTTGGGCCATGTTACCGGTGCACCCAACGCAGCCTTCTTCATATAACCATCGGACATCCAAACCTCGTATATATTTTCTGGAAGTCTTCTTGGATCATCGCTACCAATTTTGTCAGGCCAAAGATCGTAATACATCCAATCCGAATTTTTATTAACGGTTTCATAACCCGCTTTGTGAAATTCCGGTGCAATTGGTGCCCTATCCCACTTTGCCCAGTAATCAATAATGAAATTTGTATCAAGGTCGAAAATCCCTTCGTCAGGCTCTAGCATGTCTACCCAAACCCAGGGTCTTATCCCTTTTTCTATCAGAGGTTCGGCGAGTTGATTTAAGTAGAGTTCATAGCCGTCATACCAAGTAGCCTCAGGACCAAGTTGTTCTTTTGCCCAATCCGCCAAGTGGGGAGCATCCTCTGCACTGTTTTCATATTCGTCTCCCCCGAGATGGAAGTATGGGGAGCGAAAAAGGTCAGAAATCTCCAGAACCAGTTTCTTTACATATTCCCTGACTTCCCACTTCGTGTAATCTAACACGGGTGCTACAGAACCATCTTTTAACTGAAGTCCGTAATCAGGATAAACTTTAACATCCATCGCCGAATGTCCAGGAGTATCAATTTCAGGCAATATGGTTACGTGATATCGTGCAGCAAACTCAACCAACTCTCTTATCTCTTTTTTGCTATAATGTTCGGGTGTTACTAGCTCAGGCGCAACTTCAGATTCCACTCTAAGCCCCTGATCATCCTTCATTCTAAGGTGTATAATATTCATTTTCGTCCATGCGAGGCCACGGATTTGCTGTTTCAGCCAATCGATACTGAAGTGACGACGCCCTGTATCAACTTGTAGTCCCCTAAACTTATCATTTGGCCAGTCGATCACCGTTCCGCCCGGTAACCAGTTCTGCATTCTAAGAGCCTGCAGGATCGTGCGTGTACCATAAAACATCCCTGTAGTGGAAGGGCTTGTAATTGTAAGTACATTATCGTCAATATCTATTCGATAGGCTTCTTTTCTGATAGGATTAGTTGATTCCACCATATTAGAATCATTGATTTCACCAATGTTGCAAACAATATCTCCTGGTCTAGCTTCACTAGGATTGCTTTTTGCGATTATGTAGTTGGATTTTATTGAAACTTCCTTATTAAGTTCGGAAAGGAAAAGATCTGCCTCACCAGTAAGTCGCTTTTCGCAGCCCATATCGATAATAATGCGACCTTTATCCTTCGGGAACCACTTCCCTGCATTAGGGTTATAAATAAACTTCTGGATGGCTGGTATTGTAAGTGGAAATTCGTATTCTACACTTTCCTGTCTGGGGACAACCCCTTCACCATTCTTATCGTTTTCACTGCCAACACTATCTAGTTTAAAAACGTTCATGTCTTTGAGATAACCAAGTCCTGGCTTACCTTCCAAAAGACTATAAAAAGCTACTTCGGTGGTACGTGGCCCTGTAGTAAGACTTAATGATATATACGTCCACGATTTAGATGTCACCTCTTCATGGACATCTTTAACGATATGGTACTTTTCATTTTCAAAGTCTACTGCGCCTACCCATAGTTTACTATTTTCCTCCTCTATACACGCCTGTGCTGTAAAGTTGTAATTCGTATTCGGCTCAAGCTCCTTAACAGTTAAAGTAATAGAACCACGGTCAATGCTAGTGCCTTTCATCGGAGAAACAAACTCATCAGGATGCACCCTACCTAGTCTTGCAGCATAACTTCCCCCAGTCTCTTGTAAAACAATGCCTGCATTGTAATACGTACCATCCTCAAGTTTGCCTGAATCAAAGTTTTCACTCCATACTAGTGTCCCTCGGCTGTTATCTAAAAGAACCTCTTGCTCCTGTTCATTAATGATTTTCTGCAATATATCTCCTCCTCGCTTTTGATATATGTATGTTTACTATTAGGTGATATATGGTCCAATCATACTAATACTGACCTCACTTAACTTGTTATTCTTTTATGCATGTGATGGTTGCCGAACTTAAAATTAAAGAGAAGAGGAAGATGTCTTCCTCTTTATCTACTTTTTATCATAATGCTTTTCCCTGTTATTTTTTATTTGTACTTTTCATCGTAAGCATTTTGATATATTTCTACATACCTTTCAATTTTCATATTCTCTAGTGTTGTAATATACTCTTCCCAATCCTTCTCTAGGCTAGCATCCCCTATAATAAATTTAGCTGTCATTTCATCCACATAATCTGTAATAGTTTTTTCAAGGGTCGCCATTTCTACAGATTGTTCTTCAGTAAAAAATAAAGGTGGTACGGGTTTGATAGTTTCTGAAATAAAAGGTTCATATTTTTTGCTTGCATTCCACAACACTGCTTCTTGGGTTCCTTCTGGGACTGCTTTACCTGAACGGAACCCTTTTGTTCTTAACGATGGACCGGTTTGTATCCATGCCGCATTACCAACTTTCTCCTTAGCTGGAATTAAAGTCCAAATTGCCGGTTCCCCGTTTAAGCCAATTTGTCCTTCTTCAGCCTCCTTCCATTCCTTACCAGGTCTGCCTATTACTGCGCGACGGGTTATTTCTTCTTGGTACATAGCATCCGCCCATCGAAATGCAACATCAGGATGTTCGGCTTTATTTGTGATTACAAACTCAGCTGGGTAAGTTATTGCAGTAGGCTCATGTAAGGCTATGCGTTGACCATCCGGACCTTCTAAAGGAGGAACGGCAACAAAATCGGGTCCTCTTGCATCATCAGATGTTATATCTACATCGGAAAAGAAACCGCGGGTTGCAGCTGTAGCTGTCCCTAATATTGCCTCGCCTGGGTTTTCACCTAGTTTTTTGAATTGTTCAGTACTTTGTGTAAATGATCCAGAGTAAATCAATCCTTCAGAATACATTTTGTTTAAATATTGCAAACCTTCTTTCCATTCTGGTTTATTCCACGGAATAACGATTTTCTCATCTTTAACATACATATCACTGTATATGAAAGGATCCATTAGAAAACCCGATACTTTTTCATGCCATGCATTTTTCATCCCTGATAATGGAATTTCATCCACTTTACCGTTACCATTCGGATCCTCAGTTTTAAAAGCTTTCATTACATTATAGAATTCTTCAGTTGTTGTAGGAATATCCAAGCCTAGTTTGTCAAGCCATGGTTTATAAATCCACATTTTTTGGGACACAGAACAGTGATAACATTCGTTGACCTGCGGCAAAGCATAAATTTCTCCCTCAGGTGTTGTGATACCGTTTTTGACTTGTGGCATATTATCAAGCATTTTCTTTGTTTCAGTTCCATATTCATCAATCAGGTCATTTAAGGAACGAAATATACCCTTTTGCCCATAAACTCTCAACTGTGCAGGGGTCAAATCCATATGCATAATAACATCCGGGTAATCACCACTTATCAGAATCAGGTTTAATTTTTCCTTTGCCCCTTCTTCCGGAATAACTTCCCAATTAATGTTTACGCCTGTTTTTTCTTCATACCATTTTGTAAAAGCATTAGTTTCAAAATCTTCAACCTGGCTGTTTGATGGAATAAGGACGTCGAGCGTTACTTCTTCCTCTACGATTGGAAACTCACCATTTGCTGTAACAATAGGTTCTATTTTTTCTTCTTTCTTGGTTTCTTCACTTGGGGAACATGCAGCCAGAATTAACATCGAAACTAATAATAACGATAGAAATAATAAAATTTTTCGTTTCATTTTAATTCCTCCTCTTTTGTGAATAGTAAACTTGGATTAAGAATAAATAATCGTAAAGGTAATTGTTTTCCTCACCCCCTCTAATTATTAATAATCATTTGGCTGTTAACCTTTTAACGAACCAATCATTACCCCCTTAACAAAGTGTTTTTGAACGAATGGGTAAATAATTAATACTGGGAGTGAGGCTACAACAATTAGAGCATATTTTAAAGCTCTCTTAAACCGACCTTTTCTTGATAGTTTCCTATATCACTTATCATAGAGGGATTAATTTCACTCTGAATCAAAATATTTCTCAAAACAAGTTGTAGCGGGAATAAATCCGTATCTCTTAAATAAATTAACGCATTAAAATATTGGTTCCAGTGACCGACAGCATAAAATAAGGAAATCACAGCAATAATAGGGGCTGAAAGCGGTAACACAATTTTTAATAAGAACTTAAAATCATTGCAACCATCAAGTTGGGCTGATTCAAGGATTTCTTTGGGTATCACCGATTTAAAATAGGTCATAGTAATAATAACGTTGAAAACCGCCATCGCATTAGGAATAATTAATGCCCACCGTGTATTCAGCATACCTAGATCTCTTACAAGAAGATAAGTTGGTATCAATCCACCATTAAACATCATCGTGAAGACGAATAAAAACATAAAAATGCCTCTGCCACGAAAATCTTTTCTTGATAACGGATAAGCAGCCAAAACGGTTAATGTGACATTAATCAATGTTCCAGCAACCATATAAAACAATGAATTCGCATAACCTGTCCAAATCATTTTATAGTCAAAAACGGCTTTATACCCTTCTAAACTAAAATCCACTGGCCATAACCAGACGCGACCGCTTGCTACAGCCTCTGCCGAACTAAAGGATGCACTTACAACATAGATGAGCGGATAAAGAACGGAAAGTACCAATAGTGACAAGAAAAGATAGTTACATACCGTAAAGATACGGTCACCCTTTGATTCAGGAATCGATGATTGCATTATTGTTCCTCCTCGGTTTTTTTACCATAGACTTTCTTGCCCAACTTTCTTCGCAATTCGGTTTGCACCGACTATAAGAATTAAGCCAATGATCGATTTAAAAAGACCAATAGCCGCAGCGTAGGAGTATTGAGGTATAGGCGAAATTAGCCCCACCTTATAAACATAAGTATCAATAATTTCTGAGGCAGATAGATTTAATGGGTTCTGCATCAACAATACTTTCTCGAATCCGGTATCCAAGAAATTTCCCATGTTTAAAATTAACAAAACAATAATTGTCGGGGCAATACAGGGAATGTCTATGTGCCATATTCTACGTAGTTTTGAAGCACCATCGATAATTGCTGCTTCGTGAAGTGTCTGACTCACTCCCGCCAAAGCTGCCAAATAGATAATACATCCAAAACCAACGTTTTGCCATATACCCGACCACACAAAAATTGACATGAATAACTCTGATTCTCCCATAAAATTTACTGGATCAAAGCCAAATAATGAGATTAAGTCATTTAAGGGACCCATTGGATCCAATATTACGAAAATTATACCAACCATTACAACAACAGAAATAAAGTGTGGTGCATATGTAATCATCTGGGCAGCTTTTTTAAACCTTTTCCTATAAATATAATTCAAGCTCAAAGCCAGTATGATTGGGAGTGGAAAACCCGCTATTACTTCATAAAGACCTAAAAACAATGTATTTTTCATTACACCCCAAAACTCGTAGGAATTTATAAATTTAATTATGTGGTCCATTCCAACCCAAGGACTTCCCATGATACCCTTTATCGGATCGAAATCTTTAAAAGCAATGCTAGCACCGTACATTGGATAATATTTAAAAACTAAAATGTATAAAAGTGGAAGGGAAAATATCACATACAACTGCCAACCTTGTTTTATGTCTTTAATGAAGGATTTTCTTCTTTTGATCTTGATTTTCTTATCAGACGTTTTTGATACTGTTGCCCTTGTAACATCCATTTGGTAACACCCCTTTTCAGTAAATTAGATGACAGAATAAGCCAATTGGAATAACAATGTTTATTAAAAGTTACCGATAACATAATAATAAACAAGAAACGCCGCAATGTCAACTTGATTTTTGAATGTTAAGATTTATCAAATAAATATGTAGACCTTTATTGCTCTATAATTTTGCAACAACCCAACGTTCATTTTTAAAAAACAAAATAAGGGGACATTATCCCCTTACACATAGAATCTATTCATTTTATTTTGGAATTAAGCAGTTGAGTTTACTTGCACACAAATTCAATAAGTGAACGCATGAAACTCCAATGCAAGTTAAGCTTCTTCCCAAAAACGTTTCAGATTATCCATTCCAATTTTACATGCTTCCTTGCATTCTTCCATTCCCTCAAATTCCAATGTTACATAGCCATCATAGCCTGAACCCTTGATGAGTTTTACAATTTCACGAATTTCAATATCACCTTGCCCAACAATAGCTCCTCTTAAATAGTTCCCATTAGAAGTTCTAAACCATTTACCTGCACCTGGATCTTCATAGTAAGGACGGAAATAAAAATCTTTAAAATGAACAAGCGATGCGTATGGCAGGTTTTTCTTCACACCTACAACGGAATTTTCATCAACACACATAAAATTCCCTACATCCAATGTTGTTTTAAAGTTAGGTCTGTCAACCGCTTGTAAGACACGCTGGACACGATCACTATGTTGTACAGCAACCCCATGATTTTCGATTGTTGTTGTAATCTCGAATTGTACTGCATAGTCTGCGATACGACGGCTTCCTTCAATGATTTGTGGTAAGCTATTTTCAAAGTATTCAATAGTCATTTTCTCAGGTGGTAAAGTAAATGCTGTCACATCATGGCGCATATGCTTGATACCCATACGATTTAAGAGATCAACATGTTCTTTCAGTCGCTCTACTTCCGCGTCGAATTCTTCTTCTGTATTTTGGACAAAGTTGGCTGGCATGGAATAGTTTGATAGTTCAATACCAACTTCTTTTGCTTTATCTCGTACTTTATCCGCTAGCTCCAAATTATCTACTAGACTGAATCCATAAGGTACAATTTCCATATGTTCTCCACCGTTATCGGCAATCCATTGAACAACATCTAATACATCCATTTCTTCTGCTTTAATTGCATCAAGCAAACTATACGTACTTAATCCTACTTTCATCTAACAACGCCTCACTTTTTTGTAATTTTATGTTTATTTTTAATAAACCTGCCCTTTACTCTTTAACTTTTCTGTAATTACGTCTACTGTTCGATATAATTCATTTAGCTCTTCTAATTTTTCATCACGACCGAATGCATTTGGCATGTTAACAAATTTTTTAAATGACTCCTTGTTCCAGCCATTCCAAGACGTCATTACCATTCCAGGCATTTTATCCTCTGCCTCTTTGTCTTTTGCCTGACGTTTACTTTCAATTAAAAGATCTACTGCTGCATCTGTTTTAAACCAACAAGCAGGAATGACGGTAAAGCCTTTTTCAATAAAGTTTCCAATCGAAGGATATGCATCTAATTTATCGTAATGCCAATCAATCATAATAATGTCCTTAGGAATGGAATTAATTGCTTTATATGTTCCAAAGTTATCCCCATCCCACTCATCGTAACCCATTTTTTCACTATCATTTAGTCGATCTGCCCACATAAACATTTCAACACCACGCTTTTTGACCAAGTGTTCGTGCATTTCTTTAACAACTTTCGCGAATAAATCCGCCCTATCCTTTCCTTTACATCGCGGACACTTATCACTTGCTATTTCAAATACTTCGTCCATGCCTACATGAAATGCATCAGTCTCAAAAGCATCGATGAGCTCATCCATTAGATCAAATATAAGCTGATTAACATCCGGATGCTCTGGACACCAGCTTCTACAGAATATCTCTGGCCATTCCGCATCCAGTGGCACATGCGGTGTTTCATCAAATTCAGGATATGCTCTCAGTATGGAATTCCGAGAACCGCCCCAGCCCTGGTGCCCAAGACATTGAAACAATGGGATAAGACGTATCCCGTTGTTTTTACATACTAATGCCAATTCTCTTGCATCCTGCTTTGTTAATGTTCCTCCAGTGACTTCTGGATGTGACTCAAATACAAAGGAAGTATTACATTCCAACAGTAAATGGTTAATTCCTTTTGGTGCCAATACCTTCTCAATAAATTCCTTAAAGGCTTCAACCAAGTCGTGTGACCCGAATCTTAAATGAAATGCACGTACAGGTTCTGTTACATTCACTTAAATACACTCCCATTTCTTTGAATTTAGTAATCTAGGTTTATTCGTTTCTTCTATTAATTAGAGAGTTCCTGAGGTAATTCCATTTAGTTTAAAACTAGCCTCCTTATTGCCCACAAGCTTATTGTTGTCGTTATATATTTCCTTATCAGTCAATTCGTATAGCCTTTGAATGGTATCCTTATTTTTATAGTTGATTTGTTCTAGTATAGTTGCGACAATTAACGGCCATTGCTCTTCAGAACCATCCATGACTTTTAATGAAAAGCCTATTTTTTCCTCATCTAAACCGAAACAATAGACACCTTGTGCTCCGCCTTTTGCGACTATATTGTCATCCATTAACAAACTTGTACAAATTGTGTTCGTCCCAGAAATAATAGCTGGATTTTCATTCATCATGGATGTTATTTGAAATACTGCCTTTCGAATAAAGCGGTCTTCAATAAGCTCTGGTCTAGCAAAACGCAAATAGGTATTCGCAATATACTTTAGTGGTAGTGCATAGACGGGAACACCACATCCATCGACCCCACTACGAATAGTTTCAACCTCACACCCAGAAACACTTGAGAGAGCATGTAGAATCTCTTGCTGTACTGGATGTTCCAGTTCAAAATAACCTTCCGTACTTACACCAAGAATTTTTGCAAGTGCGATCATTCCCAAGTGTTTACCAGAACAATTATGGTACAGCCTTCTATTTGGTTGATTTTTTTTTGCAAGCTTATCCTTTGCTCTTGGGTTTAGAGGATATGTTGGATGGCATAACAACTCCTCTTCCTTTATCCCAACCTTATCAAGTAATTTCTCGAGCTCATCAACATGGAATTCTTCTCCCCGGTGAGATGCAGCAATTAATGCTGTTTCCCTATTCGTAAGCTGGAAGTTCTCTTGAATATTATTTGCAATCGCTGGAATTGCTTGAATCGGCTTTAATGCAGACCTTAAAAAAGTTAAATGATCTGGATTCCCTACCTGATACTTGACACTCCCGAATGCATCAACCCCACAAATATGTCCAGGATGAATATTTTCAAGAATACCATTTCTATAATCACTAACAAGAATTTCTTCCTTCATACGTTCACCTCCATTTATTTCATCAAATATGTTACTTCGCCAATGGACTACCTTTTACCATTCGATTACATTGACTTAATAAAAATTCACTAAACATTGAATTGGCCCATGAAAACCAAGGTCTCGTGAATTTTCCAGGGTCGTCCACATGAAAACCTTCGTGCATACAATTTGTATGTGCATCTGTATTTTTAAACTGACCAAGGATTTCTTCCTTCTCAGCGTTTGTTGACGCAGTCATCCCCTGAACAGCAAGAGAAATGTGCCATATATAGTTTTCAGGTGTATGAGGACTACCGACCCCTTTGGCAACTTTCCCTTGATAGTAATATGGGTTATCTTCACTGAGAATAAAATTTCTCGTGTTTTGATAAATTCGATCATCAATATTGCAGTACCCTAAGTATGGAAGTGCGAGAAGGCTAGGAACATTTGCATCATCCATTAAATTATAATTTCCAAGTCCATCTGTCTCATAGGCGTAAATCATTCCATACGTTGGATGTTCCACTTTGCCAAACTTTTGAATACCTTGATCAATTTCATTCGCCAAATCAGTTGCTGTTTTCGCTAAATCTTTGTCGTCGATGATTTCATCAGCAATTTCAGCTAATTGTTTTAAAACGACAACCGCAAACATATTAGAAGGAATTAAGTAACCGTATTCACAGGCATCATCACTCGGACGAAAACCAGACCACGTCATACCTGTATAGCCGACAGGTACTCCTTTTCCGTCATGCGATAATGTGTCTTGTGGTGGGCAGTTATCTCTTTCAAACTGGTATTTAGAGTCCTTCTCATGGTTTTGCTCAGTTTTCCACGTTTCAATTATTTTTCCAACTGCTTCCTGAAAAAGTTCGTTAAACTGAGTTGTTCTTCCAGTCGATTTCCAAAATAAATAGGCAAGCTGGATTGGATAACATAACGAATCTATTTCATATTTACGTTCCCATAAAAGGGGCGTCATTTCCGTTTTATCATCATGATATCGTTTTCCGTTTGCTTCTTCATTAAATGCATTAGCATACGGATCATGGATAATGCAGGCTAATTGCTTCTTAATAACACCGTCGATTAAATCAGCCATTTTTGTGTCATTTTCAGCTAACATTAAATATGGACGAACTTGTGCAGCAGAATCTCTTAACCACATTGCTGGTATATCACCTGTAACAACAAATGTTGTACCATCATCTTGTGGTCGAATGGTTGTTTCATACGTATTCGAAAAACAACTTTCAAACATTGCCTGGATTTTTTGGTCATCAGAGAAAGTATATTTCACTTCATCAATTAATGTTTTCATGGATACCGGTAGTTGTCCTTGCATTTGAGTCACGCTCCCTTTTTTTACAAATTTTTATTAAGGCTGTTTTCTGAAAGATTGTAGTTTTTGAACGAGTTGCACTTAGAAAGATGCTATGAGCAGTTGACATACACGTAACTCCTGCGGAAACAGCGAGGCTCGCAGACCGCCCGCGGAAAGCGGAGTGTATGCCAACTGCGGTCTCAGGTAGCAACAAACTATGCGATAACAGCCTTTATTAAGAATTACCTTTTGCAAACCCAAGCGTAACAATTTCATGTTTACGAACTGAAACCTGAACATTGTTTTTACTGTCTGCGTTTAATGACGCTTCTTTTTCTTCGATAACATTACTTACATAAGCATTGTTGTAATTTGCCGGTGATTTCACTAGAAGAGAACTGTCCTCATCAGCCATATTAAACCACCGGATCATGACATCACCTGATTTGCTAGCTACTTTCATTGATGAAAAGGCAAGATTTTTAGACTCCCATTGTACAAATGAATGAACAGTTGGTAAATCTCCGTCATGTAGACCTGTCTGTTTCATCGACCATGGAACTTGATATTGGTATGCATCTTGATAGGCCTTAGATACTTCCTTTTTTCCTCCATGTGGATAAATGCGAAATGAAACAGAATGCTCTCCTAAACATTGTGCTTCAGGTGTTGGGAAATAGCCCCAATCGCCTAACTCTCCTACAGATCTTAATAACGTTACCGCAATCGTATTTCTACCATCGCGTACTATTTCATACTCATTTAATCCAAGATTGGCAACAGTTAAACCTTCGCCGTCATTGCTTACGTCGACAAATGCTTGTTGATGCTGCGAATTATCGGGATTCGCCCACTCTTCTGATGGTTCATTAAAACGTTTTACTACTTCAAAAGCTGAATCAGCCTGATGTTCATTTGTTTCAATATCCGTAGGAAACAATGCACGTAGACGATGATCCTTTGCCTGATTGTTATAGGACGTTTTCACATCAATACCTTTACTATTCTTTTCTAACGTAACAATCGTTTTGATTGTAAATGGAATTTTTTCTTCCACGCGTGTAGATTTTCTACCTGTAAACCAAACAAGTTCTTTTTGCTCTGTATCAAGTAAATCTGATGCACTGGCTGGAATTTCCCATTCATGAACAATCTCAAAACTAGCTTGGAATGGTGTATCCTCTATTATTGTCACCTTAGCTTGTAAATCTTTCGTTGTTCGTGCTTGTTCACCGTTCGGTTGTTTATACATGTATTCGTTTCCAATATCGCCGGTATCTTCATACACACATAGTTCTTCAAACGTACGACTACTCGCTTTATCCGTTACGGTTATGGAACCATTAGTTGCAATTTTTACTTTCAAATAGTCATTTTCCATTTGGTCCTTATTCGTAAACAATGAAGTAACCTCTTTGGATTTATCCTGTTGGGAAACTTCTGGGACAAATGCAAATGTCTTATAGCCTAAAGCAGGAATCTTTTCCGCTTCAAAAGTTAGACGAACTCTTCGTGCCATGTACGGTTGACGGAATTTTTCTTCTGGTAGATCATAATCAAAAGCGATCCCTAAATCCTCTACTTTACAGTTAAATTCATTACCTTCTTCATCAATTAACAACCTGTCTCCTAAAGGAAACTCTTTTAACTCTTTTTTGTTTACACCTGATGAAAAGTAATCCCTTTTGACATCCAGTGTAATTGACACTACACCCGTACGATTCCACCCTGTCGTGTTATAAACAGTAAATGGAAGTGCACTTCCACCCCATTTTTCAAATCCTGTTGTATCAATTTGTTTCGATATGGATTCTAGACTTTCATCAACTATCATTTCAGAAACGTGTTTACTTTTTTCAAAACGTGTTACCATTTCACGATGAACTTCGTCAACACTACATCCACAAATACTGTCATGTGGATGATTTTGCATCAATGTTTTCCAAGCATATTCAAGCAAATGATGGTTGTAATTTTCTCCTTGTAAGTAGGCAAATGTTGATAGAGGTTCAGCTACTTTCTCAAGGAGAGTCTGGCAATATTGATTCACTTGTTTAATATATATACGTGCTGATGCTGTATTTACAAGCGTTCCCCATCCGTCTGTTTGTTGGCTGCGTAATTCTCCATCAATCACTTTTAAATCTTTAGGAACCGCTGTGGAAAGTTTTTCAATATAATCATTAAAGTTCGAATGAATGAATTCAATATTCGGATACAATTTTTCAGCAGTTTGAATTGCCTCCTGTAAATTTGTTTGTATAGGCTGATGGTCGCAACCATTCAACATCAGCATATGGGCTGTTGACGCGTATTTTTCTAACGATGTGAGATGTTGATCCCAGTATTTTTTTGCTTCTGTTTTGTCTGTTGGCACTTCATTCCCGTTGCAATACCAATTAGCAAATAAAATACCAAGAACAGATGACCCATCAGGTGAGCGCCAGTGCATTTCTGAATATGGTGATTCATAATTATCAGTTTCGCTAACCGTATTATTAAATCCTGTTGGTTTTACACCTCGTCCAAAAACTGCATGTTCTATACCAGCCTGACTTAAAATTTGTGGTGCTTGACCAATATTTCCGAATGAATCGGGAAAATAACCGATTTTCGAAACGTTGCCCCATTGTACCGCATCCTTCCTCCCATATTGAAGATTGCGGATATTTGCTTCACTACTAGTCAAAAACTCATCCTGCAAAATATACCAAGGACCAATGTGTATTCTTCCTTCTTTAATAAACCGTTGAAGCTTCTCTTTCATTTCAGGACGAATTTGTAAATAATCATCTAAAATGATTGTTTGCCCATCAAGATGAAAGCTTTTATAATTAGGATCTCTTTCCAAAGTATCCAGTAGTTTATCCATCAGATTTGTTAATAGGACATGGTGCTTCTCATATGGTAAATACCATTCCCTATCCCAATGGGTGTGAGAAATAATATGTATAGATCTTTTATCCTCCAAAATTAACCCTCCAAAAAACTATTTAACTTCTAACCCTCTAATAACTTTCACAATTGCACGTACCTTTTCTGGATCAACTGGCTTTAAAGCCTGCCCATCTAACCGAACTCCTGAACCAAAGTGTATTTCTTTAACCCCCGTTTGCTCTATAAATCCCTTAACATTGTCACTGGTTAAGCCACTTCCCGCGATAATATCGCATGGTTCATTGTCAGTAAGTTGTCTAAGTCGCTTTATTTGATTTGTAGCCCGGGTAACACTTCTTTCCCCACCTGAGGTTAATATTCTATTAACCTCAGAAAATCCTAATAAGGTGGTTAAAGCAGCTTCCTGGTCAACGACTTCATCAAATGCTCGATGAAAAGTTACATTCAATTCACCCGCTACTGATAAAAGTTTCTGTAAAGCTGTTTCATCAATTGTATGATCAGACTTTAGAGTACCCAACACGATTCCCATGGCTCCTAGTTCCCGAGCAACCTTAACGTCTTCAATCATAGTGAATAGATCTTCCTTGTTATAACAAAAGGAATAACTGTTTGGCCGAATCATAACATTTACTGGAATATCTACCGCTCTAACAACCTCTTTAATTAACCCATAACTAGGAGTCAGACCACCTTCTGCAATTCCAGTAACTAGTTCAATTCGGTCTGCCCCGTTTTCTTCAGCAACTTTTGCATCATATACACTTGTTGCAATTACTTCGAAGTTCAACTTAAAGCCTCCTTATTTGGAAAATTCAACAAAAAATGTCTTAATTTCATATGGTTTTAATTGGAAGTTAATGCAAGTTTCATTTACTTTATCAAGTACAGGGTTCTCCATTAAATCGCATTCCTGCCATGACACAATAGTAAAATCACTTCGTATTTCTGCTTGAGTACGAATACCTTCAAACTCATGGACTCTAAGAACAATCTTGTCACTATACTCCGCCTTTTTTACTGCATCAATCATGATATTAGATTCAGAACAAGCTAGCATAGATAATTCTTGAAGATTATTACTTCCTTCATTACAAGTAAGTGGGTTATTTAAATACCATGCTTCTTTGACAGTGTTCCCTTTCTTCCAACTACCTTCATGAGGAAGTAATGAATACGTAAAGTCATGATGACCTTGATCAGCGTCTGGATCTGGGTGGACAGGTGCTTTTAATAAGGAAAGTCTTATTACATTATCCTTGATATCATATCCATACTTACAATCATTAAGAAGACTGACCCCATAGCCACCTTCGGACAAATCAGCCCATTGGTGTCCTACACTTTCAAAGCGCGCATAATCCCAGCTTGTATTCCAATGAGTTGGGCGCTTCACATTACCAAATTGAATATCATAAGTAGCTTCAGTAGAACGAATTTCAACTGGAAAAGCGACCTTTAACAGACGCTGTTTTTCCCGCCAGTCTACATGCGTTTTAAAATCAATTCTCCTGCTAGTTGTATATAAAACCATATCTTGTTGGATAACCGAGCTACCGTATTTCCAAACAAAGCGGACAGAGGCTTGCGTGTCACCTTTTTCCAAGAATTGAACCGATTGTAGTGAAGCAACTTCTTCCATTTTTTGTTGGTAAAAAATATCGATATCCCAAGCGTCAAACATAAGTGGTTTGTCTTCAAAAACCTGCAAAACGTTTCCAGATACATTTTCAGCTAACACTTCTCGTTTATTTTCCAGATCATAAATACTTGTTAGATGCCCTTTATTATTCCATTTAATAGCATAATGTGGTGTCTTGATACTAGAATTTGTTAATTCAAATAATTCATGCTGTGGATTCTCACTACGATTAGATCCCGGGTAAAACTCAAGCTTTGTATATCCCATTGCCGGAATGTTCTCCATCTGGACATACCAACCTTTATCTGTATGCTGTGCAACGAGCTTATTACCCTCGATACCTCTCCATATTCCTTCGCCAAGTTGTTTTGATTCAGGGACAAATATCAAGTCATTTCTTTTCCAAGGAGCTGAATTAAATACAGTCCATAAATTTTCTTTTGTTACCTGTAATAGTGATTGGGATGATTGACCCCATACACTTTCACCTAGTCTCTCTGCTTCTTCATACTCTTTTTTAGCATCTTCGTATACTTCTTTTATGGAGGAACCAGGGATAATGTCATGGAATTGATTTCGTAATATCGTCTTCCAACCTTCAGTCAATTTAGCTTGTGGATAAGCTGATAACTCATTTTGATGGATACCATTTAATACACTTATCCATTCACTTTCCCGATAAAGTAATTCTAATTTTCGGTTCATGCGTTTCATATACGCCTGGCTCGTATATGTCCCTCGGTGAAACTCAAGGTATAACTCTCCATCCCACGTATGGACATATTCATCTGTTTCTTCAACTGTTTTATGCAAATTTCTAAAATAATCTCCGGCAGTAGAGGTTTTTGCATGTGGTAATCCAGGGATTTTATCAATGCGCCGGCGCATTTCAAGCATCTCCCGATTAACCCCTCCTCCACCATCCCCATATCCATAGGAAAGCAGAAGATCTTGATTTATATTTTTATCCTTGTAAGCATCCCATGATTCCTTTACTACTTGAGGTGTAATAAAGCCATTGTAAGTATAATATCTTGATTCTGGCCACGGCTCTGTCGTGGTTATAAAATGAGTCAATATTTCGCTTCCATCAATACCACGCCATTTAAATGTATCGTGTGGCATTCGGTTGTACTGACTCCAACTTATTTTAGTTGTCATAAACGTCTTAATTCCTGACTTTTTCAGTATCTGCGGCAATGCCCAACTGTACCCAAACACATCTGGTAGCCACAAATATTCACATTCTGTATTGAATTCATCGCGAAGAAAATTTGATCCTAACAGCAACTGGCGAACAAGCGATTCTCCAGATGGTATGTTACAATCGGCCTCAAGCCACATTCCTCCATCTGTTTCCCACCGACCATCTGTTATACGTTCCTTCATTTTTTCATAGATTTCTGGATAATCATGTTTAATATATTCATACAATTGCGGTTGACCTTGCATGAAAATATATTCAGGATATTGTTCCATTAAACGCAATACCGTTGAAAAAGATCGTGCTGATTTTTCTCTTGTATGTTTTAGACGCCACAGCCAGGCGACATCGATATGTGTGTGACCTACACAGTGAAATGTTACGGCGTGGTTTTTTTCCATTTCATTTAATTGTTCTTCCAAATAAGATTGTGCGTCATATACAGATTCATAGAATTCATTTGAACCAGGTGTCAACCAATTAATTAGATTGATAGATTGATTAAGTGCGTTCAACAACTTATGTCGTTCTGGCTGATTATCATTTAATACTAGTATGGTTTCAAGCACAGCTTTTGCATCAAAGTAGTAGTTATCAACTTGCTCATCTAGCCATACAACTTCTGCACGCTGAAATTTATACTCCTGTTCTACAGGCTGACCCCCTCCTTCAAGGCCTGACCATAACCTAAAGTCAAACATTAGATTTTCCCCAGCATTCTCCTCAGAAATAAAAACTTCCTGGTGATTAGAATCTACACCTTGATAAGGTTCTCCGTTTAAAAATAAAAGGGACTCAAATCCCGAGTTATTTCCTCCCCCAGTTCTACCAAAGTCAAACAAACCGACAATTTTTTTGCTAGACCAGTTGTTCGGAATTCTAACCTCTGTTGATAACCATGCATATAAATCTCGCCCTTGCCACCGTTCTCCTATTTTTATAATGGAAGAACTATCATCCGGTGGGTAGCTACCAACCTCTCCTGCTTCATCAACAACAAATTTCCATTCAGACAATTTAATTGGATTTCGGTACCGATACATCGCTATCTCATTAATACGTGATTTTGCTTTTTCTTCTGTCAAAAACATATGCAAGCCACCTTTATCTTTGAAGAGTTTATAATTATTAGGGCTCGTATGAAAGCCTTTATCTAAAGGGTCATTCGAGCCACTGTTACCATTTAAATACGAAATATTTACTAAATGATTTAATTAGCCATTTTCCCAACGGTCATAGGCATCTTGATGAATTTTCACTAAACTCTCAACGTTCATATCTTTAATTGTTTGGACATATTTATCCCAATTTGATAGAGGTTCAACACCAGTTATAAACTTAGCCTCCATTTGTCGAACATACGTCTCCAAGTCAGCCTGTATTCTAGAAACCTCTTCCTGTTCTTCTGCCTTTAAATAAACAAGCGGATAAGGAACTTCTGCATATGGTTCTACCTTATCTCTCGTTTCAGATGAAATAAACTTGTCAAACTCGCTCTTTTCCAGCCCTTCAATTGGACCAGTTAAAGCAGGTGTAGTAAGTCCATAGTCAGGTGTAAGAGTTCCACGATAATCTTCTAGACTTTCAAAACCGTCTGGTAAAGGAAGTTCCTTTTTAGCTCCCCCATCTTCGTCGACCCATGTCCAGAGATGTCCTTCAGGGCCTCGGTTTAGAAATTCATAGCCCTCTTGTGAATAGAAGTAATCAACCCAACGTATTGATGCTGCTGGATTTGGATTGTTTTTCGTAATTGAAAAAGTACCTCTATTAATTCCTGTGCTACGCGGAAATAGCGGTTCTTCCGATACAGGACTAGTTAATGGAAAAAACATTGGGTCATTAAGAGCCTCTTCTGGGCTTTCACCCAGTGTAAAGAATGAGAAATAATCTGGGAATACTCCAACCCTGTTCGCTTTTCCTTTTGCTTTTTTCTGCTCATCCGATTGGGCGAATACCTCCTGATCTAATAATTTTTCTTCATAAAGTTTATTCATATACTTTAAATATTCTTTATACTCAGATTGAATGGGGGTATACCTGACATTTCCATCAACTTCCTCAATACCCCATTCTTTCATGCCAAAAGCACCTAATAGCCATGGACGAGTACTATCCATTTTGACATCGGTTAATGGAATTTCATCTGCTTTTCCGTTACCGTTAGGATCTTCTGTCTTAAATCGTTTTAATAATTCGTAAAATTCTTCAGTGGTCTTAGGTAGTTCCTTAACATCCAAAGCTTCTAACCATGTCCCGTTATACCACATTGGCCCTCTATACCAAATAGATGTATCTCCTTTAGATACCCTCGGTAATGAATAGATATGACCATCCACTGTAGTAACAGATTTTTTGACAGCTGGGTTTTCTTCGAACATTTTTTGAATATTTGGAGCGTGTTCAGCTATAAGGTCCTCTAAAGGTAACAGCACTCCTTGCTTTCCATAGTCAACTTCCATAGCAGGTGTCAAATTAGAAGATCCAGCTGCATAAATAATGTCTTCTATATCCCCACTAGCAAACGCTAAATTTAATTTCGTTTTGAAGTCACTCATTGGAGGTGTCTTATAGTCAAAATTTATATTGGTCATTTCTGAGTACTTTTGTAATGTAGGCATGTCTTTCCATTCCGCCATACCAGTACCTGGTGCTATTAGTGATAATTTGACTTCTTCATCGACAATTGGGAACCCTTCATCGTTTACGGGTACAGCTTCCTCATCACTTTTTTCAGTCGCTTCCTCTGAGCAGGCGACTAGAAGTAATAATGCAAAAATGGCAACAAACATAATACGCAGTGATTTTTTCAACTAATACATCCCCTTTCAAACTATTATAATTAAAAATTCAGCTTACCCCATCTTTAAAGGCATCCCCCCTTAATAGTAAATTTCAAATCCTAACCTTTAAGTGAGCCAATCATAACACCCTTAACAAAATAGCGTTGTAAGAATGGATAAACAATGATTATCGGTAATGTAGAGACAATCATAACCCCATACTTGATTATTGCAGCTAATTGTTCCTTACTATGCATTGCTGTGGCCATACTTTCTGATATATTTGTGGCCGATGATGACATTTCTTGCATTACAAGTATTTCTCTTAAAACTAATTGAAGCGGATACAGGTTTTTGTCAGATAAGTAGATTAATGCGTTAAAATATCCGTTCCAGTGACCAACACCATAAAACAGCGCCATTACAGCAATGATTGGTGCAGACAATGGCAATACAATTTTCATAAACATCTTAAAATTGGAACACCCATCGATACGAGCTGATTCTTCCAATTCAGTAGGTATTGTAACCTGGAAAAATATACGGCAAATAATAATATTCCATACTGCAGCGGCATTAGGTAAAACCATTGCCCAAACTGTATCAATTAGGCCCAAATCTTTAACTAGTAAATAGGTTGGAATTAACCCACCACTGAAAAACATGGTTAGTACGAAAAGACCCGTAATAAACCCTCTACCGACAAAATCTTTTCGTGCCAATGCATAGGCAGCTGGAAGAGTAACCGCTAAATTAATTAAAGTGCCAAGAACGGTATAAAAAATAGTATTGAGATAACCTCGCCAAATTTGGTCATTTTCAAAAATTAGTTTGTATCCTTCCAAAGTAAATCCTTTAGGTAGAAGCCACATTTCTCCAGAATTCACTTGTGATGGATCACTTACTGATGCACTAACAATATATATCAATGGATATAGTACTACTGCTAATGCAATAAAAAGAAATGAAATATTACATACATTGAAAATTTTGTCAGCCTTAGTTTCTTTTATAACTGCTCCCATATCAATCTCCCCCTTACCATAGACTTGTTTCACTTGTCTTTTTAGCAATCTGATTTACAACAACTAGTAAAGTGGCATTAATAATTGCATTGAATAACCCTACAGCAGCGGCAAAGCTGTACTGAGCTTCTAATAAACCAGCAGTATAGACAAATGTTGCAATAACGTTTGAAGACTCAAGGTTAAGTGGATTTTGTAAAAGTAATATTTTTTCAAAACCGACCGCAAGAAAATTACCAATGTTTAATATTAATAAGATAACCATTGTTGGGACTAGTGCAGGGATATTTATGTACAATATTCGCTGCAGCCTTGATGCCCCATCTACAATGGCGGCTTCATGTTGTTGCATATCAACACCGGCAAGAGCAGCAAGGTAAATGATTGTTCCCCAACCTGTATTCTGCCATACACCTGAAAGCACGAATACAGATTTAAACCAATCGGGATCAGCCAAAAACCGAATCGGTTCAAAACCAAGCAATTCAATAAAGTGGTTAACTATACCTGTTGCTGGTGATAGAAACGCAATGATCATACCAGCCATTACAACAACCGAAATAAAATGGGGAGCATATGTCACGGTTTGAACGCTCTTTTTATAGATACCATCTTTTACTTCATTTAATAATAGCGCTAAAATAATTGGTAATGGAAAACCAACAACTAATTCATAGACATTAATAGATAGTGTATTCTTTAATAGATTCCAAAAATAATAAGAGTCAAAAAATCTTGCAAAATGTTCAAATCCTACCCATTCACTTCCCCATATTCCCAATGCAGGAATAAAATCTTTAAATGCAATTTGCAAACCATACATAGGGATATAATGGAAGATAACAAAATATAAAAGCGCTGGAAGTACAAATAGGTATAACTGCCAATTTTCTAGAATTTTTCTATTCTTTTTAGGTTTTTTTTTCTTTTTTTTAGGCATATTGGACTTTGGTTTTTCTTCATCTTCTTGTTGTAAGACTGTTGCTGTACTCGTGCTCATGCTATAACCTTCCCCCTTCTATGAAACTGCTTACATCGTATCTTTTTCAGAAAATATAATCAATATGTTAATTTTGCTAAAATTGTTTCAACTAGAACCATTAAGATGAAAACGTATACATGTTAATGGGTTGTTAATGGCCTAGTATGTCAATTTTATTTTCCTATGTATTTCTTTACATAAATGATTACAAACTGCTGTATAACAGCGTTTAAAGTGAAAATTTTTGGGGTATGCCCATAATTAGTAGAAGTGAATTTTCTGTTTAGAGATACTCATATTTACATTGACTTTAACAACGAATGCGCATGTTTTTGCTGCGAATGAAAAAAAGAATACCCTGTAAGAAACAAGGTATTCTAGTAGTTTACTGTTACCTATTTAATTTACGGTACTGTCCAGGTGTTACACCGATTATCCCCCTGAATTTCCTTGTGAAATTTGCAACATCCTTATAGCCCACTTCTGTTACAATCTTTTTTACTGGTAAATCTGTTTCTTTTAATTGTTTTTTCACTTCTTCCATGCGAAAACCTTGTACATATTGTGTAAATGTGCCACCAGTTTGTTCTTTTATAAATCTACTAAGATACGAAATAGATAATTGAAACTCCATTGCTATCTTTTCTAAAGATAAATCGTATAAATTATAATTTAACTTAATGTAATCTAATATATCATTTCGTAATTTATCGTTATGACTTTCTTTTTTCGCACCAACCTCTTCACATATAGATATAACTACAGTGTTGAGCTGTTTGTTTAAATGTTCAATTGAGCTAAAGTCAACGATTCCATTAAAATCATGAATATGTTGGGTCAGCCCTAGCTCGGAAGTCGCTTTTACTATTGAATTAATAATATCAAAACAGATACACTTTAGTACTTGAATGGATAAATCTTTATTTTTAAGAGTCACAAACATATTGCTTAATGTTTCTGTAGCAACAATCTGATCCCCTTGTTTTAAACTTTGTACAAGCTTTATTTGTTCATCTTTCGGATAACCTAGTTCCTGTGCTGATTGTGAGGAAATACCCTCAAAATAAATAATGCTACCTTTTGGGTATATAAATTTATATTCAGTTGCTGCAAGTGCTTCAATATAGGATCGATTGATCATGTTTTTTTCATTATATAATCTTCCAACCCCGATAGTAGGGTCAATTGAGGCAGCAGCTTGAATATAGCGCTGAATTTGCGGTATAAGCATAAGCCGTTGTTTGTCAGCATTATTTGTTCCTGTGTTCATACTTACCACTAGAGCAATCGCGTCATTATAAAGCAAATCGATACCATAAAATGTAACATCATCAAGTGAAATATTCGACAATAAATTAAAAACTTCTTCCCTTTCATCCATATTGTCTTCAATAAATGTTCCTTTTTCGAAATATACGATAGCCACAAAGTAGTGACCATCCTCCATTTTGATCGTTAACGAATGTAACAGTGAATCTATTTCTTCATTATCTTTTAGGTCACCTTTTAATAACTTAACTAGTAATTGATCCCTAGCAAATGGTTTTTGCTTATACATGGTTTCATTCAAAGTCTGATGATTTTTAAATACATTTGTAATCGCATTATGAATGGTCTCTAATTCATTTATACCTTTTACACCACTATTCAACTTATCATTTTTATTTGTTATTTCAAACAAATTTTGTATTGGCTTATATTGTTTTTTCCCAAGCAAAACAGCCAAAATTAAACCGATAAGTAAAAGAGTAAATAATATTAACATAATTAATAATTTAGCATCAGCAAGCTCTTCAAAGAATTGATCTGCATTCATCAATGTTATAAAAGTCCAGCCACTAAGCTCTGACTTAACGGATGCTAGAGAATAATCTTTTCCATTTATTTCAACATTATCTATACCATTATTATTAATGGGCAAAGAATTAAAATTCTTTATATTAGTCGACTGATCGTTAATGGTTGATGCAAGTACTTTATTATCCTCAGAGAGAATATAAGAATTCCCCTTAAATTCACCAAATATGTTTTGAATTAGACCTGTTATCTCCGACTCTTCTATGAGATACATGACCGCTCCGTACGGATTGGGGTTCTTTGGTTTTATCGGGAATATATAGGATATCATCTCGTTATATTTTTCATTATTAGTGCTTATAGGCTTTATTAATGGCGTTTTTGTATGTAGGTCTTGTATAAAGTTATCTATTCCCCATTGATTAAATCCATACTTATCTAGTAAAGTTTTAATAGAAAACGAACCACTAGTGGAATATATTCTATTATCACCGTAGTAATAGACAAATACATCTTCAATGATCGAGCTATTCGCCTCATATTTATTTAATTCTTCGATTGCCAAACCCCTGTAATAGTTTTGACTAATCATGTAGGGTGTTAGTCTGGGATCATATGAAATTCTAGCTGCTAGTGTTTCTAATTCTTTCATGCGTTCGTTTGTTATACTTTCTACTTGTTGCAATTTATTAATGGTTGATTTCTCAATTTCCTCGCGTAGGCTTGAAACAGAATTATAATAGATAATAGTACTCATTATCATAAAAGGGACAAGGAAAATCAGTAAATAAGAGACAATATATTTCACTAGTAGTCGGGATTTAACCCTATTAAACTTAACCAAATTCTCATCTCCCTATAACTAAATAACGCATAAATCACTACTTTGGGTATTTTTTTTCTTCTATTTGAAGACATGCCCGATATGCAAACCATGCAAGAGGATATGCAATAATTGATGAACCCGCAAAAATTAGGAGAATCGGTAAAATACTAAATAAATAATACAATAGAAGCAGACTAATGATCATCGCTATCGATTCTATGGGTCTTGCAAGTGCAACTAAAAACGATTGTTTAAAATAGAAGAAAAACTTGAGCTCATAACGCGTGAAAACAGGGATTATATAGAGTGCTGTAATAAAATACAAAAAACTAATAACCAATAAAATAATATGTAGATAGAACGATTGAATTAATTGTTTCGAAATCCTTATATCAAAATATAAAAATAACCCTAAAGCTATCATAATAATTCCTATCCCATTGGATTTTATGAATTGAGTTTTATATACAGAATAAAAATTCTTGAATATCGGAATGTCAAAACCCTCTTCAAACCACTTATGAATAATTGAGAATAGAGCGGTTGTTGCGGGTGCGATACCAAATACAACCAGCCCTATTACTGTGAAAATTACCCAAAGAAAATGGAGATACATTACTTTAGCTAACCAATTTCCAATATCATAAAACCATTTAAAAATCCCATTTATAGATGTCATTTTAGTCACTTCCCTCTCTTACGAAGACACTTTTGGTAGCCTATAAATCATGAACACGGGGCTAGATTAAAAGAAACCGGCAAGATTAGCCGATTTCTTTTAAATTTTGCTAACTTAATTTTCTAACTTTTTTATTATTATAGCACAAGAATCGTCATATTTGAACATTTTGTGACACATTTATAAAACCGCTTACATTTGTTATATTTAATTATTATAAAAATTCTATCTGTTTTTGTTGCTATAATACTTAAAAGATATTAAGTTTAGTATATCTACTATTTTCATATTATATTTCTTAAAAACGGAGGTATTTATCATGGGTAAGATTGTTATTTTCTATGATTCCAGTTTTCCAATGGATGGTGATAGACCAGATCATTCATTTTTCAACAACTTTAAAAATGAAACGACCATTGTTGATGCAGTTTCTTTGGAAGAAAGCTTAATTAATAGTGAAGTGGATTGTTTTATAAATTTACATGGACCCTATTTCCCGAAAAGTGCTTGGCAAGCAATTTATAATTTTCTTAGTGATGGGAAAGGAATTATTCATATTGGTGGGATACCATTTCGCATCCCCTGTTACAGGCTGGATGGGAGATGGGAAATGGAACGTGAACAAACAGCCTACCATAAACAGTTAAACATACATGAAGTTCTCCCCGTAACTTCCAAACCAATCACATCATTGCAACATAATGAGGATATTCCCTTATTTTCCAATGTGAAGGATCTTTTTACAATTGAAGATACGCATAACTTTATATTACATGTTACTAAATCTAATGCAATTGAGGCTGAAATGGGATCCGCTGGACCAATGGACGCACGTATTTATCCATTACTAAAAGGCGTCTCAAAAAATGGTCGTGAGGTAGCTGCACCTAGTGTAATGATTGAAAATACAAAAGGGGATTTTACAGGAGGACGTTGGCTCTTTATTAATCAAAAAGTTAATGAAGCATTTTGGAAAGAAAAAGGAGCAAAAGCCTTACAAAAATTCTCAGAGTTTGTTGAAAACGGTGTAACTGAAATGTGGCTAAAAACAAACTACGCTACATATGATCAAGGTGAACGCCCAAAAGTAACCTATCAATTACAGTCCTTTAAAAATGTCACAACAGAGTGGGAATTGACATTTACCATCACAAAAAATGATAACAAAATTTTTTCAAAAAAAGAGCTTATAAATTCTACCCGACAATTGGATTCGCTATCTTTTATCGCCCCAATTGATATCAAGCCTGGATTATACACGATTACCTGTCACACTGAGTCAAGTACTGGTGAAAAACGTATTCTTCACCAAGGTTTTTGGGGGATGGACAAGAAGCTTTTACAAACAGGTGACATTATGACATGTGATCGAGACTATTTTCAAAAAAATGGACACCCAATGCCAATTGTAGGAATGACTTATATGACATCAGATGTTGCCCGCTATTTTCTTTTCTTACCAAATCCACATGTTTGGGATAGAGATATGGCGCAAATGAAACGTGCTGGGATAAATTATATTCGTACAGGGATTTGGACTGCATGGCGCAATATGATGTTCGTAGATGGACATGTTGACGAGAATGTGTTGCGTTCTATTGATGCATTCATCTTGTGTGCCAAAAAACATGATCTTGAAGTAACATTTAATTTCTTTTCATTCACACCAGAAACCTGGGATGGAGAAAATCCATACCTTGACCCACGAAGTGTTGAAGCTCAAAAGCGTTTTATTTCAGCAATTGTTTCAAGACATACAGATACAACAAACATTAATTGGGATTTAATTAATGAACCATCATTATTTGATCCGAACCGTACGTTTGGAGGACCTCGTACACTTCATGATAAGTTTGAACGAAAAGCGTATAGAGAATGGCTTAAAAACCGTCATAAATCAATACGTAAACTTCAAGAAAAATGGAACATGACGGATCAAGAATTACCATCCTTTGACTCAATTGAACCACCTGAGGCTAGTGATATCAACTTTGGAGTCAAAGATATGATTACAGGTAAAAAAGGCTTAAAATGGTTAGACTATACATTTTTCACAATGGACATCCATAACAGTTGGGCAATGGAACTTTCCGAAACAATCAAAAGGTTAGTACCAAAGCAACTGGTTACTGTTGGGCAAGATGAAGCACTTGCTGGACAACGCCCATCACCATTATTTTATAGTGATGTCGTTGATTATACAACAAACCACACCTGGTGGTTACTGGATCAATTGGTCTGGGATGGAATTTTTACAAAGTCTCCTAATAAGCCAAACTTAATTCAGGAAACTGGAATTATGTACGTGGAAAATCCAAATAGCCAAGCTAAAAGAAGTGAAGAAGAATTACGTAATATCTTAGAAAGAAAATACGCTTATTCTTTTTCAACCGGTGGCGCTGGGGCTGTACAATGGTTATGGAATACAAACTACTATATGAACAATATTAATGAATCGAATATAGGTGCAATTCGTGCAGATGGGACCGAAAAGCCTGAAACAAATGTTTCCTATGATTTTGGTACTTTCATAAAAGAAACACGTGATTTATTCAAGAACCGGGAACTAGAGGAAGTCGCTGTCGTGTTCCCATATTCTAATGATTTCTCAAATCGCAGACTTGCATTAAATGCAACAATGAATCTTACAAGAACATTAGCTTACGAGATGAAAACACCATTCCGCGCATTAAGTGAATACCATCTCAGTGCTTTGAAAAGCGAACCGCCAAAACTAGTTGTAGTACCTAGTGCACACAATTTTAGCAACGAAGCACTTACTAACATTTTGGAAGTCGTAAAAGAACAGGGTATAACGCTATTGTTTACTGGACCTATTAACATAGATGATTACTGGCATGATACAGGAAGAATGTCTGATATTATTGGATCAACCAGTATTGAAAATATCGTCCGGGAAGAAATGATTGAAATTAATGACAAGCACTATTCTGTTTCATATGGCGGAGAACGAATTGCTGACACACTGAAGGAAGTTTCACTATTTGCCCAAAATGCCACTGCTGTAAAAGAAATTCCCTATGGTAAAGGAGAAATTATTTGGAGCCCATTACCAGTTGAATTAAATGATAGAAGTGAGTCGATAATAGCTTTATACGACCATGCTATGCTTAAAGCAGGAGTCCATAAACGGTTAGATTGGATAAAAGGAGATATTCCAGGAAATTACGGGAGAAAATTATCGTATGAAAATGGATCATTATTAATTTTTGTATCCGAGTTTTCTAAGGATACAACTGTTAAAGTTAAAGATTCCGAAACGAACAAAACCTATTCATTTTTACTCGAGGCTGAAAGAACGATCATGTTTGCAACAGATAAAAAGGGAAACATCTCAAGTATTTATCGTGCCGATGAGGTTGAGGTAGAAATGGCTGAAAATTAATAAAAGACTTGGATTATATATAAAGGGTTGCCTCATGTTTGTGGCAACCCTCTTCTTTTTAGCTTGGTTAAATGAATTCCCGGATTAAATTCATTATATATCGAAACATAATGCCGCAGCACCTACTACCCCAGCGCTTTGCTCTAATTTGGCAGGAACTATTTCAGTTTCACGTCCCGTAGGATTTAGTGCATATTGACCTACATAGCTTTTAATTGATTTAAACAAAGGCTCCCCAACTTTTGAGACCCCACCACCAATGACAATTTTTTCTGTATCAAATGTGTTGATCAATGTAACACATGCTACACCAAGCACCCGAAAGACATTTTCTATAAGAGCGACTATTTTCTTATTTCCTTCCGCATATAGATCGAATACCTCTTTTGTTGATAAACTTTCCCCCATAATCTCAGAACCCCTTTTAGCAATTGCTGTACCAGAGACAATCGATTCTAAACAACCATATTGACCACAGTTACATTGTCCAAAGGATGGATCAACAACAGTGTGTCCAATGTCACCAGCGTTACCTTTAAGGCCCCGTAAAAGCTTTCCATCAGCCACAATCCCTGAGCCAACTCCCGTGCTAACAGTCATATAAACAAAGTTATCATTTTCTTGCGCAGCACCAATCCATTTTTCCGCAAGCGTTGCTGCACTTGCATCGTTTTCCAATCTAACCGGATAAGGAAAATGCTTTTGTACGAGCTCTTGGATAGGAATATCAACCCACGTCTGTAAGTTCGGCGGACAGGTTATCACACCCCTTTTACTATCCAATGGACCTGGCGCACCAATCCCTATCCCAATTATGTCAGCATCTGGTATCCTAGATATTTCAATAATACTTTTTATTTCATTATTTATTTGTAAAATCATAGCTTCTGGTAAAATAGATAAATCAGTAGGCAAAATCTTTTGCTCGATAATTTCACCATATTTATTGACGATTGCAATAGCTACCTTTGTTCCACCAATATCAACTCCGACAGAATAGTTCATAACTGTTATTCCCCCTGGTATAAATGTATTTTCACTATGTATAAAACTCAATCCAAGCTTAATCAAACCTGGGTAACCATTCCCCATGTGCATCAATCATTTCATTACACAAGGAAATTATGTCATCTATAGATAATTCAGCTGATGTATGCGGATCTAACATCGCTGCCTGATACACATGCTCTTTTTTCCTTGTCATTGCTGCTTTGATAGTAAGTAATTGTGTATTAATATTAGTTCGGTTTAATGCTGCTAATTGTTCAGGTAAGTCACCAATATAAGTAGGTGTTATACCACTTGCATCAACTAAACAAGGTACTTCCACACACGCCTTTTCGGGTAAATTATTGATCAAGCCACCTGTATTTAGGACATTTCCACCAATCTTGTATGGTATGTTTGACTCTATCGCTTCAATAATATGCGACCCATACTCATGTGTTCGTGAATGTGTAAGCCCCTTATTATGAACTAAATCATTTCGCATATTTTTCCAGCTTGTCATTTGGTTTACACACCGTTTAGGATATTCATCTAATGGAATATTGAAATGGTCAATCAATTCAGGGTAATGGCTTTTAATGAAGTATGGATGATATTCAGCATTATGTTCGGAGGATTCGGTAATATAGTACCCAAAGCGCTGCATTAATTCTAATCGAATCATGTCATGATGTTTTGTTTTTTGTTTTACTATTGCTCTTCTCTTAATTTCTGGATATAAATCCTTTCCTTTTTGGGTGATTTCCAGCAACCACGCCATATGGTTAATTCCAGCAATTTTCCATTGCACATTATTAGTAGGCATACCTAATAATTCTAATAATTCATTCGCACATACTTGAACACTATGGCATAGTCCTACTGTTTTAATATTCGTATAACGCAACATAGCTCCGGTTAATGTAGCCATTGGATTTGTATAATTTAAAAACCAAGCATCTGGACATACTTCTTCCATATCTCTCGCAAAGTCCATCATGACAGGGATAGTTCGTAGACTTCGAAAAATCCCTCCTATTCCGATGGTATCTGCAATCGTTTGACGTAAACCATATTTTTGGGGAATCTTAAAGTCTATGATTGTACTTGGGTCATAGCCTCCGACCTGAATAGCATTAATAACATATTTTGCTCCTCTTAAAGCTTCTTTTTGATCAGTGTATACAACAACTTTAACAGTTGAACCTAGGCTTTCTTTTAAATTTTTCAGCATCGCTTCAGAATCTTTTAATCTTTCGTGATCAATATCTAATAAAGCAAATTCAAAGTCTTGGAGTAAATCAACAGTCATACAATCTCCAAGTACGTTTTTTGCAAAAACGGTACTCCCTGCCCCAAGAAAGGTAATTTTAGACATGGTAAACCCTCCTATTAATCATTTAAATACAGTCTACTATATTCGTTTGAGGAATACATTAGTATTTGGGTATACTTCACAAATACAAGAACCTAATTACGTATGTGAAACAATGAACTCCGCATCTCCTGATAACTGGTACTCCTTTATTGTATATGGCAGAATAAAATTACTGCCTTTTTCAATAGTAAAATTCTCTACACCAACCATTATATCTGCCTAACCCGCTATCACTAACTTGCAAAAAATCACTCATTAACCTTTGCGTAACTTTACCAACTAATTGCCAATGATAGACAGTGAAAAACTTTTCTTTTACTAATTTCTTTATCGTTAATCCCTCATTCCTTTTCACATGTTGATCTATATCAGCTAGTTGATGTGGAACAGTAGTCACTTCTACCGCACGTTCTAGATGTAATTCCCTTGTTTGGCCATTTGCATCCATACGATCATAGTCATACACACGATAAGTAATATCTGAGCTTTGCTGAGTCTCTAAAATAACGATACCCTTGCCAATTGCGTGTATAGCCCCACTTGGAACATAAATAAAATCACCAGGTTCTACTTTTACACGCCTCAATAAGTTATTCCAATCTCCATCATCAATCATTTATTGTCACTTTATCATATATTAAATTCCTTATTTATGAATAGTCTGTTTGATAGCATAACTAAGTTGCTTTACGAAAACCAGATTCAAGAAAAGCTGCTAGTCCTAACAGCAATTAATTCATGCACATTAGTTCTAGCAGCTTTCGTATTTCATATGAACAATACTTATTAGTAATTAGGTCCCCACCCAATAATTACGCCAATAGCCAAAAATATCATAGATAATACATACCATAAACCGATTAAAGGCATCATAAACTTAACCCATTTCGTCCATGGAACTCCGCCAATAGCCAAACAAGCTAACAGCACACCAGACGCTGGCGTAATACTATTCATAAACCCATCAGATAACTGATAAGCTGTAACTGCAACTTGTCTAGGTATCTCCATAATGTCCGCGAGTGGTGTCAAAATCGGCATCATAACTACTGCATTCCCACTACCGGAGGATACAACTAGTGCGAAAAGTGAATTCCCAATAAACATGGCGATAGCCCCAAACACGGACGAGAAAGGTTCCATTGCGACTGCCAGCCAATGAACGATTGTGTCCAGAATCATACCGTTCTGCAGAACAAGTACGATTGCTCTTGCTAGTCCAATAATTAAAGCCCCGTAAACAAGGTTTTTTGCACCAGCCATGAATTCTTTCACTACAAAGTTTGGAGACATTTTTGCAATAATACCAGTTCCAACCGATATAATTAGAAAAATGGCTGCCATGTGGTTAAGTGACCAACCAAATTGCAATGCTCCAACAATATAAAATACAATTGCTAAGCCTACAAATACTAATATAAGTTTATGCTTTCCAGTAAACTCCAGTTGTACATCCTTCTTGACTTTTTCATCGCCTTTTGGAAATCTATTCACTCCCATAAGACTTTTTGAAGGGTCATTTTTTATCCTTTTTATATACCAAAGGATATAAGCTATCGTAACGATAAATATAACAACAGTCATAATTGATCTGAATATAATACCAGAATATAACGGAAGTCCAGCAATATCTTGTGCAATAAGCACGGTAAAAGGACTCATAAATGACGTATTAAATCCGACATATGCTGTTAGTTTAATAATCGCAACACCAGCTATAGCATCTAAATCTAATGCTTTCGCCAGGATGATCCCAATTGGAATAAATGCAATGACTGCATTCGATATTGCACCGGTGAGTCCACCAATGGCAAGCAAAATTCCAACAAAAATGATGAGTAAATATTCCCGATTTTTTGTTTTATCTACTGCCTTCATAATCGAAGCATTTATCGCTCCAGTCGATTCTATTACTGCAAACGTCCCACCTATAATTAATACTAAGAAAATGATACCTGCTGTTTCAACTAAACCATTCTGAATGAAAAGAAAGAAATCCAGAATTCCAGTTGGATTTCCAGCTACAGCATGGAAGCTATCTGGTATGACGACCGTTATATCCCCTTGCTTCTCTCTGTCGAATGCGCCTGATGGTAAGAAATAGGTCGATATTGCAGCCAATAGCATAATAAACAACATAATGATATAGGCATCAGGCATTTCCATCTTACTCTTTTTGCGAAGATCGGTAGAATTATTTTTTATAGACATATCGTAAGCGCCTCCTTTTTTATTTAGGCTGTTTTCTAAAAGATTGTTGTTGTTTTTGCCACAAAATCAATAAACTACATATTGCGGCAACGTTGAAGGGCAGACGCTTCCTTGTCCTGCGGGATCTTCAGCTGTTGCTTTTCTAAGCAGGAGGCGACTGCCCGATGCGGAAGTCAAACACCATGCTAGCGAAGGAAATACACGAAGACTCCAGCGGGAAAAGCGAAGACGATGAGACCCCACAGTGAGCGTTCTTTGCTATGTCTAGCTGCGGCTCCTAGCGCCTAGCAAATAGTTAGTCAGGATGAACGTAGGGGAAAGGCACCCTGCTGTTCACCTGCCTATCTATTTGTACGCCGCTGGGCAGTCGCTTCCGCTTTTCGAAAGAGCGAGGAGGCTCAGCGCAAGCCCTAAGGTGCGCGTAGTGTATTTCCAGAGCGGTATGTTATGACAAAATTTTTCGCAAGGATTAAATAGCAACAAAACTTACGAAAAGAGCCTTTAGTTAAGTGACTTGTGCAACCTCCCTCCCACTAGATACTTTTCAATAATCACTTTCTTTTCAAAAGAATAATTATTGTGAAAACTAATAGGTTATGATAGATTATAATAAAGTATTTCTTTTAAATCAATAGGTTTTTGAAATTTATCCTTTATTTTTAGGAGGACGCTTGTGGATGATTTATTCAAAAAAATAGAACGATCGTATGATGATCTTTCAAAAGGATTAAAAAAAGTAGCTAAATATTTACTTGAGGAACCAACAGCATTTGCAGCAAATCCAGCCAAAAAAGTTGGAGAATCTCTCGGAGTAAGTGAAACAATGATAACTCGTTTTTGTCATACACTGGGATATAGTGGGTATAGCCAACTTCAAAAAGAAGTACGCGCCTATGTCTTTAATCAGAAACGAACCTTTGAGGATTATTCGCTGTCCAAAGAAAAAGATAAAAGTCGACCTTTTCATGAACAGGTTATGTTGAATGATCAGTTTAACATTCAATCAACTTCTAAAAACATAAGTGAAGCAACATTTAATGAAGCAATTAAGTATCTGGTAAATGCGGATCGAGTACTTATTTCGGGACTGCGTTATACGTTTTCGATGGCTCATTGGCTAACCTATGCACTTCAATCAATAGGTACCGATGCCAGGTTATATCGTCCTGACTTGGATGCTCACCTTGAATTTGGGTCACAAAAACATGTATTCATCGTTTTTTCGTTTCACGCGTATTCCATTGAAACGTTAATGCTTGCTGAAGAAGCAAAGCGGCGGGATTGGGTTATTATCGGAATTACAGATTCGGGAATAGCACCTATTTCGGATTACGCCGACCTACTGTTTCCCGTTTACTTTTCAAAAAGAAGTCACTCCGAAACAGCACCGATTGTGTTTTCATTTATGAATGCGCTTGTTTCAGGCATATCACTAAAAGAGCCAGAACGAACCAGGCAAAATAAAATAAAAATGGAAGAAAAGCGACTAAAACAAACATTTAAATTGTAATCATCAGTAAAGGAGACTTGATCAATATGGATACAAAAAATTTGGAAACAAAGGTAATGGAAATTTTTGAACACCTGCACACGCATCCTGAAATAAGTTGGAAAGAGGTAGAAACGACAAAATATATTGAAAATATTTTAAAAGAGAACGGCTGTAGTGTACGTACTTTTGATGATTGTACAGGAGTAATCGGAGAAATTGGAAATGGAAAACCAGTTGTGGCTATCCGCGCAGACTTAGATGCACTCTGGCAAGAGGTTGATGGAGAATTTCAAGCAAATCATTCCTGTGGTCACGATTCTCATATGACAATGGTACTTGGAGTGCTTCTATCTTTTAAAGAAATGGGTGGGATTTCCAATGGAACCATTCGTTTTATCTTTCAACCAGCCGAGGAAAAAGGTACTGGTGCGTTAAAAATGATTGAAAAAAATGTTGTAGACGATGTTGATTATTTGTATGGCGTCCACCTGCGTCCGGTTCAGGAAGTGAAAAACGGCATGGCAACACCAGCACTTTTGCATGGGGCAGCAAGACATATAACTGGGATAATTCAAGGAGAAGATACGCACGGAGCACGTCCTCATCTCGGTGTAAACGCTATCGAAGTGGGCTCAGAATTAGTCCAAAAGTTAAATCACATTCATATCGACCCGTTAATTCCACATTCCGTAAAGTTCACTAAATTTCTTGCTGGTGGTGATAGTGCTAATATTATTCCAGGAAATGCTAGTTTTAGTATTGATTTACGGGCACAAACCAATGACACGATTGAAAAATTAACCACTTCTGTTCAGGATGCCGTTGAATCCATTTCTGATTATTACCATGTACCTATCAAGTTATCTGTGGAATCAATGATGGCATCAGCAATCGTGGATCATCAAGCACAGGAATTTATGGCTGAATCGATAACAAAAGTTTTGGGTGAAGAAAACTTAGTAGACCCTGTAATCACAACTGGCAGTGAAGACTTCCACTTTTACACATTGAAGAAGAGCCATATAAAAGCATCCGTTCTTGGACTAGGTTGTGATTTGAAACCAGGATTACATCATCCGAATATGTCATTTGATCATAAAATGATACTGCCAGGTGTACAAATATTAACAAATACAGTCTTGCAAACCCTACAACACCTGACTAGCTCAACTAACCAAAATTCGTAATGGGAGTGCATGGTAATGACAAACGGAAAACAAATTCTAGAATTGAGTGGATCATCCTACGAAATAGGATTTAAACATGGTGAAAAAACAAAAGAAAAAGTTCACCGTACATTAGAAACCTATGAAAGGATGTTTCACCAAAACGCTGCTATGTCATGGAAAGACGCCAAGGAAAAAGCATTGCTGCACGTCAATGCAATTGAGAATTATCACTCAAGTTATTTAGAAGAAATGGAAGGGTTAGCTAAAGGTGCTGGCGTGAGCTTTGAGGATATTTTAGCAATCAATACAAGAAGCGAAATCGCACTAATAACTGCACCTGACGGCTGTACTTCCTTTGCATTAACAAAACCAAAGTCATCCAAAACATGGCTGGCTCAGACTTGGGACTGGAAAGGTTCCCAACTAGACGCACTTGTTCAATTAAATATTGAACAAGAGGGGCTACCTTCCATACAAATGATCACCGAAGCTGGCATCATCGGAAAAATAGGCTGTAACAGCGCAGGACTCGGAGTTTGTCTCAATGCACTAGTAACGGACACCTGGCAGCCAAAAGTACCCATTCATCTGGGATTACGGGCCGTACTAGAATCGTATGCACTAGAAGAAGCAATTTCAAAAGTAGATCATAATCAAATGGCATCAGCTGCACATTTCTTGATTGCTTCCAAGTCAGAGAAGATGATTGGTATGGAGGTTTCACCAGTAGATACTGGTAAAATAGAACCCAATAACGGGATCGTAACGCACACCAATCACATATGTTCTGTCGGGCTAAAAGAAAAAATTACAGAAGATGCACGTTCAAACTCTTTTACACGTCTTACAACAATTAATAATCTCTTAGACAAACTAGAAGGTAAAAATAGTACAAAAGATGATCTATTTCAAATTCTTTCTAATCATGATCATTTCCCTGATTCTATCTGCCGTCACAGTCAACCGGATCAATCTGAACATGAAGATATAGATACCGTATTCAGTATTGTAATGAATTTAACGGATCATGAACTTGAATGGAGTGAAGGTAGACCTTGTGAGCAAGTATAATGGAAAAGCCCGGATACCCAGTGATTTTCACCGGGTACCGGGCTTTTTTTATTTCATCATAGCTAATGAACCCATCGGATCCCAAGGTTTAAGCGTAATCGGTTCTTGCTCCCAGGCATTTTTTAGTTCATCCGAGAGATATTTCTTATGAACGACCACTTGATACGTATAGTCATTCATCCAATCATCACTCATTACAAAATAGCCTTTATTGCCAACTTTTTCGCCCCAGCTATTTTCGACTTTCCATCTGTTTGACTTACCGTTTACAATATTCACCCCCGTTAGAACCATCGCGTGTGTCAGCATGCCATCATGATAATCAAGACGTTCTCCTTTTGACATTTGAATTGGAAATCCGAACGCCTTCTCATAATCATAAAGAGATGAATCCATGATTCCGTCTTTACGGTTGGAATCCTGCCCAACATCACAGCCGAACCAGACACTTTCGTTTTCCTGAATCTGCTTGATAGCAAGATTTTTTAACGTTTCCATATCTACGTTTAAATACTTGATTGGAGTACCTCCGACCACGTTGCCAAGATGCTGCACCGTATACGTTTTTCCGTATGGTTTATCCCCTGTAGGAGCATTAATGACGCTCACATAATCATTCAAATCGAGTCCCACGTATTTGTTATAAAATTCTTTTGGAGTGACGCCTTCTTCTCTATGAAAAACTTTATCTTTATCCCTGTATTCGAAATCAAATGTTTGTGGTGGTTCACCAAGAGAATAGACCAGCAATGTATAGATTTCGGACAGCATCGTTTCTTTGACCTGCTGCAGATCTGATTCCGATTTATCTTCTTGATGCAATTGTCGTAGTTTAATAGCATCTTTGCGCAACTTGGCATTCATAAGATTGTTTAATTCACTAGATTTACTGCTATGGAAAGTTTCCGGCATCACTTGTTTCGGCACAACACCGTACTTATCAATAAGCGAAACTAACATATCCCATTGCCCGCCGTCCTGCTGCGGTGTCGTCAAAATCCAGGAAACCAATCTTCCATCCAATGGCTCGCCAGTAGTTTCAAGAATATTTTCCAAAAAGTAATTCGCCTTTTCAAATTTATCCCAGAAGTTTATATGATTCTGCGATAGCTCAAAATCCTTCAAATTGAACCTATCATTCATTCGGTGTGAAAACGTATTCAATGCGGCGAACATCCAGCAGCGCCCGCTTTGTTGCTGGTTCGTTACTTTCCCCGTTTCAATTTCTTCGGAAAACACATAATTCATTGCAACCGAAGATGCCTTATTTTCCGTTGATCCCTGTATTCCATTTTTCATTATTGCATGTTTCATCACCTGGTTTTGAGAATACTCATGAATCTTGTTGGAAAAGGTTTCAACCATCTCCGCAGCTATTTTCTTTGTCATCTGTATCTCCCCTTCGATTCGTATTTCTTTTTTATTGTATGCTTTTTTCCTTATAAAAACAAAAGTTCTGAAAATATAAAAAACCAGCAGACTCTAGTCACGAGCGAATCTGCTAGCTTCCATAATAGATATCAACTATTCAGTCCTTTTTGACTGCTCCCCAACAAATTTCGTCAAGTTCAATCTCTTTTAATAATTGATTGGTTTTTGAAAAAGGCTTGCTACCAAAGAAGCCTCGATGAGCAGATAGAGGACTCGGGTGCGGGGCCTTAATCAAATAATGTTTATCCGTATCAATAAGTGCTTGTTTATTTTGTGCAGCACGCCCCCACAGAATGTAAATAACAGGCGTATCTTTTTCATTCAATAATGTAATTACCCGATCTGTGAAATTCTCCCATCCCATTCCTTGATGAGAGTGCGCTTGTCCTTTTCGGACGGTCAACACTGTATTTAGCAATAACACACCCTGTTTTGCCAAGCTAGCTAGGTATCCATCTTCAGGCATGGGACAACCAACATCATCTTTCATTTCTTTGAAAATGTTCTTTAGAGATGGTGGCACAGCTACACCCGGTTTCACAGAAAAACTCAACCCGTGCGCTTGATCTGGACCGTGATATGGATCTTGCCCAAGAATAACTACTTTCACGTGATGGAAAGGGGTAATATGAAGCGCATTGAAAATATCATCCATTTGCGGATACACAGTGTGTGCTGCATACTCCTCTTTTAAAAATGCACGCAATTTCAGATAGTAGGGCTTCTTAAATTCCTCACTCAACAACGGCTTCCAATCATTTTCCAAAACCCGTTTTGACATCTGCACACTTCCTTTCAAAAAGATTCAAGAACAGAGAAATCCTTAGATTTTTTTATTTATACCGATAAAGGCTTATATTTTTTTAGAGTACAAAAAGAGACGGCACAGTGACCAAACTGCAACGCCTTTTTAAACTAATCTATTCTACATTCTATTATAACAAGAAATAACCTATTTGCAATCTCATTTTTCTCCTGAGAACCATGGCCTCTTCCACTTTACAAGCCACTTCCCTCAACGGACGGGCATCCAAAAGCAACTATGTAAGTTACAACGGGTGGTACTTTCCAGTTACTGCATCAACTGTCAGCAAAAATTGATTAGACGAGTAAGCGCCACCTTCTGCAATCCAGTATGGTCGATAAAATACTTCCTGCTTTACTAGCTCTAACCTTGGCATAGAGAGAACTTTCATTTTATAGGAAATAGAGTTATACAGAAACTTTTCCGCAATTCCCTTAGCCTCCACTGTATCTAATTTTTTTTGAATGATTTTTTCAGTAGTTATTGCTTGTTCCTTAAAGTCAGGGGATGTATCAATTACAGCACCGACCCCATTTATCCCGTCAACGGTACAGCCTACCGCTCCACCAAGTGGATGAAAAAAGCTTTTTCTTTCAAGCTCATATTCAAAAAAGAAGTAAGGATAAAATACAAGTTGATCCACCTTAAAGGATCTATTCGTATCCATCCTTTCAAGGTAAATCTTTATTTCATGATTATTAAAACCTACCGCTTCTGCTTGGACTGTTTCATTCATTAACATCACCCTTTGACCGGAGCTTTCTGGCCTACAAAATCAGCAATAATTCTTGCCTCAGGCCCAATATCGCGTGCTATATTCTTTTCAATATTTTTAGGTAATTTCCGTGGACCTTTTGCATCATCAAATGCCTTCTGAATGGGTTCAGAGGGGGTAGATCCAAACCTGTTACCAATGATCATTCCTAAGATGGAAACCATTAATCCTCCTAGGAACGGATGGATTGCTGTAGCGCTTTGCCAATCAAAAGATGTCCAAAGAATATTGGTTAGTCCACCACCAATCATTGCGCACAATACCCCTATTTTATTGGCATTTTTCCAATAAACCGAACATACATAAGGGACTAGAAAGCTATTCCCCAGTGTGCCGAACGCAAAAATCACGAGAGCAAATACGGAAGGCGGCTGATTTATTGCGACAACGACTCCAATTACACCTGCAAGAAGAATACTAAGGCGTGAGACACGAATCATTTTGGATTGACTAGCTTTTTTATCAATAAATCGTTGATAAACGTCTCGTGATAAAATGGTTCCAGCTTGCATTAAAATAGAATCAGAAGTTGACATAATTGCCGCCATTATAGCTGAAAGTAGTATTGCCGCAAAAATCCCTGGAAAAAATTCATATGCTAGTGTCGGAATAACCATTTCCGGATCTGCCAGATTTGGTAGCATAATGATTCCAATAAACCCTAGTAAATATGGTGCGTATGCAAAAAGCTGATTGTATATCGCCGTCCAAAGTGTAGCCGTTTTCACTGTCTTCGTGCTTTTCATTGACATGTGTCTTACAACTACATGTGGAAGTCCCATATACCCAATAGAGTAAATTAAAACAGCTCCTAGAATAACGCCCCACTGTCCATAGAATTCAAGGTCTTTTCCCCATATGCTCAAGTAGGAAGAATCAATTTGACCAAGAGCCTGGTTTAAGCCAGAGAGTCCTCCAACATGGATAAGCCCCATAACCAAAATACCCAAAACCCCTAAAACCATGACAATTCCTTGGAAGAAGTCTGTCCAAACTACAGCTAAATATCCGCCGATCACCGTATAGGCTACGATTACACTAACCCCAATAATAAGTGCCCACTCATATGGCAACCCGGTTAGAGATTCCAGTGCCTTGCCAGACGCAATAAACTGCGCAAAAACATAAGCAAATAAAAAAATGATAGAAATAATGGATCCAACAATGCTTACAGCTGCGCTTTCAAAACGTTTTTCTAAATACTCAATAGGTGATAGTGCACCCAAAATCTCAGACATACGCCGCATTCTTTTTCCTAGAACAGATAGGTTAACAATGCCTCCGCCCGCATCACCGATTGCATACCATATTGCATACCAACCTTGTTGAAATGCTAGTGCTGGACCACCTAGAAACATGTATCCACTCATTGACGTGCTCTGCATGGCTCAACTCCTTATCATCTGATTTTGAATAAAATTCGTCTTCCAGTTCATCATCTCTTTTTTTGATGAAATACATAATAATACCTAACGTTAGCCAAATAAAAGGCCATGGAACAATTAACCAGAACGTTTCAGCAGGTAAATTGAACATATGTAACCCCTCCCTAACAAACTTTGAGTAAGTAAAGTGAATTACTGATCCCATGATTGGGCATCGTTAGTGCCCCAAAGACTAGATAGTGACGAAGAAAGCTTTCTTCGTCACTATCCCTTTTTAACTCATTTATAGATGTGCTACAATTACACCCAGCGAGTAGTAACTACTTTCTTTCGTGTATAGAACTCAACGCCATCTTTACCATTTGCATGTAAGTCACCATAAAAGGAATCTTTCCATCCAGAGAATGGGAAAAATGCCATTGGAGCTGGTACACCAATATTCACCCCGAGCATACCTGCGTCTATCGTCTCACGGAAAGTGCGTACACTACCGCCATCTTTTGTGAAAATACATGCACCATTTGCAAAACGGGATTTGTTCGTTAGCTCAACCGCTTCTTCTAAGTTTTTTACTCTGCTAACAGATAGAACAGGAGCAAAAATTTCATCTTCCCAAATTTTCATGTCACTTGTTACACAATCAAATATAGTTGGTCCGACAAAATAGCCTTCCCGGTGAGCACTTTCATCTTTACGACCATCCCGAATCAGTTTCGCTCCTTCTTTTTCACCATCTTCAATATATTGTAGTGTACGTTCTTTATGATTATCGCGAATAACTGGACCTAAGAATACGCCGTCATCCAATCCATTACCAATTTTTACTTCATTGGCTTTTTGAACAAGTTTTTCAATAAATTCATCAGCAATTGAATCTTCTACAGCTACAACAGAGCATGCCATGCAGCGCTCGCCTGCCGAACCAAAGGCAGCTCCTATTATTTGGTCAGCCGCATTTTCCAGGTTAGCATCGTTTAGTACGACAGAATGATTTTTTGCCCCTGCAAGCGCCTGGACACGTTTGAGGTTTTCGGTACCTTTTTTGTAAACATATTCGGCAACTGGTTGTGAACCTACAAATGAAATAGCAGCTATATCCTTGTGATCTAATAATCCATTTACAACATCATGTGCCCCGTGAACTATATTGAATACACCTTTAGGCAATCCTGCTTCTTCTAGTAATTCAGCTAAACGATTTGCAAGTAACGGTGTACGCTCAGATGGTTTTAATATGAACGTATTACCGGTAACAATCGCCATCGGGAACATCCAGCATGGAACCATCATTGGAAAATTGAATGGTGTAATTCCACCTATTACACCAATAGGGTAGCGGTAGACACCAGATTCAAGACCCGTTGCAATCGAAGGCAATTGGCTACCCATCATTAATGACGGTGCCCCTGATGCATACTCGACACATTCTATTCCACGCAATACTTCCCCTTGTGCTTCTTTTAGACTTTTACCGTTTTCGGTTGTCAGCAATTCTGCTAGTTCATCCCAGTGTTCAACTAGCAATTGTTGATATTTAAATAGAATACGAGCACGTTTTGGAACCGCAACTTCCTTCCAACTTTGAAAAGCATCATTAGCTACTTCTACTGCATGATCCAAGTCTTCTTTTGAGGAAATAGGTACATGTGCGATTACTTCTCCTGTGGCAGGATTATATACGCTTTCGGTTTTCTCTGATTTTGCCTCAATCCACTTTCCGCCAACATAGTTTTTAAGTGATTTTACAATAGTTTGAGTCATCATAATAACCTCCTAGATTTTTGGTATGTTTAAGCAGCTCTCACTTTAGTTTAAGGATTCATTTTCTTTAAAGACCTTTTTCAATACAGTAATAATGAAATCCAAATCTTCATCCGAACTGGAAAGCGGCGGGCAAATTGTCAAAACGTTATTATATCCCGCTACTGTATCTCCATTTTTTCCAATGATTAAACCATTGGCTTTACACTCCCCAATGATTTTGCCAACCCGCTGAGCATTTGCAGGCTCTTTTGTCACTTTATCTTCTACCAATTCGATTCCCATTAAAAATCCTAGACTACGAATATCTCCAATGTATGGATGATCTTTCAATTCTTCTAACTCTTTTTCGAGGCGATCCCCTAAGATTGCAGCTCTCGACACTAGATTTTCTTGCTCAATTATCTCGATATTTTTTAAAGCAACTGCACAGGCTGCCGGGTTCCCTCCAAATGTATTAACATGGCGAAAGTGGCTATTTTCTTCACTACTTTTAAACGTTTCATAAAGGTCTTTACGAACAGCAGTAATTGACAATGGCAGATAGGCACTTGTAAGTCCCTTAGCCATCGTAATAACATCCGGCTTACTATCATAATGCATATGACCGAACATCTTACCTGTTCTGCCAAACCCGCAAATAACCTCATCAATAATTAATAAAACACCATGTCGTTTGCAGATCTCTTGTACTTTTTTCACATATACCGGATGCGGAATTAACACACCTCCACCAGTAATTAGTGGTTCCATGATAATCCCTGCAATGGTCTCTTTCTGTTCCCATATAATTTTTTCTTCTATTTCCTCAGCTCGTAATAAATTATACTCTTCTACGGATTGCCCTAAAGGCCTTCGAAAATTATCTGGAGGTGCCACGTGCAGAAATCCAGATGAAAGTGGTTCGTATTTGTATTTTCGTAATGCTTGACCAGTTGCCGACAATGCCCCCATCGAACTACCATGGTATGCCCGGTAACGGGAAATAAACTTATATCTGGAAGATTCTCCATTTTGCTGATGGTATTGGCGAGCAATCTTAAATGCTACTTCATTAGCATCTGAACCACTGTTGGAATAGAAGATCATATAATCGTCATCCAATAAGTCGTTTATCTTTTCAGCAAGCTCTATTGCCGGGACATGACTTTGAATCATAGGGGCATAAGCCATCTGTTTCATTTGTTCATATGCCGCTAGCGCCAGCTCTTCTCTTCCATAACCAACGTTGACACACCAAAGCCCGGACATTCCATCAAGTAACCTATTTCCACTATGGTCAGTAATCCAAGATCCTTTTGCTTCCGTTACAACCATAGCAGGATTGTTTTTATTATACGGTGAAACATGATGCCATACATGTTGACGGTCCTTTTCAGTAAGTAACTTCTTGTTCTGTTCTTCTACAGTTTCCATGCTATCTTCTCCCTCCTCAGGACAACGTTTGACTTTACGCATTGTCCACTAACATTTTTTGTAAGCGTTTACTTTACAGGGCACATATGTCCAATTTCCCATCTAATTTTGTATTACTTGAAGTTGACACTGATTCAACTATACTTCATAATTTATTTTACAAATAATTCCCAACATTGTCACTTTACATAAGGTTAAATCATTTACAATTTGACTTAACGATTTGGAGGAATGTAACTTGATAAGTGGATTCCAATTAACCATTAAAAATGTACTAACTAGAGATACATTTCAACATGCTAAAGTTATAGCTGGAAGGAATGGATTGGAGAATCTGGTGAAATGGACGCATATATTGGAAACGAACAAATTCGAATCCTTAATAAATGGAGGCGAATTAATTCTAACAACCGGTGCTGGCCTGGAGCTTGATTCACAAACCAAATCTACCTATGTTAAAAAATTAATAGAGAGAAATGCTGTAGGTATTTGTATTGAAATTGGCACTCATGTCAATAAAATTTCATCCGAAGTAATACAACTAGCAGATGAACATGATTTCCCAATCATTATATTTGAAAAGGTTGTAAAATTTGTTGACATCACTCAAGACCTTCATTCATTAATTATTAACCAACATCATGTAGAACTGAATCGATTAAATTTACTTTCTAAAAGATTTAATGAGCTCTCTCTTTCACCAAACGGTATATTAAAAATTCTCCAGGAACTATACGCTAACTTTAAAAAAAGCACCTTATTTATTACAATGGATACTAAATCCTACTATTACCCTCCTGAAGTTAAGGACATGGACGAAGTAATACGTTCCTATTTTAAAGGGTTCAAGGAACAAAGTAGGCAACAACGTTTTTTTTCATTAAATGAAGAAAGCTTTGCATTGTTTCCGGTAAAGGGGCTAGGACAAGTTTGGGGATATTTATGCTTACAAGTAAAAGATAGCGTACTAGATGAGTTTTTCTTTACTGTAATGGATTGTGCTGCACTTGCCATCGCACAAATCATGTTGAGAAACAGAACGATTGAAGAAAGAAAACAAAACCAGGAAGATGAACTTGTTCGGAATTTATTACAAGGTAAGAAGTATGACCTTAACGAACTTCAAACAGTCATCCCATCCCTGACAATGAATTTGTACTATAGGGTTATTCTAATCAAAACAAATTACCCTGAATTAAATTTAGTTGAAAAAGACTGGGAAGAAATAAAATTACAACGATCTATGATGGTCAAGTCTCTTTTCAAGCAACATGGATTTTTTCCAGCTGTATCCATCGGGAAAAATGAATTTGCAATTATTTCTTCCTTTACTACGGAAGAGCATTTAATAAAAGACAATACAAAGCTTTTACAAATAATACAAACCATACTTGACATAAAAGAAACCAACATCTTGAATGGCAGTAAATGTATGTTTGGTGTAAGTAACGTCCACAAAGATAGTACGCTACTATCCAGAAGTTATGAAGAAGCTAGAGATGTTTTAATCTTACAAGAATCAAAAAAAGTGCAAACATTTTTTTACGACAATATTGGTGTATACCGACTTCTTCTCCTACTACAGGAAAGTGGGCACCTTGAATCTTATATTAACGACTATATAGGGACCTTATTAAAATACGACAAAGAAATGAAAAGTGAACTGTTTACAACACTAGAAATATATTTGGATTGTTGCGGTTCTAAAAAGGAAGCAGCCGAACGGTTGTTTATTGTTCGCCAGACACTCTATCACCGACTGGGAAAAATCGAACAATTAATCGGAGAAGGATTTATGGAGCCAATGAATCGTTTGGCACTTGAAACTGCTATTAAAGCTTATTATTTAGTTAAAAATATCCCTGTCAATAATCACTGAAATTAGCAAAAAATATACACTATGTAAAACAAGCCATCATCATATGTAACATTGTGTTTAGTGTTCTTAAAGGCACTTTACTTTATAGTTAAACTATATTCTGCTAATTCTAAAAAATCCAAATTCAAAAGGAATGGAGGACGTTTTGAAGTTACAATCATGTCTATCGGTAATTCGTATGCGAAAGAATCATGACCCCTGTTTTTTAGTTAATGCAACTGAGCTGTTACTTGAAGAACAATCTAGTGATAGGTATTTTTGCTGAATTTATTGTTAGCAGAATAAGATAGGTGAATTATCTTAACAGGAGGGTTTATTAATGAAACGGAATTCGGGGAATTACCTAAAGTCACCTGATTTACTTCCAATTTCCTATAAAGAAAAGTCCATTAGTACGACTGGTTTCTTCTTCATGTGGATTGGAATGAGCGTTCTGTTAGCAACATTCGCGATTGGTGCTGCAGGAATTCAGAGCATTCCTCTAGGTTGGGTCGTTACGGCAACCTTCATAGGATCGCTTGCTATTGGCATATTTATTACGTTAATCGGGGATATCGGAATTGAACACGGAATATCTTTCCCAGTCTACATGAGAGCACCATTTGGTATAGTCGGAACCCATTTCCCTTCCATTATCCGTGCTGTCTCAGCATCATTTTGGTTTGGTGTAAATACTTACTTTGGCGCAACTGCAATTAGTGTAATTTTAACTATTCTTTATGGTTACGATAATTGGTTCATTTGTTTTCTTTTGTTTGCCTTATTTCAATTAATAAACACTGCACTCGGGATAAAATGGGTTGAAAGGTTTGCGGAATTTTCGGTACCATTCATTATTATTGTTTCCATATGGATGTACACCACGTTATCAACTCAAGCACTAGAACAAGGAAAAAGTGTATGGACATGGGTTGAAAGTCCTGTTTCTGGAGTTGCAACAATAACAGCATTTATGGTTGTTGTTTTCGCTAATATGGGATTTTGGGCCACTTTAGGTGCTGACATTCCAACCATTTCAAGACACATTAAGGCACCAAAATTTGAGAGAAATTGGTTTAAGCGGAATAAAGGTATCCTAATTGGAAGTGTTATCGCACTCCCATTGACGGGATGTTTCATGATTATGATTGGAGCTGCATCATTTACAGCCGCTTCTACAAATAATCCCGTAATAGCCCTGCAGGATAGTACGACTGGATGGATGCTATGGGTGTTATTGATCATGGTTATTCTCACGCAGTGGTCTACCAATATTTCTGCCAACCTCGTTCCTGCTGCGGCTATTTATTCAAACGCAGGAGGACCTAAAGTTTCCTATGCTGTAGCTGTCTTTATAGCAGGAATCGTGGGGATCATCATTCAACCCTGGAATGTTATGGACGTAATATTAACCGCTTTATTAATCATCGGGGCAATTTTATCATCTATAACAGGGGTTTTGTTTGTAGACTATTATGTATTGCGCAAGCGAAGAGTGAATGTACCTGATTTATACAAAAACGATGGTCAATACTCTTATTGGAAAGGCATAAATATTGCTGGATTTTTATCCTGGATTATAGGTGGAGCAGTAGCGTGTCTATTTTTGGATTACTCCTTCATTATTGGGTTTATTGTGGGATCAGCAGCTTACTATGTTTTAGCTAAATATTGGTGGTTCAAGAAATATAATCAGAAGGAGATAGAAGATCCAGACGATGAAAAGTACTTAGGAATAACAGTTGGACGGGACTGGATAATAGATACCGATGTTGAAATAGAATCAAAAGATGATGTAGCGAACTTGTAGACACTGCAATGTATTTTCGTGTAGCCAGCTTACGCATAATTGTATGCGCTTTCACAAATGGGTCTATAGCTAATAAAAGGGATCAGTAAAAAGTACATGTTAAAAAGGCTACACGTAACTGTTCAATTACGTGTAGCCTTTTTATTCGTAGCAAAAATAGTCAACTTACTTATCTTATTGTGCTTTTTGCTGGGCCCGTATGAGAGTTGAGAAATAAATTCTGGTGTCTGGATTTAATAGTTGAAGTTCCTCTTTTTCCAGCCCCTTTTCCTCAGTGATCCGGGAAAACTCTACAAATGCACCACTTAGTGTTTCGTTAACCGCGGTAATTTGATATCCCTTACTATACAAATTGTCGATTTTTTCTTTTTCTCCCAGAAATTCTTTGTGGTGCGACTTTGGCCTTTCCACTTTTTATTTCCTCCTTTTTAACTCAAGGCTTTTTCTAAAAGATTGTTGTCTTTGCCACAAAATCTATAAACTGCGACGTAATTGCTGGTTGATTTCCGCTACGGACCGTTGCTTTCCGCGGGCACGGCTTCAGCCTCCTCGCGGAAGACCACCGCTGCGGGGTCTTCAGACTCGTGCTGTTCCCGCAGGAGTCAACGGTCCTCCGCTCCAATCAACTGCCATAATAGTGAAAGGAGCTATATAGTACTGCTTCCAGACACCATGTTAGCGGAGGAAATACACGAAGACTTCTGCGGAAACAGCGAAGACGATGAGACCCCGCAGTGAGCGGTTTTTGCTCGCGAGGAGGCTCAGCGCGAGCCCGCGGAAAGCGTAGTGTATTTCCGGAGCGGTATGTTACGTCGCAGTTTATATCAACTGCGTAGATTAAATAGCAATAATCCTTATGAAAAAGCAGAAGCCTTATTTAATAGAAACCATCTTTTAGAAAATAGCTTAACTCAAAGATTCTTCGGTTACTTTATTGTCGCTATTAAACCGTTTTCGTTTTAAATAGTTACCTTCTCCTGGACTTCCAACAAATTGTTTGTCGCGGATTACAAATTCTCCACGTGAGAGTACAGATATTGGTTCGCCGGTGACTTTCATTCCTTCAAATGGGTTATAATCAACGTTCATATGATGCGTATCAACAGATAATGTACGTTCCCGATCTGGGTCAAAAATTACGATATCAGCATCACTGCCGACTGCAATCGTCCCTTTTTGTGGAAACAATCCAAAAAGCTTCGCTGGCTGCGTCGAGACCATATCAACAAATTGATTGATCGAAATACGTCCTTTTTTAACTCCTTCAGAGAAAAAGAGACTAAAGCGATCTTCGATAATCGGACAACCGTTAGGGATTTTCGTGAAATCGCCTTTTCCTAAGTCTTTCTGGCCTTTAAAATTAAAGGAGCATTGGTCAGAACCTAACGTTTGCAGTTGACCGTTTTTTAATGCATTCCAGAGTACATCTTGATTCCATTTTTCACGTAATGGCGGTGAGCACACATACTTAGCTCCCTCAAAGTTAGGCTCTTCTAAATTTGATTGGTCTAATACTAAATACTGTGGGCAAGTCTCACCCCATACGTTGTAACCCTTTCGACGAGCTTCTGTTATTTTTTCAAGTGCAGCAGCAGAAGTCACATGCACAACGTACAGTTGGGAGTCTGCAAGGCCAGTTAGCTCGACAGCTCTTCCTGTTGCTTCCCCCTCTAATTCTGGTGGCCTCGTCAATGCATGATGGATTGGATCTGTGTTACCTTTGTCTAATGCTTCTGTTACGAGGTGATCAATGACATCACCATTTTCAGCATGCACCATGACTAGGGCACCATGTTCTTTTGCAGTTAAAAGTGTACGAAACAGTACGCTGTCATCCACTTGAAAGACATTTTTATAAGCCATAAATACTTTAAACGATGTAATACCTTCTTCTTCAATAATCGAAGGGAGTTCACGTAGTACAGCGTCATTTACTTCACCTATCATTAAATGGAAACTATAATCAATGACTGCCTTATCTTTTGATTTTTCATGCCAATGACTAACGGAATTTCTTAACGGCTCTCCCTTATTCGTTAAGCAAAAGTCGATAACCGTTGTCGTACCCCCATAAGCCGCAGCAATCGTTCCTGTTTCAAAGTCATCAGCAGTTACCGTTCCACCAAATGGCATATCCAAATGCGTGTGTGGGTCAACGCCCCCTGGAAAAAGGTATGCCCCTTTTGCATCAATCACTTCATCTGTATCTTCATTAAGATGGGTGCCAATCGCCGCCACCTTGCCATCCTCAATCAGCACATCAGCTTCGTATTTGTCAGCAGCCGTTACAATCGTTCCATTTTTTATCAATTTTTTCATCCTTGTCAACCCCTTTCAGTTACTTGACCAAACTAATTCCACATGATGGTTGCTTGATTGCAGCCTCACGCTCTTTCCATGTCATTGGCTGATCACTTGGAATCTCAATCATGTCAATCGCGCCGTCCACTGGACAAACGATCGAACATAAGTTACAACCTACACAGTCTTCTTCGTGAACCTTTAAGTACTTGGTGCCATCTTTAGCTTTTAGCATATCGATACATTGATGTGCCGTGTCTTCACAAGCAATATGGCATTTATTACAGTTAATACACGTGTCCGTATTAATACGGGCTACCGTTTTATAATTGAGATCAAGGTCACCCCAGTCAGAATACTTCGGAACCGACTTCCCAACAAGGTCCTCAACGGATGCTATGCCTTTGTCGTCGAGGTAATTGTTTAGGCCATCAACCATATCTTCTACTATGCTAAAGCCGTGGTGCATAGCTGCTGTACAAACTTGCACACCGCCTGCCCCCATTAACATGAATTCGACTGCATCTCTCCAGTCTGAAATCCCTCCAATTCCAGATATAGGAACATTGATCGTTGAGTTACGAGCACATTCAGCAACCATGTTAAGGGCGATTGGTTTTACAGCAGGACCGCAATACCCACCGTGTGCACCTTTTCCAGCTACATGTGGGATTGTGTTCCACGTATCAAGATCGACGCCTGCAAGACTATTGATTGTATTAATCATACTAATTGCGTCCGCTCCACCCTGAACTGCCGCATTTGCAGTTGCGGTAATGTCAGTAATGTTCGGTGTTAACTTCACAATGACAGGCGTTTCAGCTACTTCTTTCGCCCACATCGTCTGTTTCTCAACGAGCTCAGGTACTTGTCCTGAAGCTGCTCCCATGCCACGTTCCGCCATCCCGTGTGGGCATCCGAAGTTTAATTCAAATCCATCTACCCCCACCGCTTCTACCCTTTTTACAATCTCATGCCACTTTTCCTGTTGCGGTTCTACCATTAGTGAGGCAATGATGGTGTGATTAGGAAATCTTTTTTTCGTTTCGTAAATTTCTTCTAAGTTTACTTCTAGTGGACGATCAGTAATTAATTCGGTGTTATTGAAGCCTGCAACGCGCTGCCCATTGAAGTGCGTGCCCGCAAAACGGGAGGATATATTTAAAATCGGTTCTCCAAGCGTTTTCCAAACCGCTCCCCCCCATCCTGCTTCAAATGCTCTTTGCACCTGATACCCTGAATTTGTTGGCGGTGCAGAAGCCAACCAAAATGGATTTGGTGATTTTATCCCAGCAAAGTTAATACTTAAATCTGCCACAAAAATACCTCCCGTAACTTGTTTGTAATTCGTTAAGCATTTACAGTCGCGTTTTCACCAATCAATTCTTTAAAAATCGAATAAGCGGTTAACTTTCCTTGTTCTGCCGCTTCGACGACCATCGCTTCTCCTTGCCCATTACCGAAAATCACATCACCTGCCGCGAATACTTTTGGATTCGAGGTTTGGTGTGTATCAGAATCAATAGTCACAATACCTTGGTCATGACTAAGATCAAATTCTTCAATTAGGTCTACAAAGCGTGATTGTCCGATCGCCTTAATAACCGCGTCCACCTCTATCGTAAACGCTGAATCTTTAATCGGGGATGGGCGACGGCGACCGGAAACATCCGCCTCTCCAAGTTCCATGCGAATACACTCTAGCGCGTTAACTTTCCCCTCGCTATCTGTCAGTATCTTCATTGGTTGTGTTAACCATCTGAATTCCACATTCTCTTGCTTAGCGAATTCATATTCGAATTCATATGCCGTCATTTCGGCTTGCGTCCGGCGGTACAACATTTTTACATCGCTTGCTCCTAAACGAACTGAACAAGTAGCGGCATCGATCGCAGTATTCCCTGCACCAATAATAGCAACTTTCTTTCCAATAAAATCCTCACGTATCGGTGGTGATTTTGTGGTTTCAACAAAATTAATTGCGTCGTATACGCCGTTTGCATCTTCACCTTCTATACCAAGCATCGGCACTTTTGATAACCCAACAGCCAGCACAATTGCGTCGTAAGCGCTTTCAATTTCACTTACAGAAATGTCTCTGCCAATTATTGTATTCGTACGAATCTCTACACCCAGATTTTCAACTTGCTCCACTTCCCATAAAGAGACTTCTTGCGGCAAGCGGAACGAAACAATACCGAATGTATCAAGACCACCGGCTTTTTCTTTCGCTTCAAATATAGTTACGTTAAATCCAAGACGAGCAAGTTCACGGGCTGCGGACAATCCAGCAGGCCCACCACCTACAATTGCGACCTTTTTTCCGTTATCTTCACCAGCTTCAAATAATTGTTCATTATTTTTAATCGCCCAGTTTGTTGCATGTCTCTGCAAATTTCCTATCATGATCGGCAGAGAGGCATCGTTCAACACGCAGGCACCTTCACACAAGTCTTCAGTTGGGCATACCCGTGCACAACTTGCTCCCACTGGGTTAGCCTCCATAATGACTTTAGCTGACCCTTTTAAATTTCCAGATGCAATCTTTTTAATAAAGGATGGAATATTAATATCAGTTGGACAGGCTGTAATACAAGGTGCATCGTAACAATAAAGGCACCGATTTGACTCATCCATTGCTTCATTAGGCGATAAATCTGGTTCGATTTCATTGAAGTTTAGTGATAAGTCCTTCAGTGAAGTCGATTTATTCTTAAATCGGTTCATATGCATAATGACATCCTCCTCATTTTCACATGTGGGCTAGTATAGATTGTTTTAATAAAAGTCAATAACTGAACTTTCCGTTTGTTGACATTGTTAAAGCAGTTTCTAGCAAAACATTGACCCCTTTTTCACAATCTTCCCATTCAGTCAGTTCATCTTCGGCATGGCTTTTCCCATTAATACTTGGAACAAAAACCATTGCAGAAGGGACATAGCTTGCTAAGAACTGTGCATCATGACCAGCACCACTAACCATTTTTTTATACGAATATCCCAATGACTTTGTTGATTGTTCTAGTAGATCACACACTTCCTTATTGAACCAAACCGTATCCCGTCCCCATAATTTTGTAACGTTAACATCACAGCCTTCTTTTGAAGAAGATTGCGTAAGTTCCTGGATAATGTCCTCAACCTGGCTAATCGTTTCAGGGTTCTGGTGTCTTGCTTCCAGTGAAAAGACAACTTTATTCGGGATAACCGTGTGTACATTCGGGTAAACATTCAACCTTCCCATTGTATACACTAAATGATGATCAAGAGCACTCAATTTCTTGCGGGCTTCTGTAATTAAATTAGTTGTCCCGAAGAGAGCGTCCTTTCTCATGTCCATCGGAGTTGTTCCTGCATGATCAGATTCACCAGTTACTTCTATTTCATAACAAACCATTCCTAGTACACATTCAACAACTCCAATAGAAATAGCTTCTCTTTCAAGAATTGGTCCTTGTTCAATATGTAACTCTAAAAAAGCTGTTGCTTCTTCAAGGCGATTCTCGATATCACCTGTGTATCCAATTTTCTGCAGCGCTTCCCTAAACGTGACCCCATTTACATCCACTTTTTCCATCATGGTAGACTTTTCAAATTTCCCAGAAAGAACTCCAGATGACATCATTGATGGCTCAAATCTTGCCCCTTCTTCATTTGTAATGTTTACAACTGTGATGGGGATTTGTGGTTTAATCTGGTTCTCCACCAATGTTCGGATTACTTCTAAACCAGCTAGTACACCTAGAACTCCATCGAATCTGCCGCCTTTCTTCACAGAGTCCAAATGTGATCCTATAACAATAGGTGGCTTATTCTCGACACCTTCAAGAGTTGCATAAATATTCCCCATGTCATCAATCTTTACCGATAGGCCTAACTCCTCGCAACTGGAACAAAAAAAGTCGCGCACTAAGCCATCCTCTTCAGATAACGCTAGACGAGTTACTCCATTGTTTTCGGTCCGCCCAAAATCAGCGAAACGTTCCACCGTATTTTTTAGTCTTCCCCCATTAATTAATAACCCTTCTTTTCTCACTTTGCACACCCTTTCTTACTATTTTTATAGTATAATTATTACATAATCTACCATGTTTTCCTAAAATTTTTAAGTCTCTTCAAAAGATTCTGTTATATTTAATTAAACTTTCCTCCTCTAGTTACAAAGAGCAAGTAAATAGGAAAAAAGTTATATAGTTCACTTTACAATAGTGACAATATAATCACAATGTACACTATGTATAGGAGTCTGGTTCTTTATTTAACGTTTAGTCCACGCCAAGTGTATTCATTTTTCAAGAATTCTTTGCTTGTACTCTATTCACACTTGATCCCTCCTTGACTGTCCAGAAACCCGGTTTTACCGTACACTAATTCATAACGGTTTCCCTTTTTTATGGTATGATTAAGCTACCGAGGAGGTTGATTATGCAAAATCCAATGATCATTGCACGAGATAAGCAGCAATCCAACCAATTAGAAATTAAACGTATGAGTATCTATAGACAGAGCAAAATTATTGAAGCAACAGACGAACAGGATCAGACCTACTATCTCTTTTTTTATAAGGATCACTATTTAAATTATGTAACGTCAGAGAAAATCAGCACCCGTTCCTATGTGAAAGATTCGTTTAAAAAAGGTGTCACACTATTCCCTTCCCATCCATTGATTAAAGCTGTAGTCTCCCCCTACCCCCATTTTAAGAAACATAATTCAGGCGATTTGTTAAAACAATTTCAAAGGCATTACACACCTCAAGAAACTGCGTTAATAGCTAGTTACTTTGAATCCTTTATAAAAAAAGATGAATTAACTGATTTCATCGAAATGCTTTTCTATAATGAACGTCGAGATGGGAAGTTATTATCCTGTTATCGCATTCTCCATATCCTCAAAGACATTGCACCATCCCATAATATAGTTATCAATTTTTCACGTGACTTACAATTCATGCGCTATGATGAGCTTTACAAAAACGGAGACGTGGCATCACTTGAAAGAGACCCTATTTATGTGGAGAAAAAGTTATACTCCAGTAAACACAACGATCAACCTTTTCAAAAGTTGATGGCTATATATAAAGAACAAAGCCGATGGATAGACATTGTCGCTATCCATGTAACCCGAGTGGTTCACACACAAAAGACGGAAGATTATCATGCATTGAAATCATTCGTTTTTGAACATTATGAGGGCATAAATATGTTAGACATCCTAGAAGATTTATATGCCCGTGGTCTTAACATTGAACCTTTGCATCAGGATTTATTGAATGGCTATGTGGAGCATGCAAAACTGGAAGATGTATTAACATTAATAAGCAAACACAAGCTTATTCTACAACCATCTCAATCTCAAAAATTGATTAATCTAGTAAAACATAAAGGAATTACTTCAGGCTCCATCCCACCAGAGGAATTACAAAAACTGGTACTTACTCTATATGACTCAAAAGATGATCAGGCTTCCGATATGTTACATCAGGCTGTTACCTCGTTACTGAATGATCATGCCCTTTCATATATACAAGAATGGAAACAGCCACTTAAAGATATTCCCCTTACAGAACCAATATTACAAAAAGTTGATGAGATGAACCTTATTGCAGAAGATCCGAACCAACAACAACGCCTTGGAGAACTTTACCATTACTTCCATCACCCTAGACAAGCGATAGAATGTATGAGCTTTGACATGGAACTTCGTGCAGAAGATCCAAAGCCCGTCCAATGGCTTGCAAAACTCTATCACGAGCTAGGAATGGAAGCAGAACATAAAGCGTACCAGCAACTTTATATTGATATGGTGAAGCGGTCATAGGAATACAGACACTGAATCAACGACTGAAAAGGTAAACATTTGCTTAGATAATAATTTTATGAATTCGATGAATCACCATACTCTTGAAACATACCAATTACTAGACGATGGCTCATAAAATAAACATAGGGTACATCATGGACACAACGTAAAACAAGCCAACTTCATATTTAACACTGTGATTAGTGTTCTTGTTAAGTATTTTCTTTATAGTTATACTATATTCTGCAAATTCAAAACAATCCAAATGAAGTTTGAATATTGCTATCAAAGAAAATATAAAACGCGGAGGGGATTAAATGAAAGCCACATTCAGACTTCCTAACACAGGTAAAGGTTGGATTAGTTTGGGTCTCATTATCTTTGTCATTCTTTTAGGAAGCTGGCCAGTAATACCATTACTTAACAATGATACTATTATTCTGGGAATGCCTATCCTTATGACTTGGTCAGTAATTATTATCTTTTTAACAACCTTTATTATGTGGTTTATCAACAAAATCGGGGGGATTAAATAATGGGTATATACATTCCATTTATTATTACTGTTTCCTACATGGTAATTGCTGTGATACTCGGTTACAGCGCAGGTAAAGGTAGAAATATGGATGATGCGGAAGAATGGGGTGTTGGCAGCCGAAGCATGGGGCCAATTATGATGTATCTTCTAATTGGTGCCGGCGGAGTTAGTGCATATACGTTTATGGGTTCACCAGGATGGGCCTTTTCTAAAGGGGTACCTGTTTTATATGTTGTCATTTATTTAACGTATATGGCTATCGTTGCTTGGTATTTCGGCCCGAAAGTATGGGAACTCGGAAAAAAATATAATCACGTTACACAGTCAGCTGCAATATCTGACCGTTATGAAAGTAAACAACTAGGCGGATTAGCCTCAATTGTTACGTCAATTGGCATTCTGGCTTATGCAATACTTCAGACTACTGGAGCCGCTTATATCTTGAATGTAATGAGTTACGGTTTGATTCCCACATGGGTCGGTGTTTTTTTATCACTTGGTGTAATTTCTATCTACTTGTATAAAAGTGGTCTAAAAGCGATAGGTGTAACCAATGCCTTTCAAGGTGGATTAATGTTAGTTGTCTCATGGTTTGTAGGCCTATGGGCTACTCAGCAGTTTACTGGAGGTTACTCATTCAGACCTATTTTTGAACGCGTAAAAGCTGATATTCCAGAATTCATGACACTCCCTGGAGGATTAGGTGATATGAACGTTACATTCTGGACAACCTCCATATTAATTTCTATTTTTTCTATTTGGCAAACCCACTGGATACAGTGGATGGGAGCAAATTCAAAGAAATCTATCAAACGGGCAGCCACTTTACTACCAACTTTTTATATAGTGCTCATACCAATGATAGTAGTCGGTTTTATTGGAATCTTTATGTATCCAAATCTTGCGAATCCAGATACAGTAGCTATTCAAATGGCAGTAGATAATATGCCTGTAATTGTCGCAGGCCTTCTTGGAGCTGGTACGTTGGCGGCAGCAATGTCTTCCAGTGAACCTTGTATTCATGCAACTGCCCTTAGCTACAGCAAAGATATTCTACAACCACTTTTAAAGTGGGATGATCATACTGCAGGAAAATGGACAAGAAGATTGATATTCCCAATCATGGTTTTTATTATCGCACCTATTTCCATCATGGAGCCAGCAAGTTTAGTATACATATTACTAATAGGATATGGATTCATTGGACAAGCCTTTCCGGCAATTGTCGGTATGTTTTTCTGGCCTAGAGCAACAAAGCAAGGTACCTTCTGGGGGTTATTTGGAGGATTTATTGTAACCTTATTTTTTTCTTTCGTGTTCCCTCACCCACTCGGCGTTCACGCTGGAATTTGGGGGTTATTGGTAAACATGTCCGTTTTCGTCACTGTTTCATTGATGACAAAGCCTGCGTCTAGAGAAACAATCGAACGTTTCTTTCCTGACATGGTGGATGAATTATATGAAGAAGATACGCCGACAAACACAATAGAAGCAAAATAACCAGTACCAAAAGGGAGGATTTTTCTTGGAAAAACAAACTTTATTTATTGATGGAGAAGTTATAACCGTTAATGGCAGCAATCAGATAACAGAAGCAGTAGCTATAAAGGGTAATAAGATCCAAGCCGTTGGGTCAACCGAAGATATCTTAACACTTAAAGATGAAAATAGTGAAGTTATTAAATTAAATGGCAATACATTGATGCCTGGTTTCATTGACTCCCATCTGCATATTACGATGTATGGGACAAATGTGCTTTCAATTTCATGTAAAAGTGAACATATTCAATCCATCGATGATTTATTGAAGGACTTAAAAGAAAGAACATCTAGTACACCTAAGGGCGAATGGATCCGAGCTTGGGGCTACCAAGAGGGAAATATGGCGGAAAAGCGTTTTCCAACGAAAGAAGAGTTGGATACTGTTACAACAGACCATCCTATTCTTGTAGTGCGCACATGCGGGCATATTTCAGCTGTGAATAGCTATGCACTTCGTCTGGCTGATGTTGATAAGAATACTCCTGATCCAGATGGTGGAAGTTTTGAAAAAAGAAAAGACGGAGAACTCACGGGATTAATGATAGAAAATGCTCATATGAAAATGTTTACCGTGGCCTCTTTCACAAATAAAGAAATGGGAAAAGCACATAAAATTGCTTCTGAACATTTTGCGGAAAAAGGAATAACATCTATTCATGATGCGACAGGCTATGGTCTAAATAATATACATGCTTTACAAGCTGACTCACAAAAAGGTGTTATTAAACAGCGCATTTATGCAATGATTGGGGCATTAAGTAAGCCTCAAGATGTTGTTAAACATATGGTTGATTCAGGAATATTTACTGGATTAGGAGATAATAAATTTAAAATTGGACCAGTTAAACTGTTCCTTGATGGCAGTAGTAGTGGTCCAACCGTATGGACACGTGATCCTTACACGAGTGACCCAGAAAACTTTGGTGTCCATTATTTCAGTCAGGAAGAAGTTGATGAATTATTTATTCCTGCCCACGAAAAGGGTTGGCAAATAACATCTCATGCACAAGGTGACGCTGCAATTGATATGCTGTTAAAATGCATTGAAAAAGCACATCAATTATACCCCCGCTCAGATACTCGACATCGAATTGAGCATGCAGGTATAGCAACACCCGACCTTATCAAAAGAATGAAAGAACAACATGTAGTGCCTATCCCAAACCCTGCATTTCATTACGAGTACGGAGATGGCTATGTTGAAAATTATGGAGAGCGCGCAGAGCACATGTATCCATTAGGAGACTATTTAAAAGAAAATGTTCTAGCAGCAATTGCATCTGACTGTCCCGTTACAGACTTTTCACCGATTCGCGGCATACACACGTCATTAACACGTCAATCTCTCTCTGGACAAGTAATCGGAGAAGACCAAAAAATTTCTCTTTTAGAAGCTATACGAATGTACACGATTAATGGAGCGTATGCATCCTTTGAAGAAGATAAAAAAGGAAGTATAGAACCAGGAAAATTAGCCGATCTCATTCTGTTCGACCGTTCATTAATGAATACCGATACCGATAAGCTACTAGAAGCACAAGTCGAATGGACAATGATTGATGGAGAAATTATTTATAAAAAAAACAAAGTGGAAGTTAAGTCATGAAAGAGTTGATACCTAAAGATAATCGTATACTGAAATTGTCTGGATCATCCTATGAAATTGGATTTGATCACGGCAAAGAAGCAAAAGAAAAAGTTCATAACAGTTTACAAACTTACGAAAAAATGTTTAAGGAATATGCTGGAACATCCTGGAATGATGCATGTAATAAAGCTTTGTTACACGTGAAAGAAATTGAAAAATACAATTCAAATTATATAAAGGAAATGGAAGGATTAGCAAAAGGAGCCGGAGTATCATTTGAAGATGTTTTGGCTCTAAATGCGAGAAGTGAAATAGCGTTAATAACTTCACCAGATGGATGCACTTCGTTCGCACTATCAAAACCAAAAACGACAAAAACATGGTTAGCTCAAAATTGGGATTGGAAAAATTCACAAAACGATTCTTTAATCCATCTTGAAATTGAACAAAGTAACCTACCGACCTTACAGATGGTTACAGAAGCAGGTATAATTGGCAAAATCGGATGCAATAGTGCTGGCATAGGAGTTTGTCTAAATGCTTTAGTAACAGATACATGGCAACCGAAAGTTCCTATTCATCTAGGTTTAAGAGCAATTCTGGAGTCCGAGTCTCTGGAAGAGGCAGTTTCTAACGTAACAGCTAATCAAATGGCCTCACCTGCTCATTTTCTCATTGGCTCCAAGTCAGAAGAAGCCATAAGCATGGAAGTATCACCTGTGTATACAGCACAAATTAAACCAACTAATGGTATATTAGTGCATACAAACCATATCTGCTCTATGGAAATGAAAAGGAATATTAAGGAAAACATACTTCCGGATTCGCATAATCGCCTATCTACAATAACAAAACAAATGGAATCTCTAAATGAAATAATAGACAAAGATGATTTATTTAATGTTCTTTCTAATCATGAAAACTATCCTAATTCTATTTGCCGTCATGAATCACCAGAACAAACAGTTCTTAACAAAATGGAAACTGTATTCAGTATAGTAATGAATTTATCAGATAATGAGTTATCGTGGATAGAAGGAAAGCCTTGTGAATTTACTAACAACTAATCTCCTTTTGTTTGGGCACGAAACATGGGAACTGCTTTGGTTTTTATCATAAATAGATTAATTTAGAATCTCAGACGGACTAGACAGATAAATATCAAAACGTATAACTTCTTAAAAATGTAAATTTGAAACACGGTTCCCGAATATAAGGTGAACCGTGTTTTTAAATATCTTTTAAGTTAATCATTGTTGCTTAAGCTTACATATTTCTTTTTCTAGTATTGAAATTCCGCCTTAATGAAGGCTATCTCATGCCTTGCCACAAGGCTCTCATGGTTTTATACTTCTCTATCCTAGTACAATCATGGTAAAATAGAAGTGTATATTTGAAATGGGGGCAAACGAATGAAACGAATATTTCTTTTTTTATTAACAAACATTCTAGTAATGACGACAATTGTAATCGTCTGGTCACTAATAACAACCTATACCGGTATTAGTGGTACGTTTGAAAATAACGGTCCCGGTTTAGGGATTAATTATGGCTCATTAATGGTATTCAGCATACTCATAGGTTTCATAGGCTCATTCTTCTCACTAGCAATATCACGCTTTGTTGCAAAAAAGATGATGAAGGTCAAGGTGCTGGATCCGAATGGTCAATTATCGGCACATGAACGTACAGTGGTTGAGAAGGTTCATCGACTTTCTCGTGCAGCTGGATTAGTCCATATGCCACAGGTTGGAATTTATCAGTCGCCCGAGGTTAATGCATTTGCGACAGGCCCTTCAAAAAAACGGTCCCTCGTTGCTGTTTCAGCAGGATTATTAAATAACTTGGACGATCATGCAGTGGAAGGCGTTATTGCCCATGAGGTAGCTCACGTTGCGAACGGCGACATGGTAACCATGACGTTACTGCAGGGTGTTGTCAACACGTTTGTCGTCTTTTTCTCAAGAATTGCTGCAATTATCGTATCGCGGTTTGTACGTTCTGAGATGGAAATGATTGTCCGTTTTGCAGCGATTATTATCTTCCAAATTTTATTCTCCATTCTTGGAAGTCTTGTCGTTAGTGCGTATTCACGTCATCGTGAATATCATGCCGACCGCGGAGGCGCTGATTTAGCTGGCCGCGACAAGATGGCACATGCTTTACGTTCTTTAAAAAATCATGTAGGTCGGGCTCGAGTTAATGACCGTACCGACGATTCAGCTATCCAAACCATGAAGATAAATGGAAAAGGCGGGATGCTCTCACTTTTCTCATCTCATCCCGATATAGATGAAAGAATTAAGCGGTTAGAACAACGTTAGGTGGGACATAGGGACAGTAAACTGTCCCCTTGCCCCACCTCCCGTACATAAAAAAACTCCCTCACTTTCGAAGGAGTCCCATCATACGGTATTTAAGAAGCGATGTCGCGTTCAATGGCGTTTAAACGTTTCTTGTTCGTTGCAATGAAGTAAAAGACAATCGCCCAAATAATAACCGCGATAATCGTCCCGATGTTGAGAATACCTTTTTCGGCTGTCCACATAATTGAATAACCGATAGATCCAATCAACAACGCGTAATAGATAAACGGGAGAAGCGTTTTACGAATAACATGCCCTTCTTTTCCTACGAGACCAACAACGGCTGACGCAGCAACAACGTTATGCACGCAGATCATGTTCCCAGCCGCTCCACCGACTGCTTGAAGTGCAACCATCCAAGTCGGGTCGGCACCAATACGCGCACCTACTCCATATTGGAAGAGTGAGAACATCATGTTACTGACGGTGTTACTACCAGCTACAAATGCACCTAGTCCACCAATGAACGTTGCAAAAAATGGATACATAGAACCTGCTATATTTGCGACGCCATCCGCTAGTACAATTGGCATTTTCTCATAGCCCGCTGCCCCGCCGCCTGAGTTAAGAAACACTTGCACCATTGGAACTGTAAAGACAAGAGCTGAACCAGCAGCAATCATTGTTTTTCCGGAATCTGTCCATGCCCGAGCAAACTCTCGGCCTTTCATTCCGTGTATATAGTACGTAAATATTGAAACGACGATAAAAATAAAACCTGGTGAAAATAAAATGTCCCAACTAGAAGAAATTTCTGTTCCAAAAATATTTGGAATTGTAATCTTGGCGGATTTGAGCCAATCTCCAACAACAGTTAGTCTTGAAACTAGTAAGAGGACAGCAATCAAAACGTATGGAGCCCATGCACGCATCATGCTAATTTTGCCTGCATAGATATCGCTGTGTTTGAGTTCAACACGTCCAGTCCATGTTGGATCCCAGCGGTCTTTTGCTTCAAAATCCCAGATTTCATCTTCTTTTGGCATGAGGAAACCTTTTTTAGCAGCCGGAATGACAATTGCCAACCCAATTAAGCCACCAATCATGGAAGGAAATTCAGGTCCTAATGTATTTGCAACGATAAGATACGGGATTGTCATCGCTAACGATGCAAATAGTGCAAATTTCCACACCGCCAGGCCTTCTCTGAACGATTTGTTTTTTCCGAAAAATCGCGTTAAAATAGCGACTACAAATAGCGGAATTAGCAGTCCCGCAATAGCATGGAGCAAAGCTACTTTCCCAGCAACACCAAATACGAAAGCAGAGACATCCGTAATTTGGGTAAGCGGCTCAATTCCTGTACCTACCCCCACAATCATCGGTGTTCCAACTGCTCCAAATGATACCGGTGTACTTTGAATAATCATACCGCTTACAACAGCAGCCATTGCCGGAAAACCAAGTCCAACCAATAATGGAACTGCTACAGCAGCAGGTGTACCAAACCCTGCTGACCCTTCAATAAATGAACCGAAAAGCCATGCAATGATAATTACCTGAATGCGACGGTCTGGTGTAATATCTGTAAAACCGCGACGAATGGTGTGAAGACCCCCACTTTCTTGAAGTGTGTTCAAGAGTAGTATGGCACCAAAAATAATGAATAAAAGTGTAACAGCAACGATAAGACCATGAACTGATGCAGCGGCGACTTTTGGAAATGCTATATCCCAAATGAAAAGTGCCAGTAAAACCGCGACGATGTAAGAAAGCGGCATCGCTTTACTTGCTGGCCATTTAAGTCCGACCAGGAAAATTGCAACAACAATAATCGGAAGTAAAGCCAGAATAGCTAATGTTCCATTGCCCATTTTTAAATCCCCCTTTTAAATGCGTGTTCAAAAAGTCGCCGAATTAGAAACAAGAAATTCAAGGCGGCGACGTCTTGAGGTCCAGAATGTAGGTTACTGCTGCATGAGGACCGGAAAGACAAGCCAACGAAGAAGTTCGTAGTTTATCATTTGGTGATTTTTTAAACATCCCCTTTGAATTGCTTTTATATTAAATAACAATATGCATGTCTGCCCCTAACAAGCACATAAAATATTGTTATATAAAATCAGCCTTGTTTTACAGGGTTACGAAGCTCACCAATTCCTGCAATTTGACAGACGATTTCATCGCCGTCATTCATCATTTCAGCACCAAGCGGACTCCCCGTTAAAATCACATCTCCCGGTTCTAGTGTCATCACGCTGGATAAGTAAGCAATCATCTTTCTCATGGGAACAATCATCTGTGTTGTTGGACTATCCTGCTTCTTGTCACCGTTTAAGTATGCTTCAACTTTGACTTTATCAGGATCAAGTTCTGTTTCGATATATGGGCCAAGCGGTGTAAACGTGTCAAATGACTTTCCTATCATCCAATGTCCAGCTTCATGGAAAAACTGCGGCGCCGTTACATCATTGGCTACCGTATAACCAAAGATATAGTCAGTTACCTCTTCGTCAGAAATGTTGCTTGCACGTTTGCCAATCACTGCTGCAAGCTCTGATTCGAATTTTACTTCTTCTATTTTACCCGGGATTATAATGGGTTTCCCACTCCCAATAACGGAAGAAACCGGCTTATAAAAAAATACGGGTATTTCAGGCAGTTCAGAAGGTAAATCCTCAGTTTTGCCGACATAGTTCGCACCGATGCCGATTACATGCCGCGGTGTAAACGGTTCCAATAGTTCCAGCTCTTCAACATTATGTACTACTTCTGTATGCTTCCAACCTGTAAATATGTCACCCTCAATTTGGTTTATACCGTTGCCTGTTACGATTCCTTGCAAAATTGTTTCCTCGTTTTGTTTTTTAAATCTAGCAAATTTCATTGCTTCCACTCCTCATCTCTTTTTAACTAGTAAACTAGTGTACTTCTGCTTTTTTCAAATCTTGCTTAACTTCGGCACAACGGCCGGGACTAGGGAATAATTTCCCTGGATTTAATAGGTTTCCCGGGTTAAACACAGCACGTATATCCGTTTGCGCAGCCATTTCTTCGTCACTGAAGATAAAACGCATTTCAGCTGACTTTTCAATCCCCACACCGTGTTCACCAGTAATTGAACCACCAACATCCGCACAAACCTTCAAACAATCAGATCCCGCTTTTGAAGCACGTTCACTTTGACCGGGAATACTTGCGTCGAACAAAATAAGCGGGTGGAGGTTTCCATCGCCTGCATGGAAAATATTCGCAATACGAAGCTCATACTTTGCACTGATTTCAGAAATCTTTGCAAGCACCTCAGGCAAGCGAGTTCTAGGAATCACACCATCCTGAACGAGGTAATCTGGAGAAATCGCCCCCATTGCACCAAAGCCCATCTTACGGTTTGCCCACCAAAGTCCACGCTCTGCTTCATCCTTTGCTACTTTTACCTCACGCACATGGTTTCTTTTACATACAGTAAGAATTTCATCGATTTGGTCGTCAATTCCAGCTGCGATTCCATCCACTTCAATAAGCAGGAAGGCAGCAATATCTCTCGGATGTCCAACTGGATAAGCGGCCGATTCCACGCCCTCGATAGCGATAGAATCCATCATTTCAAGTGCTGCTGGAATGATACCAGCGGAAATAATCTCTGAAACTGCTTGGCTCGCATCATTAATATCATCATAATAAGCGAGAACGGTTTTCTTACCTTCAGGATTTTTTAAAACTTTCACGGTAATTTTGGTCACAATGCCAAGTGTTCCTTCTGATCCCGTCAAGAGGCCGAGCAAATCGTATCCTGGGCGATCAGGAACCCCTTCTTCTCCAATTTCAACAATTTCACCACTCGGAAGAACAATCTCAAGCCCTAAAATATGATTCGTCGTTACACCATATTTTAAACAGTGCGCACCACCGGCATTTTCAGCAACATTACCGCCAATCGTACATGCGTACTGGCTTGAAGGGTCTGGCGCGTAATAGTACCCTTTATCTGAAATAGATTGTGTCAGCTTTAGGTTAACGTAGCCTGGCTCTACAACTGCTTTTCTATTTTCCAAGTCGACGTGAAGCATCTTTTTCATCCGAACCAGACTGATTAAGACTTCACCGCCGAACGGAGTCGCTCCTCCGCTTAAGCCTGTTCCTGCTCCTCGTGCAATATAAGGAACCTTTTCTTTGTTTAATCGTTTCACAATCTCTGAAACTTGCTTTGCATTATTTACAAATACTACCGCCCTTGGCATCCCTTTTGACATCGTGTAACCGTCACACTCATATGAAATGAGATCTTCTTTCAAATAAAGAACCTCACTTTCACCAACAATATCAATTAATTCTTGAACAACAGCATCAGGATTTTGTTTTCTATGCTTTTTTCCAAACATGCCTTTCACCTCCTTTTGATTTATGATTTCACTAATTTGCTTGCTTCCTTTTTTTCTTTTTTATAAGCTAAGTCAAGCAGTTGGACGGTATGGACAACTTTTTCACTTCTACCATGTTTTTCAACACCCATTGCGATTTGAAGCATGCAACCAGGATTACCCATCGAAACCATTTCAACATCGTCAGGAATATCATCAATCTTACGTTCGAGAAGTTTTCCTGCCATCTCCGGATGTGTAAGATTGTAGATGCCCGCACTTCCGCAGCATCTGTCTGCATCAGGTAATTCGACCATTTCTACTCCTGGGATTTCTTTTAAAAGTTGACGAGGTTCAAAGCGTATACCCTGTCCGTGAGCTAGATGACACGCGTCATGGTACGTAATTTTTGTTTTGATTTCTGTTTTTGGACGTTTAAAATTATTGTCATATAAAAACTTGGAAACATCCTCAATTTTCGCTGAAAACTCCTCTGCTAAAGGTAGCATTTCAGGATCATTTCTGAATAGTTCATGATATTCCTGAAGCGCACACCCACACCCTGCTGCATTCACAAGTATTTTATCGTAATCCTTAAACGCTTCAATATTTTGTTTCGCAAGGTTTTTCCCTGTTTCTCTTTCGCCTGCGTGAATATGAAGAGCACCACAGCAGCCCTGTTGTTTCGGAAGGCCAACTTCAAACCCGTTATGTGTGAGAACCCGAATGGTCGATTCGTTAACGTCACTGAACATGACATCCATGACACAGCCAGTTAACATTCCAACCCGCTGTTTTGTCTCGCCTTCAGCCGGAACAATCTCTGGATATCTTCCCAGTACAGGTTTTCCGACTTTCGGGAGAACGGATTCCATGTCTTTCAAGTGTGTTGGCATTACATTTAGCAAGCCTGTTTTCCTTACTGCACGTTGAACACCGCTTTTTTGGTAAAATCTCATTAAGCCACCGAGTGTATTCATGCGATTATGATACGGGAATAATCCATTCAAAACTGTCTTGCTAAGCGCACCTGTAAAACCTGTTAAAGGCATCGCTTGGCGAATTTGTCCACGAGCTTCTTCAATCAGCCCACCGACTTGAACGTCTGCTGGACATGCTGTTTCACAGGCACGACAATCAAGGCAATCAAAAACGGGTTTGGAAAAAGCTTCATTAACATCAATTTTGCCTTCCGCAACAGCTTTTATTAGATAAACGCGACCTCTCGGTGAATGTTGTTCTTCACCTGTTTCTTGATAAGTCGGACAAGCTTCCAGGCACATGCCACAGTGAACACAGTCAGCCCATTTATTTTCATCAGGAATATCTTCCCAAAGATAGTTTCCTAGACTCTTCGTTTGACAGGGTGCACCATCTTTATCATTGTTCAATAAATTCTTCAACCTATTTTCATCCACACTCATGTTATATACCTCCTACAAAACGTTGGCGGTTTAGGACTTCCTTCGGGTCGTTCGTGCGTTTAATGCCTTCTAATAAAGGAAAATACCCTGGCTTTCCTCCCCAAACGCCAGCCGCTTCCCTTAGTGCAAATGGCAAATGTGTACACACGACATACCCACGCTTTTCTTCTACCTTTGTCCTTAGTGCTTTACTATAAGAAACAATATCTTCTGGAAATCCTTTGACATATACCCTCGATATACCATGTCCCAGGCCACCATGCCCTTCAACCGAAACATGATACGCATTAGCAAGCTTGTCAGCTTCTTCCAGGTTAACGAGAACATCTAAATTATTGCTTCCAATTTTCAGAGCCGCTTGTGTCTCTGCGTCGTTCTTGTCATCATTGTAGCCATTAGGACCGAAATGCCGGAATTTTCCCCACCACTCTCTTGCTTCTTCTTCATGCAGCACAGAATGCTGGGCATCGATTGGCAAGTGTTCCTTTACCCATTTCTCCTGATCAAGGACAGCATTTTCTCGATCTTCAAATGCAATCGCAAGTGTATAGTGATTGTTGCCAGTCATTTTTTCAGCGATAGAAGGGGTTAAAATTTCAAGAGAGACCGGTTCCATCATAGAATCGAGAATGAGCACAGAAAATTCACGAATAGCTTGTTCATTGCCTTTAGGGAAATGCAGAAGAGACAAACCTTCATATTTCGGAAGTGGTCGTAATTTAATCGTGATTTCGCTAATGACACCAAGCGTTCCCATTGAACCGATGAAAAGCTTATTCATGTCATAACCTGCCACGTTTTTCACCACTTTACCGCCTGTACGGATAACTCTTCCGTCTGGATATACAATTCTAGTACCGATAACCAAATCTCTTGCAGAACCGTAAAGGAGTCGTTTCGCCCCACTGTCATTCGCTGCGACAATGCCACCAATCGTCGCCATTTCCGGCCAGGAAGTGTCAAATGCCGCGCGCTGCCCATGTTTTACTAATTCATCGGTAATTTCGCTTAACGTTGTACCGGGCCTCACCGTCAATGTCAGGTCACCAACTGAATGCTCCACAATACCTTTGTAATTAGCAAGCGATAATAAAATATCCGCTTGTTCAATCACCCCGCCATACCCTCGTTTCGTTCCCCCTGAAACAACATTTACCGTTTTATCGTGTTTGTTCGCGTAGGCGAGAACTTTCGAAATATCTTCTTCAGAATGAGCTTCAATAATTTGAAACCCACCGTTGCCAAGTGGATGCCCTTCCTCATCGTTAGGTTTTACTTGCTCTTTTGGCAAAATCCCTTCTAAATCTAAAGAAATCATGTTGCCGTACCCCCCTTGATTTTTACGGGACATGGGGACAGGCTCCTTGTCCCGCAGCAGTTAGTGTAAATGACTGTTAAGTAGTTCTTCAACGTAAGTAAGGTGCCATAACATGGACTCACGCGCTTTTGCTGGATCATTTGTTTTTATAGCATCATAGATGGCGACATGCTGCATGAAAACTTCAGCTGTTAATTTTTTATCTGACAGTATAATTCGATGACAATCCATAATCCCTTTTTTCATTGTCGATGATACCGCTTCCACCAAATCAATTAGTATATTGTTCCCACATGCTTCTGCAATCGTTTGGTGAAATCGATAGTCCGCTTCCCAGCCTTTTACTGTTTTAGCCGATGATAATTCACCCAATGCTTCTTTCATTTGATCAAGTTGACCAGACGATGCATTTGCTGCAGCCATTTCAACAATGCCAACCTCTAAAATTTTGCGAACCTGATAAAGTTCGTTAATGTCGTTTTTCCTAAAGAGCAATATATCCGGCAGCAGGTGATTGGTATCGATACGACAGACAAAAGTTCCTTCACCATGCTTTACGTCAACAAGCCCTCTTCCTTTCAATGTCGTTAAAGCATCACGCATTGCGGAGCGCCCAACTTCAAACATGTCACATAATTCTCTAACAGAAGGCAGTTTCTCCCCAGGCTGAACTTTACCAGAACGAATCCATCCTTCAATTTGCTCAACAACAATTTCAGATACTTTTTTTCTCGATATTTTCTCAGCTTGGAGCATTTGAATACCCCCTCTGTTTTACTAGTTAGGTAGTTCACTTATCTGATATCTGATAACTTCATCTACATTAAACCACTGTACTATAACAAAGTCAAGATATTATTTTAAAAAATCAGAAATATTATATTATAGATAGTTACTTATGAAATTTTTTTCTGGTTTTTTCGACAAAAGTGAAAGGCGACGTCGTTTACTGTAATAGATATTGAAAAGGTGGATTGATTGAACAGCTTAAATAATTCCATTAAAACTTCGGGGTCATGCATGTAACATTAGACTATTTATCATTTGCTTTTAACTCAATACACACTATTATATAACACAGTTCTTCACTTTTCTTTGACTGGTGGTGAACGAAGCGAAACCGAGGAGGATAGTTAGGGATTTCAAAATTGGATTTTGAATACAATACTAGTATGTCTGGTTATACGTTAAATTTCACTTCCACACCAAGAGCCTTGGTAAAGAGATTTATCGGAAGACGTAAGAGGGACTGACTAATAGCCCCCCTCACACCTATTCCTTTGGTACCCCTGAGGTTAGTCACACCTCGCACCCTACCTAGGATTTATTCAGTGCGAACTTTTCTTTTGCTTCAAGGCGACGACGGTGTAGAATTGGTTCCGTGTAGCCACTTGGCTGCTCTTTCCCTTTGAATACAAGGTCACAAGCTGCTTGGAAAGCAATTGATTCATCGAAGTTAGGCGCCATTGGACGGTATAATGCATCTCCTGCATTTTGCTCATCAACGATTTTCGCCATGCGCCTTAGCGTATGTAACGTTTGCTCTTTTGTACAAATACCATGGTGAAGCCAGTTGGCTATCATTTGGCTCGAAATACGCAATGTTGCACGGTCTTCCATAAGTGCTACATTGTTAATGTCAGGAACTTTTGAACAGCCAACACCTTGCTCAACCCAACGAACAACATAACCAAGCAATGTTTGGGTGCTGTTATCAAGCTCCTCTTGAATCTCCGCAGCCGACCAGTTAGCGTTTTCTGCAACTGGAATTTGTAAGATTTCATCGCGGTAATCTTTTACTTCTTTTGCAAGTTCCTCTTGAACCTTTCTTACATCAATTGCATGGTAGTGAAGCGCATGCAAGGTCGCTGCCGTTGGTGATGGAACCCACGCAGTGTTGCCACCTGCTTTTAAATGGCCCACTTTTTGCTCAAGCATATCAGCCATCAAATCTGGCATTGCCCACATTCCTTTTCCAATTTGCGCTTTCCCTTTCAAGCCAGTATCCAGTCCAACACGTACGTTATTTTTCTCATAAGCATTCAGCCAAGTGGATGATTTCATTTCACCTTTACGGATCATTGGACCTGCTTCCATGGATGTATGGATTTCATCACCTGTACGGTCTAAGAAGCCTGTGTTGATGAAAACGATTCTTTCTTTTACTTCATTAATACTATTTTTCAAGTTCAAGCTTGTACGGCGTTCTTCATCCATTACGCCAATTTTGAGCGTATTCCGCTTCATATCAAGCATATCTTCCACACGGTTAAACAATTCATTTGCGAAAGCAGCTTCTTTTGAACCATGCATTTTCGGCTTAACGATATAAACGGAGCCTTCCTTAGAATTTTGATAAGGTCCATTGCCTAAAAGACCGTGCTTAGCCATTAAGCTTGTAAACACACCGTCCATGATACCTTCAGGAATTTCTTGTCCGTTTTCATCCAGAATCGCATTGTTCGTCATTAAGTGACCAACGTTACGAATAAACATAAGCACCCGGCCAGTAAGCGTAACCTCTTCACCGCTTGGGGCTATATAGGTACGATCGGGATTTAATGTACGAGTCACTTCTTTTCCACCTTTAGTGAATACAGACGTTAAATCTCCTCTGTTCAGGCCTAGCCAGTTACGATATACGAGCGTTTTATCTTCGGCATCTACAGCTGCAACAGAATCTTCACAGTCCATTATGCTTGAGGTTGCGGACTCTAGGTAAACGTCTTTCACGCCTGCTTCGTCCGTTTTTCCAATCGAGTGATTGCGGTCAATTTGAATTTCAAAATGTAATCCGTTATTTTTAAGCAGGACAGCTCTAGGCTCATCCGTCTGCCCCTGGTAGCCAGCAAATAAAGAAGCATCCTTAAGTCCAGTACCTTCACCGTTTTTAAGTGTTACTTCTAACTTCCCGTTACTGATTTTATATTTGGTTGCCTCCGTATGCGATGATGCTTGAAGTGGAACATGTTCATCAAGGAACTTTTTTGCAAAAGCAATGACCTTCCTGCCGCGGACAGGGTTGTATGAACCTTTTTTCTCAGCGCCGCCTTCTTCACTTATTACATCCGTGCCGTATAATGCATCGTAAAGTGACCCCCAGCGTGCATTGGCAGCATTGATTGCATAGCGCGAATTATCAATTGGCACAACAAGCTGTGGTCCTGCTTGAACCGTAATGACATCGTCAATATTCTCTGTTGTAATGTCAAAATCTTCTACCTCAGGCTCCAAGTAACCGATTTCCCCCAAGAATGCTTTGTACGCCTCAAAATCAAACGCATTATTTTCTTTATGCCATCCATCAATTTGCTTTTGAAATTCATCGCGTTTTGCTAACAATGCTTTGTTTTTCGGAGCCAGGTCAGACACAAGATTCCCTAAATCCATCCAAAACGATTCACTGTCAAGACCTGTTTCTGGAAGTGCTTCCGAATTAACAAAATCATAAAGCTCTTTTGCAACCTGAAGATTGCCCGTTTTTACGTAATCCGCCATTCATAATTCCTCCCTTTCCTTCATCTATCTACTATTCTATTACAGTACATATTAGAAACAAAAATACATGTTTTGCATGATCGTTATTCCTTTTGGCTATACCTTAACGTATACTAGGGGTACAATTTCACATTATTTTTTTGAAAGGGTGCCTATAATGGACATAAGGCAGATAGAATATTTTGCAGAAGTTGCCAAGCAGTCGAACTTTACGAGAGCAGCTTCTGTCCTACATATTTCGCAGCCGTCATTAAGCAAAACCATTAAAAACCTTGAGACCGAACTTGGTGCTCCGCTTTTTTATCGGGGGGCTAAACAATTGGATCTAACGGATGCGGGAAAGGCCCTTTTAGTCAATGCGAAAAACGTTCTTCATGCTTTTGAAAATCTAACATCTGAACTAAATGATGTCATCGATTTAAAAAAGGGTGAAATCAAAATTGGAATTCCCCCGATTATAGGTGCTGCATTTTTTTCAAAATTAATTAGCAAATACAAAGAAACCTATCCTTCCATTGAAATGATATTAACGGAAGTTGGCAGTAATAAAATTAAACATGGGGTTGATGAAGGAACACTGGATATTGGCTTAATTTGTAATTTGCCTATTCAAAAAGAAAACTTTGAAGCAATTAAACTATTAAAAGATCCATTAATGCTTATTGTGCAAAAAGACAATCCTTTAGTCGAAAAAAAAACCATCGAATTTTCACATATCGAAAAAGAGCCATTTATTTTATACCGGCATGATTTCTCTCTGCATGACAGTATTATTGACGCTTGCGAAAAACATGGCTTTTATCCAAATGTCGTCTGTGAAAGCTCACAAAAAGACTTTATGGTTGAAATGGTTGAAGCTAAATTAGGGGTTGCCTTATTACCGAGTAAAATTTGTAGCCAGATTAACAACGAAAACATTATAGCCATTCCATTTAACAAACCCATTGTTAATTTGGAATTAGGCATGATCTGGAGAAAGAACAATTACTTACCTTACGCTGTACGCGAATTCATCGCCATGTTGGAGGGGACTTAGGGACTACCCCTCGTCCTGCCTTCGTCTATTCCACCAGCAAATACACCGCCTTCACTGGCCCGTGCACCCCAACAACGATGTCCATTTCAATATCAGCACTGTTGCTTGGTCCTGAAATAAAATTGACACACGTTGGAATTTCTTTGCCAGCTTCTACTCGTTTATGGATTTCGTGTGTAGCTTGAGTCATTCGGGGTACAATGGATGACTTTGATACGATGGCAACATAAGTAGTCGGCAACAGACTTACGGAACGGGCAATATCTTTATCATTGAATTGTACAACGGTACCTGACTCGGCCAAACTAATATCACTAAAAAAGATTCCCAAGTTAGCTTCTTTAGCCATTTTAATATTTTTTTCACCTAACGCTGTGTCCCATATGTGTGTTTGCCTGTTATCAAATGCAGACGTAAGCCCGTATTCGGCAAATCTTGCATCTTTCGTTGTGACAATAGATTCCGCGCCGTATTCCTTCATAACCTTTTGTAATGTTTTCAGAAGCATCGATTTATCTGTTTCTACCACATCTGCATGTTTAGCCTTACTGTTTTTCCGGAAAGTAGCCAATAAATCCTCAGGGGAATCATGTTTGTAAACCTCCCATTGTGGTTGATGCTTCCACTTTGGCAGAGAGACATGATCTTTGCGTTCACGTCCAAGCTTATCTGAGATTTCATTTAAAAAAACGTCTTTATTATGAATTGTTCCTTTAGCCATTGGCTACTTCCTCCCTTTTTGGTGTTCCTTAAACCAGCTTCTAAAATTGTCTTTTCCCGGAGCAGGAAATTCACGAATAGCTGTCCACGGCTTCATTGGACCTGGACCTTTCGAAATACTTCCATCTCTTACTAATGGTTTCATAAACGTTGGCGCACCTTTTACAGCTATCTGAAAAAGAGAAGGTGTACTTGCACCAATTCCAAATGCTTTCATGGCCATTTTTTCGCTCGTTTTTGCTCTTCCTTGTTCGGCTACGTAATTTTCCCGGTGTCTGATCAGTTGTTCATGGAGTGGTATTTTAACTGGACATGCCTCTGTACAGGCTGCACAAAGACTGGATGCAAAAGGCAGTTCGCCATATTCTTCGTAGCCACCGAGAATAGGGGAAAGGACAGCGCCAATCGGTCCTTGATAAATTGACCCATAAGCATGCCCGCCAATTTGTCGATAAACTGGACAAACATTTACGCAAGCCGCACAACGTATACAATGAAGGGCGGATTGAAACTCAGTCCCTAACGCATTCGAACGCCCTGCATCCAAAATAACAAGGTGAAATTCCTTTGGCGCGTCAACACAACCTTCCTCCACTCCAGGAGTCAAATTCGTCACATACGTGGTTATCTTTTGCCCAACAGCGCTTCTACTTAACAGGTTTATTAAGACATCAAGTTCTTCCCATGTAGGAACCAGTCGCTCCATACCCATTACAGTTATCTGTGTATCAGGATAGGTTGTAACCATGTTCGCATTCCCTTCATTGGTTACAAGGGAGATAGAACCAGACTCTGCGACCGCAAAATTACAACCCGTAATCCCAATATCTGCTTCCATAAATACCTCACGAAGCTGACTTCGGGCAAAGGCAGTTAGTTCCCCTGGTTCTTCGGTACCGGTGTAACCCACCTTTTCCTGAAAGGTATCCCGAATTTGGCCTTTATTTTTATGAAGCGAAGGAACAACAATATGTGAAGGTCGATCCTTATCGTCTACTTGCAAAATATATTCTGCCAAATCAGTTTCATGAACCTGACAACCGACTTCTTCCAGTGCTTCGTTTAGGCCTATTTCTTCCGTAACCATTGATTTCGTTTTGGTCACATGTTTCGCATTTTTCTTCTTGGCAACGTCTTGAATATACCGATTAGCATCTTCTGCCGTTTTGGCAAAGTACACATGCCCACCCTTTTCAGCGAAATTTTCACTTAACTGATCAAGGTAAAAGTCAAGGTTTTCTAACGTATGTCTGCGAATTTCCGCGCCCGCACTGCGCCATTCTTCCCAATCACCTATCTCGTCATCTCTTTCTGTAATATCAAGCTTTTTATCTCGCAATCTATCTTGGGCTGAAGCCATAGCATTACGCATAAAGTCATTATCCAACGCATCGTCCACTCTATCAAAAAATGGTTTTTCTCCAATTTTCATTGGCATTTATACTACCTCCCTTAAGCTCGCGAATTCAAAATTTGAGCGATATGCTTCACGTCAATCGGTTTTTCTTTGCGATCAATTCGCCCTTTTATGTTCATAAGACATCCGCCATCAGCTGCAATCAACACTTCAGCCGTAGATTCCTCAATATGCTTGATTTTTTCATCTACCATTTGTTCCGAAATCGGTACCATTTTCACTGCAAATGTTCCCCCGAAACCACAACAATCGTAACTGTTTTCAAGTGGGAGCAATTCAAGACCTTTTACATTTTCTAAAAGTTTAAATGGCGCCTCCGTCTCTTGCAATAATCGAATCATGTGACACGAGGTATGGTAAGTAGCTTGCGCTGGATAAACAGCTCCTACATCCTCCACACCCAAAATGTTCACAATAAACTGGGTAAACTCGTATGTATGATCCGCAACAGCTTGGGCTCTTTCCTGCCATTCTTTGTCATCTTTAAAGAGATCAGGATATTCTTTGAACATTGCTGCACAAGAACCTGAAGGGGTAACAATATACTCAGAGTCTTCAAAACTTGTAATCATCTGTTTTGCCGCTTTTTGCGCATCTTTTCTATAACCACTATTGTATGCGGGTTGGCCACAACATATCTGTCCTCTTGGTAAGTCAATTTCACAACCAAGCCTCTCCAGGACTTCCACCACATCTTTAGCGATATCTTGATAAAATATTTCCCCGAGGCAAGTGACAAATAAAGACACTTTCATCATTATTCACTCCTTCATCATATAGTTTAAATCTAATGAAATAAGTTTATATCCTTGCAAGTATTCTCTCTTTCTATAATATACACAATAGTTATTCTAATGGAAATAAACGGAATTTGAAAGAAGGAACAGAACTATGGTACATAGGAATTAGTTGACGCCTACTTCTCAACACACATAAGGCCACCGCAATCCAACGTTGCGGTGGCCTTATTAATAAGCTACTATATCCTTTACACCCAGCGGGAAGTGACAACTTTCTTCCGTGTATAGAAATTTAAGCCGTCTTTCCCGTTTACATGTAAATCTCCATAGAAGGAACTTTTCGAGCCAGAGAATGGGAAAAATGCCATTGGAGCGGGTACACCAATGTTCACACCAAGCATACCTGCATCAACTGTTTCGCGGAATTGGCGTACACTTCCGCCATCGTTTGTGAAAATACAAGAACCATTAGCAAAGTCTGATTTGTTGGTTAGGTCAACAGCTTCACTGAGATCTTTCACACGACTGATTGACAATACAGGAGCGAAGATTTCATCCTGCCAAATCTTCATCTCGCTTGTCACATTGTCAAAGATCGTTGGACCGACAAAGTAACCTTCATTTTTAATTTCCTCATCGTTTCTTCCATCACGAACAAGCTTTGCGCCCTCTTTTTCGCCTGTTTCAATATACTGTAGTGTGCGTTCCTTATGTTGGTCGCGAATAACTGGACCTAAGAATACACCTTCATCCAAACCATTTCCGATTTTGATTTCATTTGCTTTTTGAATGAGTCTTTCAACAAATTCATCCGCAATTGAATCTTCCACTGCGACAACAGAACATGCCATGCAACGTTCACCCGCTGACCCGAATGCAGCGCTAATAATCTGTGTAGCTGCATTTTCTAAGTTGGCATCCTTTAATACAATCGAATGGTTTTTTGCCCCTGATAGTGCCTGCACCCGTTTGAGTTTGTCTGTACCTCGTTTGTATACATATTCAGCAACTGGTTGAGAGCCCACAAATGAAATAGCTGCCACGTCTTTATGATCCAATAATCCGTTTACAACATCATGTGCACCATGGACGATATTGAATACCCCTTTAGGTAGTCCCGCTTCTTCCAGTAATTCTGCTAAGCGATTTGCAAGTAGCGGTGTGCGCTCTGACGGTTTTAATACAAATGTATTACCTGTTACAATTGCCATCGGAAACATCCATGCTGGAACCATCATTGGGAAGTTAAACGGTGTAATTCCACCGATAACACCAATTGGATAATGGTATACGCCAGACTCAAGACCTGTTGAAATCGATGGGAGTTGTTCGCCCATCATCAACGATGGAGCACCTGCTGCAAATTCAACATTTTCAATTCCTCGCAAAACTTCTCCTTGTGCTTCCTTAAAGCTTTTCCCATTTTCAATCGTTAGTAATTTTGCTAGCTCATCCCACTGCTCTACAAGTAGTTGTTGATACTTAAACAAAATACGCGCTCTTTTTGGCACAGGCACGTCCTTCCATGATTGAAATGCTTCATTTGCTACTTCGACTGCATGGTCCACGTCTTCACTAGTTGAAATTGGAACATTTGCAATCACCTCACCGGTTGCAGGGTTATAAACAGGTTCCGTTTTATCTGATTTCGGTTCGATCCATACCCCATTTACATAGTTCTTAAGTGTTTTAACTGTTGTTGATTGCGTCATACTATAAACCTCCTGATTTTAATTTTATGAATGCATGAATAGTAGTTTAGTACTTGCTAAATAATAGAAAGGTGGACCAGGTATGTTTACTAGTGAATTTATCAAGCTATCAAATGCAGCAGATTGTGCCGCTCAACTTCCAAACCCAACAACAGCACATGTATTGGATAGTGCAATCAGCGCACTTTGAGTACCTACCGCAAAAGATTCCCAAAATTCTTTTATATAGTTAAACTTTAACACACATGCCTGGAATATCCCAGTTGCCAGAGCCAACAACAATGCTGCCGTAGGGAACATAAAATTGGCAAGAATTTTAAGGGAACCAATTACAATAAAAGCATTCCAATCATATAACTATTCCTCCATTAGTTAATTTACGTTACTTTCTACAGAAAATTGATAATCGTAGCAAACACGATATAGTTCTTCAATTTCCTGCTGGGATGGTACTTTCGGATTGTTAGCTGGGCTTCCACTGGATAAAGCATCTGCGGCCATTTTGCTGATAGCATTTTCAAATGGTTGCTTTTCAATTCCCCATCCACTCAGATTAGGAATATTCAATTTTTGACAAAGATTTTTAACGGATGAAACAGCAATCTCTGCAGATTCCTCTTCGCTGTAACTTTGCGCTTCAGGTGAAAAAATTCTGCCCAAATCTGCCAATCGCTTAACGGATGAATCTTTACTGAATTCTAAAACTGCCGGCAGCAGCATTGCATTTGAATACCCATGTGGAACATGAAATAGTGCACCAATTGGCCTTGACATACCATGTACCAAACATACCGAAGCATTCGAAAAAGCAATTCCGGCTTGCAAAGCACCCAAAGACATTGCTTCTCTTGCGTCAACATTTTCGCCATCCTCAAAAGCAGTCATGATATTTCGTACGATTAATTTCATTGCTGAAAGCGCCATCATATCTGTCATTGGATGAGATAGTTTGGAAATATAAGCCTCAATTGCGTGACTTAGAGCATCAACACCTGTTGCTGCAGTAACGTGCTCCGGTGATGAAAGTGTCAACATTGGATCAACAATAGCCACATCTGGCATGAATGCTGGTTGTTTAATCATCATTTTAACGTCATTCGAAGTATTAGTGATCACCACTGCATCTGTTGCTTCCGAGCCAGTTCCTGCTGTAGTTGGAATAGCAATATGTGGGACAGGTGTTACGTTAGCTAACTTCTTCCCACCCATATAATCTCCAATATAACCCCCATTCGTTGCTAATATGGAAATTGCTTTCGCCGTATCAATACAACTTCCACCACCTAAAGAAATAACAATGTTGCAATTTTCTTTTTTTAATAATTCTAATGCTTCTTCGACGTAATGATCAGTTGGCTCAGATTCAACTCCTAAATAAACTCCACTTTCAACACCACTTTTTAATAAAAGGTCGCGGCATTCACTTACATAGCCTAGACGATCCATCACCTTATCACTAACAACAAGTGCCTTTTTCCCTAATAATACCGCTTCATTTCCTACCGTTTCCAAGCTATTACGACCATAATTAACCGTTTTTGGCATTCGAATCACAGCATAGTTTTCCATTTACTTTCCCACCTTTTCTCTTTCATATGTATACTTGCACCATTCCAATTGGTTGCATTCTCTTACTAACAACCGGGATATAATCCACATCTACATGATCCATAGGTATCTAAATAGTTTGAAAACTATTTAGTTAACTACTATACTAAACAAAGTAATTCCTAAATTCAAATAACTATTAATAAGAAAGGATGGAAAAAATGCAACTAGATCAAAACAAGAAAAGAAAACAGAAGTTAGAAATGCCTGATACATATGTGATTCTTTTTATCGTATTGCTAATGGCTGTCATCGCAACCTATATTGTGCCATCTGGTTCGTTTGAGCGGGAAACAATTGATGGAGTGGAACGAGTCATTCCTGGAACATATAGTGGCGTGGATGGTAACCTAATTGACTTTATGGATATATTTCTAGCACTGCAAGAAGGTATGGTTCAATCTGGCAGTCTTATATTTTTAGTTCTTTTTGCAGGAGGAGCATTTGAAGTTATTGAGAGATCAGGGGCCATTAAGGGTGGAATTCTTCGCGCTGTCAACAAAACGCGCGGTAAAGAGTTCTGGTTAATCGCCGTAGTTTCTTTACTATTTGCACTTGGTGGTGCGGTTGGGGCAGTGGCCAATTCCGTTATTCCGTTTGTTGCAATTGGGATTATCATAGCACGTGCATTGAAACTGGATGCGATTGTCGCAGTGGCGATCACATTTGGCGCTACATTTGCAGGATTTAATGTTGGGTTTCTCAACCCATACACTGTAGGAATTGCTCAATCAATTGCTGACGTTCCACTATTCTCAGGTATGTTATTCCGGGTTATCGCGTTTGTTGTTATTGTCGGTGTAACGATTGCGTATACGTGGCGGTATGCAAAAAAAATACTTGATGACCCCTCGAAAAGTATGGTGGGCATTTTAGATGAATCAGAAGGTTCGAAAGATGAATTAAAAGCACCTTTTACGATCCGACATAAGCTGATACTAAGTTTTGTTGGACTTGCATTACTATTTTTTGTCTTCGCAACCATTCAATTTAAGTGGACGATTAATCATATGGCTGCCTTCTTTATTATCATAGGACTTGTCTCCGGAGTCATAGCCGGAATGAACTATAATAAAACAGCGTTAACTTTTTTAGATGGGTGCGCCAAGCTAGTTTACGGCGCTTTAATTATCGGAGTTGCCCGCGCTATTTTAATCGTTATGGAAGATGCGCAAATTCTTGATACTGTTGTAAATGCCCTTTCTATACCGCTTGAAGAACTCTCGCCAGTATTCGCTGCTCTTGGAATGTTTGTAGCAAATGGCTTGCTAAATTTTTTAGTACCTTCTGGAAGTGGACAGGCAATGATTTCGATGCCTATTTTGACGCCACTTGCTGACATGGTTGGTGTCACTCGCCAAGTAGCTGTACAGGCTTATCAATTTGGGGATGGGTTCACGAACAGCATTTTCCCTACATCCGGACCACTCATGGCAAGTCTTGCCGTCGCTGGTGTAGCTTGGATAAAATGGGCAAAATGGATGCTTCCTTTATTGCTTATTTGGGTAGTGATTGCAGTTATTATGCTGACCATAGGAGTATTAATTAACTGGGGTCCGGTTTAAACGGAACGATAACATTTTGAGTGCCTGGCACCTGAGCTATTCTGAATTGTTCTTGGTGACAGCACCCGATATAACAACTTAAAAATGGGTGCTACTGACATAGATTAGTGGCACCCATTTTTCTTTTAGGAGCGACAATACTATCATCTTATCACGTTTTGTTGAATCCTCATTATATGAATATCTTAAAAAGGCGCTTCAAGCTAAGACAATCACCCTTACTATTTGAACCTTTTAACATACTATACATTATACGGTTAGAAGGAGGAGAGACCATATGTCATATATCCACAATAATAGACTAGTAGTAGCAAGCGAAAGGTACCACAAAATGCGTCACAAGACAGAAGCATGCGATTCATGCGATAACCTTAAGATGCGTCATAAGCCAGAAACGTGCGATTCATGCGATAACCATAAGAAGTGTCACAAATCTGAAACGTGCGATAGATGCGGTAACCATAAAAAGTGTCACAAACCTGAAACGTGCGATAGATGTGATAACCATAAGAAGTGTCACAAATCTGAAACGTGTGATTCATGTGATAACCATAAGAAGTGTCACAACCCAGAACCGTGCGATAGATGCGATAACCCCAATCCACTTAGAGAAGTGCTTTGCAATTTAGTCAATCAACAAGTACAAGTTACTACTCCATTTGGTACAGTTACTGGGACACTGATTGCCGTAAAATATAATTATATCGTAATTATCGAAAGTTCTGGAGATCAAGTACTGGTCCGAACTGAAAAAATCGAATTTGTCGGTTAATTATAAAGGAGGGATTAGATGTTTGAAGAGATTTTTGCTGCCGAACTTGCCAACCGTATTGGTTCAAGGGTTGAAGTAGCCACAGATAACAATTTGATTGAAGGAATTCTTTCAAATGTTACAGAAGATTCGGTTCGAGTTGAGGTTAATGGCGGTTATGGAGGTTATGGGCAAAATAGCCTATTTATCTCAATAGATGCTATTAATTTCGTTCGTTTTCCATTAGTAGCATAGAATTAATTTCAATCTGGCAAACGGGCATAGATAGGGTATTTTCTAAATATCCTATTATCTATTTTTTTGTGCGCTATCATAAAATTTCGACCTGCTTATTAACAAATCCTGATTCTGATAATTTAAAAATGGACTTTGTGAAATAATAGTTATTTTATCTTCATAGAGTTAACCATAAGCTATTTATTTCTGTTTAATAATTGCATAAAAATAAAAAAGAGTACACAAGCGTGTACTCTAAAACGTGTTTAATCAGTTATGCAGATATTAATTAATGTTAGGCTTCACTATTAAGAATGGCCTCACTAATTTCATTTGTAATCATTAGTGCTTTAATTCCATCTTCTCCTGATACTGAAGGTTCTGTTTCGAACTTAATGCAATTTAAGAAATCCAACAACTGAGCGCTTAATGGTTGGATAGAATTATCAACCTGAATACTTTGAGTTAATGTTCCTATAGTGTTAGTTATATCCTCTACAGAGCGTGTTATTTTGATTTCCTTTTTTAAGATATCAGCTTCAATAAAAGCACTCTCAGTAAGAATTCGAATGGTTCTAACTTTTCTTTTTGATTTAAAACTAGCCGTCAATTGCGCTGTAACCCCTTGTGAAGATTTAGTAATGACAACAGCATGTTTTGGTGTATTCTGAATGATTTTTCCAAGAGCATAAAATTCCGTGATTGTATCTTTAAGAAGTTCTTGCAAAATATACAGGTCATGAATCATTAGATCCTTTACTACATCAACATGTTTAATCCTTTCGTCATAGGGGCTCATTCTATGAAAAGCAATTCCGATAATATCTTCATTTTCTAATTCATTGGTAAGAATTTGAATTAATGGATTAAAAAGTTCTATGTGTCCCACTTGAATTTTAACTCCTGCTTTACTGGCTTTTTGGAGTAAATCCTTAGCCTGGACGACAGTACTCGTAATTGGTTTTTCCATCAACATGTGTACGTTTTGTTGGATACAACTTAAACCAATATCATAATGGAATTCAGTCGGTACAGAAACGCTGACAGCATCAACGGATTTAAGAAGGTCATTAATCGATTGAAACTGCTTTACTTTGTATTTCTCAGCAATCTGACGTCCCTTTTTTTCATCACTGTCATATATACCGACAAGCTGGCAATGATCATGCATCGATAAGTACGTTCGTACATGATTTTCTCCCATATTTCCTGTTCCAATTACACCGACTTTCATAAAAAAATCTCCTCACTCTTTATTACTGCTTACTTTATATCCTATGCGCCAGCTATTAAGTGAGATAGACTACCATAACGAAAAAAACAAATTTGGCGTTTGTCCTGTTATCAAATACGAGACGTTTGGAAGGGAGGAAAGGAACACATGATTAATGTATTGTTTATCGCTGAAGATACATCTAGCCTGCTAAACAAAAACTTTTATTATTTAGAGCAGGAACTTACTAACATAGTAAATTTAACGATATGGAGAAAACCTGGTCACATTAGCTATATTTTGAAACAACTAGAAACGAGGCCAGACTTTATATTGCTGTTAAATGACATTGATAAAGAAATGTCACCCATGATTAAAGGACTTGCAAATATCGATATTCCAACAGGACTATTTGTAAATGATGTTCATCGTTTTACGAGCCTTAGAAGAAACTATATAGCTAAAAATAATATTTCTTATTTGTTTACTGTTGTTCGAGATAAGTTTATAGAAACATATCCGGAATTTGAGAATAAAATGGAATGGTTTCCTCACTTTGTTAATATAGAATTATGTAAGGACTATGGGTTGGAAAAGGAGATAAATTTATTAATGATGGGCGCTATAAACGACTTTTATCCATTAAGACAAAAAATAATTAAGTCGTATGAAGGAAACACAGATTTCGTTTTTCACCATCATCCAGGTTATCGAAATTTTAGTGAACAAGAAGAACATCACTATTTTATCGGCCAACTATACGCTAAAGAAATTAATCGGGCCAAAATTCTTTTTACCTGTCCATCCATCCTAAATTACCCAGTTATAAAATACTTTGAAACACTTTCTTGTAATACCCTTTTGTTAGCACCAACTTTTAAAGAGTTGGAGGATCTTGGATTTATTCCTGGATTTCATTTTGTACCGATAGACGAAAACAATTTCAAGGAAAAGGCGACCTCTTTTTTAGCGAATAAGGCAGAACGGGAAAAAATTGCTGAACAGGGGTATAATTTTATCCGACAAAGGCATTCCGTTAAACTACGAACTCAACAGCTTGTTAAAAAAATAGAAAGTATACTCCATAAATAAAAAGGGGGTTTTCACTTGTCTACTATTCCTAAAAGTACACAACTCGGAGATCACACTGTCATAGAAAAAGATGTAACCATTGGTGAAAATGTTGTAATAGGACACAACAGCATCATCTTACAAGGCACCAAAATTGGTGATAACGTATCAATTGGTTGTAATTGTGTCCTTGGAATTCAACCAAGTGTTAATCAAAGGATGCGAAAGATTACTAAGATTGACACTGAACTCATTATTCAATCAGGTGTAAAAATTGGGCATTTAGTATCCATCTATTCTGGTTCCAGTATCGGTGAGAATGTTTTTATAGGAGATCATGCTAGTATTCGAGAAAATGTTTCAATTGGTAACGAATCTATCGTTGGTAGAGCAGCTATTGTTGAACTAAACACTAGAATAGGAAGATCTTGCACCATTCAAACGCTGGCATATGTAACAGGTGATACTATACTAGAGGATCACGTTTTTATCGGTCCTTGTGTGTCGATGTCAAATGATAAATACATGGGTGCAAAGCACTACTCCCTAAAAGGACCCTATATTAAAAAGGGAGCTAAAATTGGAAATAATGCTTCCATGCTGCCAGGTATTATTGTTGGTAAGAACTCCATCATAGGTGCTGGGGCAGTAGTTACAAAAAATGTGGAAGATAACATAACTGCTGCAGGGGTTCCAGCGAGGAAGATTGATTCTTAGTTGTTAGGGAACTTTGAACCTTTCTTTGGTACTTCCGTATAAAGCTCGGCTAAATTTAGATATGTAAAGGAGCCATCGTGGTGAAAATTCTAACTGTTGTTGGAGCAAGACCGCAATTTATTAAAGCTTCCATGCTGTCAAGGTTATTTCAGAAAGACAAGAACATAACAGAAATATTGGTACACACAGGCCAGCATTATGATGCGAATATGTCTGAAGTTTTCTTTAAACAACTACAAATTCCGAAACCAGATTATAACCTGGGGGTCGGTTCTGACTCCCACGGAAAGCAAACTGCCAGGATGCTATCGGAAATTGAAAGCCTTCTAACAAAAGAGAAACCTGATATTGTACTTGTTTATGGTGATACCAATTCCACTCTCGCTGGTAGTTTAGCAGCTTCCAAGCTTCATATACCTATAGCACATGTCGAATCCGGATTGCGCAGTTTTAATAAAAAAATGCCAGAAGAAATTAACCGGCTGCTAACTGACCATCTTTCTACCTGGTTATTTTGCCCTACTGATACCGCTGTTACTAACTTAAAAAGAGAAGGAATAGAGGAGGGAGTCCATTTAACAGGAGACATAATGTTTGACACCATTCTTTATTATAAAACGGCTGCACTGAAACATTCTACCCTCCTTTCCAGGCTGAATCTTGCAGCAAAAGATTATTACCTTGCTACCATTCACAGAGCAGAGAATACAGATAATATCAACAGACTTCAGAATTTGTTAACGGTATTATCCCAATTGGATAGAGCTGTAGTTCTGCCTCTACATCCACGGACTAAAAGTAAAATTAAACAATGGAAATTAGAACACTTTCTTACAGCATCCCATATTCATATTGTTGAACCTTTGGATTACTTCGATATGCTCACGTTAGAAAGTCAGGCGAAGATGATCTTAACCGATTCTGGTGGAGTTCAAAAAGAGGCCTATATGCTTCGAATCCCTTGTATCACACTTCGGGATGAAACAGAATGGATCGAGACTGTCCAGGCAAAATGGAACAACCTCGTAGGTGCTTCCGACCATCAAAAAATTTTAAGGGAAATATCAGTAAAAAAAGCACCAGATACTTATCCTGTGCTTTTTGGAGAAGGTAAAACTTCAGACAAAATTTATAAGGTATTATCCAAGGATGGATTGTAAGTTTCCTTCTTTATTGAATATACAGAACCAGTGTACTTCGTTCCGGTTACCGTACACTGGTTCTGTATATTCATATCTTTATAAAAGCCTGTTTTCGTATAGTTTGTTGCTCATACCCACCGAAGTTGATAAAAAATGCGACGTAAGTGCCATGTTTGGTGATTGAACAACCGTTCCGGAAATCCACTGGGTTTGTGCTTAACAATTTCAATTTACTTGATCACTGCTTGCTTTTATTATAAAAATAGCCTTCAATTTATGGCAGTTGATTGGAGCGGAGGGCAGTCGACTCCTGCGGGAGGATAGGCATAGGTGAGACCCCGCAGTGCGACAGCACGAGGAGGCTCACCAGCCGCCCACGGAAAGCGACTGCCCGCAGCGGAAATCAACTAACGCCTACGTCGCATTTTATATCCTTTGTATCAAAAACAACAATCTTTTAGAAAACAGCCTTCCTAAAAGATTGGCTGCGGCTCCATCTCCTCCGCTTTTCGGAAGAGCGAGGAGGCTCAGCGAGAGCCTGGAAAGCGTAGTGTATTTCCAGATCGGTATGTTATGACACAATTTTTCGTAAGGGTTAAATAGTACGTATGAAAGAAGCTTTATAAAATAAATCTATTGGTACTTTCACCTAATAATGTTTCATAAATCATCAATAATCTCGTCTCTACATTTTCCCATCCATATAACCTCTCCATTACACTTCTTGCATTTACGCTCATTTGTTTAAGTTTCTCTTTATTTTCATTTAAATAGAGAAACGCTTTTGTATAGTCTTCTGCTGTCGCTTTAGTCTTATTGATTACAAGCCCGCACTGATGTGTCCTAATAAATTCCTCCATTTCATGACATTTGTTAACAACCACGGGGATTCCATTATTTAAATAACTAAAAAACTTGTTTGGCAATGCATAGGAACGATTAAGTGAGTGCTGTAAATCATCAAAGTCAATCCAGCCTATGTCAACATCCTTCATATGCTTTGAAATTGAATGGTAATCAACCCAGCCAGTTAACTCTACATTATTTTTGATATTTTCCGGAAGGGTCAAGGAATGTCCGTGTAAAACACCACCGATTATTTTGAAATTAAAGTCGGTTTGTTTAGAGCATAATTCCGTAATCTTAACTATTTTATCACTGCTTCCTTTTTTGTTATCTGCTATATGTCCTTCATAACAAACGGTGAGTTTAGTATCCGCATAATTTTTGGGTTCAAAATTTCTATCAAGGGGCGGAGAATTGTAAATTATTTCAATAGGAAGTAATGGTTCTTTTGAAAGATACCAGGATTTAATAGAATGGGAAACAGTAATAAGTTGATCAATTTCCTTAATCATGCCATTTAATAGATTTACCGTGGCTGCTTTATATGTTTTTGATATGGTTCTATTATCGAATGGATCAGGAATAAGATCGTGACTATCGTAGATTAATTTAATTTCTTTATTATGCATTTGTTTCATCATTCTCTTAATACCAATACCTGCATACAACGAAGCTAATTCATGAGCATGGTAAATGTCAGCATTTTCTTTCAATCCAATTTCCGTTAATGGGTTTTTGAAACTGGAATAGCTACCGTTTTCAATATGACTCTGCATTTCAATTGGTGAGGGCTTGAAAATTTCTAAATTATAGGTAATTATTTTTATTCCTTCATGAACAAAAGATTGTTCTAAAAAAAGGTTATCAAAAGGTTTTTTATCTATATCAAACAGTTTTCCTTTTATTCTTGGCACAATCATCGTTACATCATAACCATTTTTTTGTAGTGCTTTGGCCTCTTTTTTAAAGATTCTTGAATCTAAAAAGGAATGGGTGTGTACCAACATACATACTTTTTTCATTTTTATTTCATCCTCCATTACAATTACTCGGTATGTTTCTCAAGCGACTGTACGCTATTTATTTTTATACGGCTCCGATTCCAGCCCTTTATATAGAGGGTTATCATTCCATGAATCAACGTATTTTTTCCATTTGTTAATATACGTCAACAACCGCTTATCCTTTGTGATCGTATAAAATTCCTCAAGTCTGTTAATGTGTATGAAATGATAAATATTATACCATTTGGAACCAAGCTGCTTAAATGTAGTAGGCGTTGCAAGAGAATGTAAATGTTGCCATGGTATTTTTACATTTATAAAGTTTTCCCCTTTTTGTATCGGTATTTCCTCTAGAAATATCTTATTCTTGGGATATTTATAGATTTCGATTTTTGGGGAATACGTTGGCTGCAATATAGATAGTTTTAAACTTCCTGGGGCATTACTCACTAACCTGATATCAATTTCATTTTCCTCAGGATATGAAAATCTGCTTAGTAATACATGTAAGGATGCTGAATGATTTTTTATTAAAAGCTTTTCCCCTTTTTGAACTATAGAGTTCGCATCAATATAATTGGCATACATCTTTTTTGAATCAACTGGTAATTCAAAAGTTTCTTCTCCAGGTACGTTTAACTTCACTTCTTTTAGTTCAACATTACTAGAGGTAGAGTTAATCCTTATTGTTGTATCTCCATTGAGTGTGTATCTGGAATTAGCAAAGAGTGGGGCATCATATAAAGGAAGTAAGCTACACACTGTATTTAAATTTTCACGCCAAAAAGCAGTTGCATCGTTCTCTTTTAATAAGTCAGCGTAATTTTTCACTGAAGAAATTGCTGATAGCCATCCATTTAGAACATAACCATTAGGGGACATCGGATATTCTTGAATACTTGGACCTTTTGAAGATTGGTGGAAGACACCGCCTTCGGAAACTGGAATTTTTAAGCTTTTGTAAATGTTTTTGGCTGCCTCCTTATATTTGTCTATTTTGGTTGAAGCATATAATTGCGCCAAGACTTCTGCATAATAGGCTTGGGTTAAACCTGAATAATAGTCTTTACTTGTAGAATTAAAAAAAGAGTCTGATTTATACCAAAATACAAGTGAGTTTATAAATCTTTCCATTCTCTGGATGGCTGCATCTGCTACCTGCATAGCCGCTTTTTGATACTTGATATCTTTTGTTTTTTTGTATTGAAATAGATAGTCTCTTATTACATAAATTCCATAAATCGGATGGCAAGCGACTGTATCACCTAAGTCCTTTCCAGGGTAACCGTCGCTCAAGAATTTAATTTTATACCTATGTTTGCTAACAGTTTCTAAGCGGGGAGTAAAGTTAGGCATTTCCATACAGATTTTCCTCCTCCTTAACAATTATTTTCTGCATTATATTCAAAAAAATTACGAGAGTGAGGGCTTAAACAGGTAAATCCTGCGACAGAGTTAGAACGTATAAAAACCTCTATTGTGTATAGGCACCACTTTAAAATGAAAATGGTTGAATTAATTTGCATAGTATAATCAGGTCTTTGCTCCGTATATCCTCCAAAAGTATTAAATTACATTTGTATACTATTTCAGCGAAGGATTTAATACGTTTACTAATAGGGTTTAAACACTCTTACAACTAAACAAAGTGATGCAGAAATTCCCGAAAAACTGAAATGACTGGGAGGAGTTAATATGGTGAAAAACGTTTGCTTCTTAGTATCTGAACATCCCTTTTTAGATGCACGTATTTTCAAAAAAGAAGCCAAAAGTCTGGTGAGCCAAGGTTACAAAGTAACGATGATTGTTCCTAAAAAAGACGGTTATCTATTTGACGTGAATGGTAGTGTCTTTAGTGAAAGCTTTCGGTCCCCAACCTTTATTCATGAGGGGATCAAAGTAATTACGTATGAACAGATTTTTCCTGAAAAGAATATTAAAAATCTTCATTACAATCTTCGTTCTGGAAATGACACTCGTTTTACTGATCCATTAACACGATTAGGAGTTGCGCAAAAGGCGGATTTCTATCATGCTCATGAGTTTTATTCTCTGTGTTCGGGCATTGGAATCAAACGTGCATTAACTTCAAAGGGAAAGCGTTGCAAATTAATCTATGATAGTCATGAATTAGAACCTGATCCCTTAAACTATCAAGCTCAAAATATTAAAAAAGTTAAAAGACAAATGCTTGAATATATGTTAAAAGAATTAGACTACATAATAACAGTGTCAGAGTCTATTAAAGAATGGTATCTCTCGATAGATCCACAACTTCCGATAGAAGTGATTTATAATTCGCCTCCATTAGCATCCAAATACGAACCAGGACAGGGTACTAGATCTGATCTTGTCATCGCGTACGAAGGTGTTTTAAATCAGAAAAGGGGAAATTTTAATAAGCTGTTGGACGTATTGGAAATGTGTAATAAAACATTTGATCTAAAAGCCAAAATAATTGGAGGAACAAAGGAGTCAAAACAAGATTGTACCCCTTCTATTCCCTCTTACTTAGAGGATAAAGTGAACTTTACCGGGTGGGTAAGCTATGACTTAATACCTGATGCCATGAAGGATGTTGATTTAGGATGGGTAGATTTAGACGCTGCTAACTCCCTGAACAACCGCTTTGCTATGCCAAATAAGTTCTTTAGTTATTTAAATAATGGCGTCCCTGTTTTAGTAAATCAATGCAAAGATATGGATGGATTTATTCAAACGTATAAATGTGGATACACCGTCAAAAAATTACAGGCCACTGCTCAGGATTATTTTCAAGCACTCCTCTCTCTCCATTCCAATAGAAACAAAATCCATGAAATGAGTCTAAATGCACGCAAGGTAATGGAATCAGAATTCAGCTGGGAACACATGGAAAAGAGACTATTCGCTGTCTATCATCGATTAGCCGAAGACATGTGAACAGTCCAATCACTTTAATTTTCTGCCACATAAACTATCAAATGAATTCCTAATAACCAGAAATGAGGTTGAAATATGATAATAGACCAAAGCCATCCATTTCCGAATGTGGCCGTTGTTGGCCTCGGAAAGATAGGACTGACTTTAGCTGCTGTATTTGCCAATAATGGATTTAACGTTTTCGGTTCGGACATAAACAAAGATGTCATTAATTTAATAAATCAAGGTAAATCACATATTAAAAATGAACCGGGATTAGATCAGTTAGTCTTAAATGCTCATAAAAATAAAACATTATCAGCAACTGCTGTAAACACCGAAGCTGTTGCCCAATCGAGTATAATAGTGGTGATTGTTCCGGTACTAGTTGATGAACAAAACAATGTAGATTACCAATTTATTGATCAGGCTGTTCAAGATATAGCCAAGGGAGTTAAGAAAGGCTCGTTAATAATCTTTGAAACAACACTTCCTCCCGGAGACACAAAAAATAGGTTCGGGAAGAAAATAGAAGAAATTTCAGGTTTGCGTTTGGGGGAAGACTTCTATCTCGCTTATAGCCCTGAAAGAGTCTACTCTAACCGAATTATTCAAGATTTGCAAAACTATCCAAAAGTAGTTGGAGGAATTAATAAGAAAAGTCTTGAACTGGCGTCAAACTTTTATAAAAAAGCATTGGCTTGCGAATTAATTGAAGTAAGTTCTTTAGAAACCGCAGAATTTTCCAAGGTTGCAGAGTGCGTTTACCGTGATGTGAATATCGCTCTTGCTAATGAACTGGCTCAGTTTGCAGAAGAAAAAGGCGTAAATATGTCAGAAGTGATCGAAGCCAGCAATAGTCAACCCTATTCGCATTTACATTCTCCTGGCATTGGCGTTGGAGGACATTGCATTCCCATCTATCCATATTTTTTCATTAACAAAGGATTAAAACAGGGACTGACCCCATTGTCCAGACAAATCAATGACAACATGGCTGATTATGCAATTTCAAAAGTTGAAAAAGGCATAGGATCTTTGAATGATAAAAACATTCTTATTTTAGGTTTATCCTATAGAGAAAATGTAAAAGAGCCAACAAAATCAACTACCTTATTGTTAATTGACCAACTTAGGGATAAAAAGGCGAATCTCTATGTAAATGACCCTATGTTTAGAGATAGTGAAATTATTCAATATGGAGCTACCCCTTTATCCTTGAAAGATAAACTTATTACTGAGATGGACGTGGTTATCCTTCAAGCCTTTCACCAGGAATATAGCAGTATAGACTTTAACAGTTTTAATAAATGTAAGCTGGTACTAGACGGACGTAATAAATTAAATGAAAACGAAATAACCCAGTTGGGAATTATGTATGAGCGAATAGGAGGTTAAAAAACCAAAATGCCAAATAACGCGTTTAGTCAGATACCAATGGTTGATTTAAAAGAAGAACTGAAGTTAATAAGATCCCCAATACTAGAGACATTAACCGACGTCTTAGATAGTGGGGAATATATTTTCGGGGAAAAAGGAGAAAAGCTAGAAAAATTAGTTGCCCAATATGTAGGAGCTTCCTATGGGCTTGGAGTAGCAAACGGAACAGATGCCCTGCAATTATCTCTAAAAGCATTGAACATTGGCCCTGGTGATGAAGTCATCACAACACCATTTACTTTCTTTGCCACCGGAGAAGCAATTGCACAAGTAGGGGCCAAACCTATCTTTGTTGACATAGAAGAAGAAACGTATAACATTGATCCTTCCAAAATAGGAGAAGCTTTAACCCAAAATACAAAAGCCATAATCGTCGTACACTTGTATGGTCAAGTTGCTAAAATGAATGAAATAATGAAAATCGCTAAAACAAATAACCTGAGAGTCATAGAAGATGCTTGCCAAGCTATTGGGACAGAATATAATGGGAAAAGAGTTGGAGCAATAGGCGACATTGGCTGCTTTTCTTTCTTTCCATCAAAAAATCTTGGGGCATTTGGAGACGCCGGTCTAGTAGTAACCAATCAAAGTAGTCTATATGAAAAAATCAGTGAACTTCGAAATCATGGGAGTGAAAAGAAGTATCACCACTCATCAATCGGTATGAATAGTAGGCTTGATGAATTTCAAGCAGCTATTTTGCTTATTAAATTAAATTATTTAGACACTTTTTTGGATAATAGAATAGACATTGCTAGAAGGTACACGGAGAACTTTGCCAATCTCTTAAAAACCCCACCAATCTCAGAAGATCGAAACCATACTTTTCACCAGTACTGTATTGAATTGAACGACAGGGATGAACTCGCTTCTGAACTGAAAAATAACGGTATTGCTTCAGCTGTTTATTATCCCATTCCCCTCCACTTGCAGAAGGCTTTCCATTATCTTCATTATAAAGAGGACGATTTCCCGATTGCAGAGAAGACAGCCAAAAGAATATTGGCACTCCCTATTTTCCCTATGCTATCTATTCAAAAGCAAGAGTATGTTATTTCAACAATAAAAAAATTTATGAAGAACAATGGATAATGAAGTATCCATTGTTTTCTTTAGTTAGAATTTAGCGTTTTCAAAAAATCATTCCACTTCGAATCATTATTTTTTGTGATGCTCTCACTGTGTTCCCGTACATTATAAACAGTAAAATCATGATAACAAAACCGAAAGTTCTTTATTAATCGGTTTAACACACTTACGTCTTCATAAAGCCTTCCATTTTCAAACTCAACCACTGGGAACCCCCCCTCCTCTTTTAAAAATGAAGTTCGGTATATTCTTGGTCCAAGAGGAAAACGATATGACAGTAATTCTGCTTTTCCGTTGATGGCAACCCCTTGACTAACTCCTTTAAAGAGAACGTCCTCTTCTACCTGTTTCCACTTTCTGAGATTCCCGTACAATACAGCAATATCCTTAGGAAGATCTGATAAATGCTTTTTAATAACGAAAACAGCATCAGGATCAAGCCAATCATCCGCATCAAGTTCCAATATAAAGTCAGACTTAACGTGGGATAATAAATCGTTCAAAGCCTTTGCTTTCCCCTCATTTTTTTTGTTAAATACTTTCACTTGTTTCCCATCATCCCATCGTTGAAGGTGTTTATGGGAGTTATCCGTTGACCCATCGTCCATGATTAGTACTTGTTCCAGCTGTTCATTTTGCAGGAGACAGGAAGCAATTGCAGTTTCAACATACTTTTCCATATTATAATTTGACATCAAAACGGAAAGCGTTGGGTGTTCCGTTTTGACCTTTTTCAGTTGATATTTTTGTAAAATTTTTTGCTTTTCTTTAGTATTCGCGGAATTATTCTTCCTTCCTTGCTCCACCAGGTTCTCTTTAAACAAGTTGGAAGAATTCTCTATAGTTGAAAGCCAGGCAGGAAAAAAAGCCTCCCTGAATGGCAGCTGATCGTTTGAAAAAAATGTTTCCTTTTTAAGAAACGACGTGCGAACTAGCAAAGGATGATGGGTAACGGTGTTTCGATTATGATAAAGGCTCCCTAAAAGTGTTTCGGATTGGGAAAGTTCGAGGGATTCGATACTTATAGCGGGAGAAAGGTAGTCGGTATCATGAAGAAATAACACAAAAGAACTGGTTAGTTTATAGATGGTATTATTCAGTGTTTCCCCCAGGTCATTATGTGCAATAGGAATAAATTGAACCCGATCAAACCAATCATATACATGGTCCATAGTTAAAGACATACTTTGCTCCTGAAAAACCATAACGGATTTTAAACTAGAGTCCAGTTTTTTTAAAGAGATTAAAGCTTTATGCAATAGTGCCTGATTGGAATAATGAACAAGAATTGCGGTTATATCTTTCAACATCAAGCCCTCCGTTCTTTTAAAGATTAAGAGCATGCATAGATATATGTATGATTTAAAAATGCTTTTATACCCGTCAGTGTCGATGTTTTCCCAAGATATCCACACATCCACTAAAACTCATAGACAACTTACTCATTTTTACTAGAAATTAGGACTTCTATACAGACTTTTATAAACGACATACATATATTAATAGTGATATACAACCAAATTGGTAAGGAGGGATTTTTATGGGTTGTTATAAAAACGAAGAAATAATCAAACCGAAACACTCCAATGATGATTGTGTATGTGACGTAGTAAGAAATATTGTGAAGGCACAGGATCAATTGATAGATAACGATTGTGCGAGCAGCTGTTATCGTTCCATTCAACAATTACGAGGAAACGGAAATGGACTTGATCCTCAAAATACAATTATTCCATTTATTCTTTATTGTGCGGATACCTGCAAACCGTTTATAGGGAGTGGAGTATTTCAAGCGCCTTTAGAAACAAACGGAGAAACTTTCTTTGGATGCATAGAGACACCAATTTTTCGAGCTAAACACTTTGTTGAAAACAATGACTGCTGTGTAAAACTGGAATTACTGTTACCTATTTCAGAGGAACACCAAGTTAAATCATCTCACATGGATAATGTGAGTAAGGTGTGCTCGTTTTTCCCAGAAGATGATCCAGTTACAAATTATATGGCTACTGGCATATGTCTAACAGTTGATCTAGAAGACTTCCTTGGTATTACATGTTTAGAACCTATTAATCCAAAATAGGTTTATTATTTCTCAAATACCCTTATTAGGGATTACTATACTCTCTGACAAGTGATGGAAGGGATTGGTATTCATACCTCATTGTACATGGAAAAAATGTTTTCATGGTGGGGTGACAGGTAAAGAAAAAAAGCCACTAGTCCTATGGAAATAAATTCATGCACATGAGGACTAGCAGCTTTTAAAAAGATTCTTGCTTATATAAAATTATTTTCGGTTGGAATCCTTCGTTTATTCACTTGCTGTTACTTCCAATTCCTCTAGTAAATAATTACACATTCTCTCATGGATACGTGATCTCTTACCAGCTTGCCACTTCACCATCCGTCCTTGGTTCAGTTGCACCGGCAAGTACCCCGTTTTCAGGGTTACGCCATATGATTTGACCTCTTCCAAATCCATCCTCATCCACTGCTCTTATGATATGATGTCCTTTTCTTTCCAATGCCTGCGCAATATGAACAGGAAAATGAGCTTCCACCTTAACCGTTTTTCCATTAACCCACATCCATCGTGGTGCATCAAGGCTGGCTTGCGGGTTTAGGTTAAAATCAACCGTATTCATGACGACTTGCAAATGTCCTTGTGGTTGCATAAACCCACCCATAACCCCAAATGGTCCGACTGGGTTATTTCCTTTTGTCAAAAACCCAGGAATAATCGTGTGATAGGTTTTCTTTCCAGGGGCTAAACAATTACTGTGCGCTGGATCCAATGAAAAGTCTTTCCCCCGATTTTGTAAAGCAATTCCCGTTCCAGGTACGACAATTCCCGATCCAAAGCCTTTATAGTTGCTTTGTATAAAAGAAACCATATTTCCTTCATTATCTGCAGCAGCTAAATAAACTGTACCGCCTTGTGGTGGTGTGCCCGGCTCTGGAGTCAAAGCTTCATTTCCAATTAACTTTCTTCTTTCCCGGGCATAAGTGTCTGAAAGCAGATCTTCAACGGAAACCATCATGTTTGTTTGATCTGTAATATAATGTTGACCATCCGTAAATGCAAGTTTCATCGCCTCAATTTGTTTATGAAACGTATCGACTGAATCCTTTTCGGAGAAATCATACCCTTTTAAGATATTTAGAGCCAATAATGTTTTTAAACCTTGCCCATTTGGTGGGATCTCCCAAACATCATAACCCCGATAATTAACGTGAATGGGATCAACCCACTCCGGTTTATAAGTCGCTAAATCTTCCTTGCGTAGAAATCCACCATGTTCTCGCGAAAACCGATCAATTTTTTCAGCCAATTCACCTTTGTAAAAAGACTCGGCTTTTGTATCCGCAATCGATTGTAATGTTTTGGCATGATCTGGAGAACACCACATTTGACCAATTCCCGGTGCATTCCCTGCTTCAGTAAACGTCTCAAACCAATGAGCAAACTCTTCCCCTTTTAGTTCCTTGGTAAAGGAATCTACAGCTTTTCGCCAATACTTACCTAAAATTGGAGAAATCGGATAACCGTTCTTGGCATACTCAATCGCCGGTTGCAACAATTGCTCAAATGGCAATTTCCCAAATTGTTCAGACAGTTCAGCCCAGGCGCTGGGTGTCCCAGGGACTGTAACCGGAATCCACCCGCGTGGAGGCATTTCTGTATACCCTCTCTTTTGTACGGAATCAATGGAAATACTTTGCGGTGATGGTCCACTCGCATTTAACCCGTGTAATTTATCCTTTACCCAAACAAGTGCAAAAGCATCACCACCAATACCATTTGAAGTCGGCTCCAAGACAGTTAAGGCGGCCGCAGTAGCTACAGCAGCGTCGATTGCATTTCCGCCCTTTTTCAACATTTCTAAACCGGCCTGGGCGGCTAATGGCTGGGATGTAGCCACAACCCCATTCCTTGCATATGTGGTCATTCTCCGGGATGAGTAAGGATAATACAATGGTTCAAAGTTCATGTCTCTCCCCCTATTTAGCTTCATTCGCCTTTTCCAACCTTTTCTTAACTTTATGACTTTGCCAAATTGCAAAGAGGATAGAAGCGACAGTTAAAGCTACCATTACTCCTGAAATCGGCCGGGTAATAAATGTGGTCCATGCAGGGTCTAATTGCAAAGCTCTATACAAATTCTTTTCAAGCTCAGGTCCTAATACCACTGCAAGTACAAGTGGAGCCAGCGGGACACCCACTTTTGAAAACAAATAGCCCACGATTCCAAAAATAAACAGAGTCCATATATCAAACATACTGCTGTTTAAAGCAAACGATCCTACCGCAGCCAACATTAAGACCGTAGGAACTAGAATAGACTGTGGGACCTGGGCGATCTTGGTAAAGAACCTTATTAAAAAATACATGGCAATAATCAATACAAAAGCAGCTACAAGTAAACTTACATAAATGCTTCCTACCAGTACAGGTTGTGTGCTGAATAACATTGGACCCGGAGTAATTCCGTGCAAAATAAGCACACCCATCATAATTGCCATTGGAACATTACCTGGTATCCCCAAAGTCAATGTCGGGATAAAGGCGCCCCCGATCACAGCATTGTTCGATGACTCTGATGCAGCTATTCCTGCGGGTATACCTGTCCCGAATTTCTCCGGGTTTTTGGAAAATTTTTTCGCCTGGTCGTAGCTGACAAAATTTGCAGCTGTTCCTCCTGCCGCCGGAATTGCGCCTATAACACTACCAATTAAACTTGACCTTAACAAATTCAACTTTTGCTTCATCATATCTTTCATAATTAATACGTAAGGAATGTGTACGTTTGTATCCACTTTCGCTACTGAGTCACCTTGCCTTTTGTTTTTCCTCATTTCTTCGACGTTCTCCAATAATTGCGAAAACGCAAAGGCACCAATTAATACAGGAAGAAGCTGAAAACCGGCCGTTAAAGCATCAAAACCAAAATCAAAACGGACCTGACCAGCTGCACTGACGCCAGTAGTAGCAACCAATAGCCCTACGGCTCCAGATAACATTCCTTTGTTTATTGCACCGTTAGACAAACTGCCCACCATCGTCAAAGCAAAAAGAACTAAAGTAGCAATTTCCCAAGGGCCAAAATTTAAACTGAATTTAGCTATAATGGGACCGATCGTCGTAAGAACTATCACACTAAATATCGTTCCCACAAATGACGAAGCAACACCAATACCTAGTGCTCTTCCTGGCTCCCCATTTTTTGCCATAGGATAACCGTCATATACTGTAGTAATAGAGGAAGGCGTCCCGGGTATTCCAAGCATAACACCAGAAACCAACCCTCCTGAATATCCCCCAACGAGCACTGAACTCATTAAGGCTAAGCCGCTAATCGGATCCATGGCAAATGTAAACGGAAAAGCAATTACAATTCCCATCGTAACGGTAAAGCCAGGTATCGCTCCAGCAATAATTCCACAAATGGTACCTACTATGATAAGCAATATGACATGCCATGTTAAAACTTCCTGTGCCGCTAATACAAAGAAATTATCCATTTTGTACTCCTTTCTTTTAATTGTAAAAACCTATTCTCAGTTTAAGGGAGTAAAACACCCAACAACTCTGTAAAGATAAAATAAACAGAAAGTGTTGCTATTAGTGTTACACAACTATTTATGATAACTGGTTTAGGTTTTTTCAGACCCATCAGCAATGCCTGACTGCCAAACATGAACAGCAATGTCGCGACAATAAAACCTACTATGGAAAGAATAAAGACGTAAAGACCGAAAAATAAAAATAAAAGAATTATTATTTTATATTTAGTTAAAAATTCCCTCCAGTTAAAATCGGTTGATTGGTCTCCATCCGCCTTAGTTATGAAGGACTTAATTAATATAATGATAGAGAAAAAGCCGATGGCGTATAAGAGAACTCTAGGGTACTCCGCAGGACCAGCCACTTGAATACTCGTTTTTTCAGAAAAGTTAAACGTCTCCATATAAAAGACAACGCAGATAAGAAGCATGCAAATGGAAAGTATTCTTTCTTTCTTCATAATCCCCTTCCTTCCTTGTAGAAAACAGGCTAATCATAGCACCATGACTAGCCTGTCTGTTCAACTAAAATTCCATGTTTTCAGCTAGACCATCCAGTTTAACTTGCAAATCATCAAGCCAAAGTTTGTACTCATCGTGCGGAATAAATTTAATTAGTGATCCAAGTTCCGCTATTTTTTTCTGAACCTCAGGACTTTCCGTTGCTTTTCTGAAGGCTTCTTCAATTTTGACAACCACTTCCTCAGGCGTTCCTTTTGGTGCGAATATTCCTCTACTTGTGGCGTTTTCCATATCAATACCTTGTTCTGCAAGCGTAGGAAGATCCGGTAATTCTTTCAATCTTTCTTCATGGGCGACACCTAAAGGCACGAACCCATTTCCAAAATATGATTTACCTGATGTGTAGTTGGTCATGGAAACATCAATTTGTTTTGCCAGCAATGCATTAATTTGTTCACCCGTACCTTCGTAGTTAATCAACTGAACGGCATCATTTTCAAGCCCTGCAGCTTCCAACATTTGAATGGCAAAGAAGTGATCCGTTGAGCCTGGTGTATGACTCCATTTCACCTTACCGGGGTTTTCCTTGACATAGTCTATTAGGTCATTTGCGTCTTCCCACTCAGAATCTGCATGGACGGTTGGGATATTCGGTGTTTGAGTAAGCAAAGCAATGGGTTCAAATGCCTCAAAGGAATAATCGACAATGCCTGCAAGATGGGCTGTATGAATAACATCATGACTGGCAAGGATCGTGTATCCATCCGGGTCAGCCTTTTTCACTTCTCGTGAGCCAATTGTTGAACTTGCCCCTTCCATGTTTACGGGGACAATGGTTTGTCCAAGATATTCTTCTGCATGAGAAGCAATGAGACGAAAAATAATATCAGTTGCACCACCGGGGCCGTATGGAATTATCATTTTAATTTGTTGTTCTGGGAAATCACCGGAAGCTGTTTCTGATCCACCTGATGGCTCGGATGGGCCACACGCGGCAAGTATCAGTAATAATGGTACAAGTAATAGAAAACTGACTTTTTTAAACATTATTTTCTCCCCTTTAAGCTTAAGTTTAGTGAGCGCTTACAAGATTACGACTATTGTATACTACGTTGATTCTTAAACCCCCTTTATGAAAAAATAGTTTCTCGGAAAATACATTTTGTTGGCAGCTTAAGTCTTTTGACTAGGACATTTGCTACACCAAGAGCAAGATGCGAACAAACTTTCCTCACACTCAACTTCTGGTGCAGAAACTATTTATGATTTTTTTAATCGCCTTAGGCTAAGCGAATCTCCAAATCTCTTAAAACGAAATAGGAGAGAGTTCAAAAAGCCAAAAATAAAGGGAATAAAATCAAACGGCTGAATCTAAAATTATGGATATACCTGGAAATCTTAATAGAGAGACAACAGAAGCCCACGGATAAATAGTTTGAGTTTCTGTAGTAATTCACAGATAATCAGTGGAAAGGTACAGCAAATAAACCAACGGAGATCGTTCTTGCAAATAATCCAGGCATAAATTTAAAAATCATAGAATAGATGTCTCCCGAAGTAATTAAAACTATACTTGTACTATATTTATTAATTGAATTAAATATTCCATTAATTTATTTTGTAAATCCATGATTTAGCTTTATCTTCTATAGCTTTCATGCGATTTCAGACACTCTAATTGTTACATCAAAATCTTTGTAATGGTTGTCATATTCCTTTTCCCAGACAGAATATAATGGCTAAAGAAATACTTTTGATGAGCATAAATGTTTTTAAAACATTCCACTTATTATTAAGATTGCAAAGCTAAAAATACAAAGTTACAATAACTTCTTCTCCTACTAAAGATACTAATAATTCCTCTTACTATTTTATTAGATAATCGATTTAGATTTCGATTGGTAGCTAACTCGAATTGTCACATGAAACAATTCGAGTACTTTTGGATGGCAAACACTTATATGTAAACAAAAAAAGCACCTCATTTTAAATAAGGTACTCTCCTGCCAAATGTTCACCCGATATCTCCCAGTTGTCCCCATAAATAAGAATCAGCTTCATCCAAATCTATTTTTTAACCGCATCATTCGCTTCTCAACCCTATTCTTGAAACATATAAAGGGAAAGTGATTCTTTAGAAAAGTGACCCTGGATTCCTCTTTTCTCGATAAAATAGTTTATAATATTTTCTTTATCCATACCTAATTCCAATAGCCCATTTGCAATGGTTGACAAATAGGCAGACGATGGTTTTATGAACGTTTCCCTACCCTCGGGATGGTTACTTGTAAAGGTGAACATTGGAGAACCATCCTTATCACCTAGATAGATAATAGTTCCATACCATCCTTCATCAATTTTTTGATAACCGCTTTTTATCACACTTCTAAGATCAATCTCTAATCCTGGTTTTTTATTTTCCTGGGCAACCACCTCAGAAAACTGTTCATCTGTTATTAAATACATCTTCCCGATAGTGGTTTCATTCTCGGCCTTCTTATGCCCAATAAAAGCTACCCCTCCTTCTCCCCATTTACTGCGTTCTTTTGCAAAATAAAGCAGAAATGGCAACTCAGCTTTTCTAATTTCTTTTGGTGGTGTTTTGTCTTTACAGCCTATCTCTCTTTTATCCGATCCAACAGGACGATCACCATTGATATAACACAAAAATCGATCCTCACAAAGATTGGATCCATAACTCACATACCAAATCTCCATGTCTCTTACCTCCAAATCGTTCCTTTTGATTTCAACATTCTAGCTCGATCATGTTCTCTTCCATCAGTGGCGGTGTGTTCTGAATGGATGACACCAGAAACACCCTCAATGTCAGCAGAAATGTAAAGTTTTAGCTTTACCCCCTCCTATTTAACTTTATTAGACTTCCGTGTCTTTTCATTAGTTGATTTAAGTATAGAATAGTCTTCCAGGAATTCTTCACCCTTACGTGATATCGTCGATCCTGCCCTACCTTGTCTTACAATCGTTAAACCCAGTTCTTGAAGTACTTCAAGTCTCATTCGTAATTGTTGCTCAGAAAAACTTAACCCTTTTTGTTCAAGACATTTCTTTAATGCTTTTCTACCATATGAAGTGTATACCTTTTTACCATCGAGAAAAGCACTTAATATTTCAATACTTTCATCTAAAAACCCATGTTCTTCTATTTTAGAGTTAATATAATTTAAATCAATATTTGTAAACCTTTGTTCTTCTATCTTTGAACGAAGATGAAAGGGCAGGAACTCCATCCCAACAGGTTCTGCTTCCAGCAAAGACAAGTAGGTTATTACATTATAGAGTTCTTTAACATTTCCTTCCCAATTGTATCCCTTAAAGAATTCAATAACTTCTTCTGTAAACTCAATATCACTCCGTTTAATTCTTTGTTTGATATTTTCTATTAATAGAAGAAGATCATCCATACGTTCAGATAGTGCAGGAACCCTAAGTGTATATCTGCATAGTAAGTTATATAGGTCACGATGGAACAAACCTTTTTCAACGAGTTCTTTGCAATTAGTTGAACTCGTGGTTATCACTCTACAATGAAGCGGTAATAACTCATTGCTTGCTAGGCTTAGAAATTCCCCTTTTTCTAATAGTCGGTAGAGTCTTTCCTGTATGGATAAGGGAAGCTCCCCAATTTCCTCTATACATACAGTTCCGTTTTCAGCAAGTTCAAACACTCCATAAGAGACACTGTCCACTTCAGTTGATCCGAATAAAACCTTCTCAACTACACTAATATTTTTTGAAGCACAATCAATTGAAACAAATGATTGTTCTGCTCTATTGGAATAATTGTGAATCGCTTGTACAAACATACTTTTTCCAGTACCTGGATTACCATCTATATGTATAGGGTCACTGCCGTTGGAATAACGCTGAGCAAGTTGGACTGCTTGTTTCATCGGTTCACTCACAGAGATAATATCATCAAAATGGTATTTAGCACCATCTCTAACATCTTTATTACTAGTTGTTTCCTTATTATCATTACCTGATAGCGAGACACACGCTTTAAAATAACGCTTAACAATTTGTGATTTTGGGTAATCAATCTCTAGTAAGTTTACTATCTCCTCAAATGTGCTAATGTCTAGTAACCTCGCACCTATATCAATAACATTTGTTAATCCTCCAGGTAAAAGATGTCGCTCACCAGGAGTAACAATGTAATCAACCGTATTTAAAATAGTCTCTTCTGATGAATAGGCTTGATAACTATGTTCGAAGACTGTTTCGCGAAGGGATTGAACTGTTTCCTCGACGTTCCGCTTATTATCATTTACCACCAAGATCTGTTGACCTGACGGAAGATTTAGCAATTCCCTGGTATTCGTATAGTTGATATCGCGTTTGGCAATGACAATCGGACAATCTTTAGGTATAAATTGAGCTACTAGCCCTTTAATTTGATTCGTCGAGATAACTACAATATTTCCACTTGCTATTGTATTATTTTGAAGATCCTTTACTGTTATTGAATTAATTTCTACCTTGTCACCTAGTATTTCTTTCACTTGTTTTGTAATTGTCTCTAGATACCTTTCTTGAATTGCAATAAGACTTATCTTCCTAATTTCCATTTTGCAGCTCCTCAGCTTAAGTTTGGGGGGCACCATACTTAAACGAGATGACAGGATACATAATGTCCTTCGTCAGTTTGGCGTAATTTTGGTATCTCTTTGCAACAAATATCTATTGCTATTGGACACCGTGTGTGGAACGTACAACCATTTGGTGGATTAGCAGGACTAGGAATATCTCCTTTTAAAATTATTCGCTCGCGTTTTAGCTTAGGATCCGCCACTGGGACAGCTGATAATAATGATTTTGTATAGGGATGTTGAGGACTTTTGTACAATGTTTCTTTATCCGCTATCTCCACTATTTTTCCTAAATACATTACACCTACACGATCACTGACGTGTTCCACTACACTTAGATCATGGGCTATAAACAAATACGTCAAATCAAATGAATTTTGAAGGTCTTTTAACAAATTCAAAATTTGGGATTGAATAGAAACATCTAACGCCGAAACAGGTTCATCAGCAATAATTAGCTTAGGGTTAACAGCTAAAGCTCGTGCAATTCCAATTCGTTGACGTTGCCCGCCACTGAATTGATGAGGATAACGATCTGCGTGATATGCATTCAAGCCCACAACTTCTAATAGCTCTTTAACACGATTCATTCGCTCTTTCTTATCAAAACCATGAACAACTAATGGCTCGTTTATAATGTCTCTTACCTTCATTCTAGGATTGAGCGATGCATAAGGATCTTGAAAAATCATTTGAAAATCCTTACGTGCATTACGAATTTGATTATCATTTAGCCCATTTATTTGTTTGCCCTCAAAATAAATTTCCCCCTCAGTTGGATCTAGTAAACTCATGAGCAAGCGACCAGTAGTAGATTTACCACATCCACTCTCTCCAACTAAACCAAGCGTCTCCCCTTTATTAATCATAAAAGATACATCATCAACTGCTTTAACAAAAGATCTCTTTCTTCCAAGTATTCCTTTTTTAATTGGAAAATATTTCTTTATATTCTTTACTTCAATTAATGGCGTTGTCATCACTTCGCCTCCAATTTTACTTCTTGGTTCTGATACAACCAGCATCTACAGGTGTGGTTTTCGTTTGTTTGTAGCAAACTCGGATCCTCTTTCAAACAAATATCCATGGCAAACTCACACCGGGGAGCAAACTTGCAACCTATTGGCATATTATCCGGGTTTGGGACATTACCTGGGATGGAATCTAATTTATCAACACGTTGACCTAATTTTGGAACAGAAGCAATTAATCCCCTTGTATAGGGGTGTTTAGGTGTCTCAAAGAGTGTATAGACGTCTGTTTCTTCTACAACCTTCCCTGCGTACATAACCACTACCCTGTCACACATTTCAGCAACAACTCCAAGATCATGTGTAATAAGCATAATTGATCTTTCATTTTCATCGCGTAACTTTCGCATAAGGTCAAGAATCTGAGCTTGAATTGTTACATCCAACGCAGTAGTTGGTTCATCAGCAATTAACAATTTGGGGTTACAAGCCATCGCCATAGCAATCATGACACGTTGACGCATTCCACCAGATAATTGATAGGGGAACTCGTTAATAAGTTCCTCTGCACGTGGCAGCCCAACTAATCGTAACATTTCAATGGCATGAGACCGAGCTTGTTTCTTATCGTATTTTAAGTGTAATCTGATTACCTCTTCAATCTGTTTTCCAATCTTATATACCGGATTCAAAGAAGTCATTGGTTCTTGAAAAATCATAGCAATATCGTTTCCGCGAATCTTACGCATTTCTATCTCACTTAGATTTAATAAACTCTTTCCTTCAAAATTTATCGATCCACTTGTTATTTCACCTGGAGTGTCATGCAAAAGTTGCATGATAGATAATGCAGTAACACTTTTTCCACACCCTGACTCTCCAACAACTCCAACGGTTTCACCTTTTTTAACAGTAATTGTTACACCATCAACAGCTTTTACTACACCTTCATCTCCATTAAAATAGGTTTTTAAGTCTGTTATTTCTAACATTTTTTCAGTCATAAAAATATCCCCCTTCTTTAAAAACTAATCCTTTATCTTTGGATCAAGTGCATCTCTTAGTCCATCGCCGAAAAGATTAAAGGCTAGTACAGTTAAAAAAATGGCCAGACCAGGATAAAATGTAACATGAGGGGCTATACTCAGGTAATCTCTTCCATTACTTAGCATTGCTCCCCATTCTGGTGTTGGAGGTTGTGCTCCTAATCCTAGGAAACTTAAACTAGCTGCTGTTAGTATTGCCGTTCCTATTCTCATAGTAAAATTCACAATAATGCTTGAGGCTGTCCCCGGGAAAATATGTTTCCAAATGACTCTTCTATTTTTTGCACCAATTGACCTTGTTGCCTCAACATAGACTGTAGCTTTAGTCGAGAGGGCACTACTACGAACAATTCTAGCAAAATTTGGAATACTGAATATAGAAATTGCAATTACAACATTCTCAAGACCGGGGCCGAGAATCGCAATTATACCAATAGCTAATAATATTCCTGGAAAAGCAAATAATACATCGCAGATTCGCATGATTACGTTATCCACCCAACCCCCATAAAAAGCGCTAAATAAACCAAGGATTGTACCAATTATGGCACCTAATAATACTGATATTGTTCCTACAAATAAAGAGATTCTTGTTCCAACCAATATCCGACTAAATATATCTCTCCCAAAAGCATCTGTACCAGCTAGATGTTCCAATGAAGATCCTTCTAGTAAACTTTCATAGTCAGGTTGCTCTGATGAGTATGGTGCAATTGCCGGTCCAAATATCGCAATTATTACTAAAAGAAGCACAAAAATCCCCGCTACTAATGCAAGACGTTGCTTTTTAAACTTTTTCCAAAATTCCCTGATTGGGGAACCCTTCTCAATATGTTCTGAGCTTACCATCACTTTATCAGCTACATTTGCTGTTTCTGTATTAGCCATGATCTGAACACCCCCTTTTCTTAATCATATCGAATTTGCGGATTAAGGAATCCATATATTACATCTACAATTAAATTAATTAAAATAAACTCTAGCGCAAACAATAGCATTTCTGCCTGAATAACCGGATAATCACGAAATGCAACAGAATCAATTAACAATCTGCCGAGTCCGGGCCAACTAAATACAGTCTCTATGACCACTGAACCTCCTAATAAAAATCCAAACTGTAATCCTGTCATTGTTACAACTGGTATCATTGCATTTTTTAATCCATGACCCCAGACAACCTTATGCTCATTTAAACCCTTTGCTCTTCCCGTTCTAATATAGTCATCTTTTAATATATCCATCAGTGATGAGCGTGAAAATCTAGCTACTACCGCAGCAACTCCTGATCCTAATGTAATGGATGGAAGAATGTAACTCTTCCAGGAATCTAGTCCTCCTGTTGGAAGCCAACCAAGTTGGACTGCAAACAATTGGATAAGTAGTAATCCCAACCAGAAGGAAGGCATTGAAATTCCGGAAACCGCAGTAAACATCCCTAAGTAATCTTGCCATTTGTTTCGTTTGGTAGCAGAGATAACTCCTATTAATAGACCGACTATGACTGCCCATAGCATACTCCAGAACGTTAACCAAAATGTTGGCATAAATCGCATTGCAATTTCATCAAACACAGGTCTACTTGTCTTTAAAGAAGTGCCAAGATCACCAAGAAAGATACCCGAAACAAAAGAAAAATATTGAATATGTACAGGCTGATCCAAGCCTAAATCTTTACGTACAGTCTCAACATCTTGCAATGTAGCATCTGGACCAGCAACTAACCTTGCTGGATCTCCAGGAATAAGATGTACAAATAAAAAGATAAAAATGGAGACTAAAAACAGAATAGGTATAATTCCAATTAATCTCTTAGCTATATATATTGGCATGTAACTCACCCCTTACTTAAAAATAGTTGAGCGCCACAGCTTGTAGCGCTCAATTTTATTACCTATTCTACAATTTTTAAATTTTCAACACTTAATGACCCATCAGGCATTAAATATATACCTTCTAAATAATTTTTCTTACCAGCTACAGTATCGTCGACAGATAAGAAAGCCCATGGAGCTTCATCCCATATAATTTCTTGAGCCTCAGCATAAGCCTGCTCTCTTTCTGTTGGATCTGCAGTTGCCAAGCCATCAGCTATAAAACCATTGACTTCTTTATTATTGTAATAAGCGGTATTGTATGACTTTGGTGGGTACGCATCTTCTCCTCCTACAAGAGGGCGAATTCCCCAGTCAGCATCTCCTGTAGATGGTGACCAACCACCATAGTACAATTCAACTTCTGCATCTTCTGGATTTTCTACTGACCAAATGCTATCTGATAGTGTACCTGATTCCATTGGAACCACTTCGAGTTCAATATTTATTTGTGCAAGTTGTTGCTGAACAAATTGCATACCTTTCATTGTAGATGAATTATTGTTGCCCCATACAGTTGCTTTAAATCCACCTTCATATCCAGCTTCTTTAAGTAATTCTTTTGCCTTTTCTAGATTATGTTCATACAGTGTTTGCCCTGAATAAAATTGAGTATTTGGCGCAATTACTGAATCTAGTGGAGTCGCATAGCCATTCATTACAACTTCTACGAATGCTTCCTTATTAATTGCGTAATTGATCGCTTGACGAACACGGACATCATTAAATGGTTCTATCAAGGTGTTCATCGATAAATATCGAACAATAATGGATGGCTTATTTTCAACTACAATACCATCTGTTCCATTAATACTTTTTGCTTGTTCTGTTGGAACAGGATAGATGAAATCAGCTTCACCTGTTTGAAGCATTGCAACACGAGTCCCATTTTCTGGTGTTGGTTTAAAAGTAATTGTATCAACTTCATTTCCAGTGGCATTCCAATAGTTTTCATTTTTCTCTACAGTTAAGTGATCCCCAGGCTGCCATTCTTTAAATTTATATGGCCCTGTCCCTACTGGATTTTGTGAAACCTTCTCTCCATAAGTTTCTAACGCTTTCGGACTTATTAACATCCCGGCTGGATGTGCGAATGTGTTAATCATTGCACCAAATGGTTCGGAAAGTATTACCTTTACTTCATATTCGCTAACAACTTGAGTTTCATCTATAAGTGCAAATAGACTAGAACGTATAAGTGTACTTTCTGGATCTGAAAGACGATCGAGATTGGTTTTTACAGCTTCCGCATTAAATGGTGCGCCATCATGAAAAGTTACTCCTTCTTGCAGTTCAAATGTAAATTCTGTAGCGTCTTCATTTACTGAGTAACTTTTAGCAAGGACTGGGACCAACTTCATGTCTTTGTCAAATCCATATAGACCTTCCAACATGGTCTTTTCAGCAGAATACGAAAGTGTATCATTGGTATCATGTGGATCCAAACTAACAAAATTATCTGCCACTCCAATAGTAATATCTTTACCTACCTTTTCCACAGTTTTTTTCGGTTCTTTTTCTTTATCTTCCTTGTCAACAGTAGTAGTTTCAGAGCACCCTATTAACGCAATAATTAAAACCAATAATAATACTGCCAACTTAGAATAATAAATTTTCCTCATAATTATTTCCCCCTGGTTTCAATTTAATTTGCTAATGCGCTTTTCATTTGTAAAACTGGCACTAGTTCTCCTACGACCTCGTTCCTTGCGTTATGTAATCTGGGGTGATGATATTCTTTTAATTGTTCAACCTGATTTTCATTTAGTAACTCAAGTTGTGTAAGTACTTCCATTGCAGCTGGATATACTGCTCTACCATTTCCATCCATAACTTTTATTGAAATTCCTAAACCCGTTTCCGTATCCCCAATGCAGTAGACACCTTCAGCACCAGCCTTTCCGAAAAACCTCCCCTTTCCAGCTGTCATAAAGTCAGTACAAAAGCGATCTGTTCCCCCAACCATTTCAGGCGCTGTTGTCATTGCTTTTGTTATTTTTTGAACTGTGTTCCCCCTCTCATTTCCAAGGGTTTTGGGATCGGCCATTCTCGCAAATCCATAAGCAAGACGATCTAATGGCAATCCATGTACAGGTACTCCACAGCCGTCAATACCAATTTCAATTTCATTTTCTGGGTATTCACAGATTTCACTTATAGCTTGGATAATTCGTTGTTGAACAGGATGGTCCTCAGAATAATAGGTTTCAATTGGTTCTCCCATAAATTTAGCGGTTGCTAACATCCCGGTATGCTTACCCGAACAGTTATTGTATAAGGCAGTTACATCTTCACCATTAAGAATCAGGTTTTTATAGGTATCTTGCCAACGTGGAATATGGGTTCCACATTTCAAAGCAGTGTCTTCAAGACCCGTTCTTCTCAAGATAGATAAAACTCTTTCAGTATGCATGGATTCACCATTATGTGATGCAGTACAAAGTGATAGGTCAGCGTCACTAAAGTCGTAGTAATCAGCAGTCCCAGTTTCTACAATTGGTATTGCTTGAATTGGTTTCATCGAAGAACGCGCATAGACTTTCGCCTTTGGATTTCCTACGTGATGAAGTTGATTGCCTGCAGAATCAACAACAGCTACATGTACTTGATGGCAACTTTCCAGATTGCCACCTCTCCTAACTTCCACTTCGTTTGAATTTTTCATGAATTCCCTCCTGTCAAAGTTTTCAGATAATTTAATAATATATTATACCACCCAACAACCAATTGCAACCTATTTATTAAAAAACTCAAAAAGACTATTTATAAACATGTTTCTGCAACCCTTTTTAACCTTTTTAAAATACTATTGAATTTAAATAGGAATAAAAAACCCCCAGGACTTGCCACTTGGCAACCTAGAGGAATAAAGTACTTCTGCATATATATAAGCCTATTCATATTAAAATAAAATGAGTCCCTAGCAGGAATGACGTCGGATATGCCTAGTGGATAGCTTAATAAGCACCGCTTACACTTCTTTCTCCCTCCTCCTAGAAACCATATACTCCACTGCGCCGGTCCCGACAAACACACCACTTAAAATTAACATAAATCCAATCACATGATTTATCGTAATGACTTCATTTAAAAATATAGATGCTCCAGTAATCGCAAAAAGTGTGTTGAGATTAATAAAAATTGCTGCTTCTGCTGGCCCTACTTTTTTAATGGCGTAGTTATACGTCATATGGCCAAACGCTGATGCTAAAACTGCACTGAATAAAAAGATTGCTCCCAGCTTCCAATCAAACAAATAGGTAATCTCCTGAATTCCCGGTCCAAAAGCCTGACTCAACAAAAAGATAAAAATCGCTCCAAGTACAAGCATGTACCCAGTTGCCAGCCGCGGGTCAAATGTCGGTTTCAATTTGCTAATCAATACAAAACTAAACCCTTGCACGATAACGGCTAACAATATGATGAGGTCACCTAACGAGACAGCCGCCAATCCATCAGCACCAGTCAAAGTCGTCACAACCACGCCTATAAAACCTAAAACGAAGCCAGAAACTCTTATCCACGTGACACGCTGACGCAAAATGACCACAGCCATCATCATGGTAACCAGCGGCATCATCCCCAAAATTAACGCCGCGTTAATACCGGTTGTCATCTCTATACCGACCGCGACAAGCGAATGGTGTAAAATCACATTAAAAACAGCTATGTAAAAAATGATGAGCCACTCGTGCTTAAGAGGTAACCTGAATATCCCCATCACAGAACAAATCACCAAAACAACAATGCCAGCCGTCATGATACGAAACGATGTCAGCAACATCGGGTCAACTGCATCAACCAAGACCTTTAACGCAGATACATTTAACCCCCACATCAACATAACCAATAACAAAAGAATGTAAATCTTAACCATAAAACCGCTCACCCAATTTCTTATAGATTCTTCTACTCTACAATACTCTCAGTAGTCTGTCATTACTAGAAATCTATTCGACAAAAAACGGGAAGTGACAGGCACTAAAAAAAGTCCTTCCCGAAAATCGAGAAGGACTCTTCTATACCTGGAACCTACATTCTACTAGCTGTCTCTTCAAACTCTGCTTCAATTTCAGCAGATGGTTTTTCACCTAGATTACTTACTACTACGGCAACAATTAAGTTGAGTAAGAAAGCAGGGACGATTTCATAAAGGTCAAAAATTCCTCCTGATAGGAATCCTCCCCATACAATAACAGTTATAGCACCAACAATAATACCGGCTAAAGCACCATTTCTTGTAGTACCTTTCCAGAACAGCGCTAAAAGAATAGTTGGACCAAAAGCACCACCGAAACCTGCCCATGCATAACTAACTAGTTCTAATACTGAGCTTTCTGGGTTTGTTGCAAGAAGTGTAGCAATTAATGCAATAATACCAACGGCTGCGCGGCCAATCCATACTAGTTCACGTTCTGATGCATTTTTACGTAGGATTGCTTTATAGAAATCCTCCGCTACTGCAGAAGATGATACTAGTAATTGAGAATCAATTGTACTCATGATGGCAGACAGAATAGCTGCTAATAAAATACCTGCGATGATTGGATCAAACAAGATTTGTGAAAATGCAATAAAGATTTTTTCTGGATCGGCCAGTATTTGAACACCAGCATCATTCGTTATTACATTAGCACCAAGTTGAGATAATAAGGCAGCGTCTTGTGTGCTAATAAAAGCAAGACCTGCGATACCTACAAATATTGCACCATATAATCCTAGAATCATCCAAGTCATACCAATGAAACGTGCTTTTGGTACATCTTTAGGTGAACGTAAAGCCATAAAACGAACTAGAATATGAGGCTGACCAAAGTAACCCAGTCCCCATGCTAAGGAAGATAGAATACCGATTGCACCAACACCAGCCACCATGTTTAAATGTCCTGGTGAGATATTACCTACAGCGTCAATAGTTGCATCCCAACCACCAACGACAGAAATAGCTCGAATTGGAACAACAATTAGTGCCACGAACATTAAAATCCCCTGGACAAAGTCTGTCCAACTTACAGCAAGGAACCCACCTAAGAATGTATAGGATACGATAACTATTGCGCCGATCCAAAGTGCCTGATCGTATGATAGACCAAATGACGCTTCAAATAGCTTTGCGCCACCAACCATGCCTGATGATGTATAAAAAGTGAAGAATATCAAGGTTACAATTGCGGAAATGACACGTAATAAATGAGATGTATCGCGGAAACGATTTTCTAAAAAGTCCGGAATCGTAATTGAGTCATTAGATACTTCCGTATAAATTCGTAAACGCTTAGCAACAAATTGCCAATTTAAGTAGGCACCGATTGCAAGCCCTACTGCAAGCCAAGCTCCTCCCATACCGGAAGCATAAACAGCACCTGGTAAACCTAGTAGTAACCAACTGCTCATATCTGATGCCCCAGCACTTAATGCCGCAACACCTGGCCCTAGCTTTCTTCCTCCAAGAACATAATCTGATAAATTATTTGTTAAACGATAAGATATAGCCCCAATAGCGAGCATACCCAGTAAATAAACGATAAACGTTATCAAAGTAGCTGTTGACATGTTTTACTTTTCTCTCCTGTCTGTAAATAAAGTAATGGTTGATAAAATAAGTAATATTGGCATCGGTACAAATAGCCAAAACCAAGTAGCACCCGTCAATGCAAAGTCTTCCATGAGATACCCCCCCTTTTTACGGTATTGTATGAATCCACAAAGTAATAGATTGATAGAATATACATTGTCGAACCATACAACATTTAATACTATAACATAACTAGAATTTTTAAACAATTCTACCTATTCTTAGCGGGACTTTATCCCCAATTCATTTACTGCAAAACAACTGGATGAAACCTTTATATTTTCTATTAGCAACAACTTATATAAGGTATGTAAAAGCCGCTATTTCTTGGCTATGTGGTGGATCATGATCATCAAAATATACATAAATCTTCATACCAACAATTCACTTATTTTACCGCCACATCTTCCTGAGAAACGAACTCCTGATACTTCTGCCTTTTCTCCATTTCACTACCGGAAAAAAAACCCAAAACAACGTTCATATTCAACCTATAATGATTCAAAGTATGTAAATAATAGCGATAACTACTCCACTGATAGGATTCAGCACGTATCACCATACCAGCCTTCACCGGATTTAAATGAATATAGCGGCTAACCTCCAACATGCACTATTTTGAATCAATCAACCTGTCATAGTATCGTTTTTTCAAATACATGGCCAGTAATACTGTTTTTTGTATTATAGTAGTCAGCATACCGTTTGTTTAGGAGTGACATAACTTTGGAAATGGATTGTTGTTTGGAGCGCATTTGCAGGTGAAAGTGGTTTTCTTGTTAACCTGCTCAAGCATGTGAAGGAAGATTTTAAAATCTTGTTCATCTTTAAACAACGCGTCCCGACGATTACCGCGACAAACAATATGATAAAAACAATCAGGCAACCAAATTCTTGTTTTTCTTGCCATCTTACCTAACCTTCCCATTTTGTGTGTTAGTCAAATATAGATGGAATTGTTTTAAGGAATAACCTTTTCCCACAACCGTTTAAGACAATGCTAGATTTAGTAGTAGCCATGTTATATCACACCTTTCAACCGAATGTAGCTTTTATATAGATATAAGATAAGCTATCTGAATGTCAAAGTAAAGCATGCATTATTGAACTTTAAGAGTGTCACAAGCTATTAAAATCTGTTTTTCTATAGAAGGAAATTGAAAAGTCACCTGCACAAATAGTGATAAAAGGTAATTTTTGAAACAATAAAAAGACCGCTAGTTCCAGTGGCAGAATTCATGCACACCAGCCTCTAACAGCCTCTATAAACTCAATATTATAATTCGACAAATTACAACAAAAACCGGGAAGTGACAGGCACTCCACCTACACCTCCTACCTCTCAGGCGCCAACTCAATCGCCTGTCGAAGCGCTTCTAACATACTTCTTTCATCTACTATCCCTTTACCTGCGATATCAAACGCTGTACCATGATCAACACTTGTCCGAATTATCGGCAAACCAACTGTTATATTCACTCCAGCTTCCAAGCCCAATACCTTAATTGGTCCGTGACCTTGATCATGATACATAGCAACTACGATATCGAAATCACCACGTTGCGCTCGGAAGAATAACGTGTCAGCAGGAAGCGGACCTTCAACACTGATTCCTTCTTCCGTTGCACGCTCAATGGCTGGGATGATTTTTTCTTCCTCTTCCCCGTAACCGAATAATCCATTTTCACCAGCATGAGGATTGATTCCACATACACCAATCGTTGGCTGTTCAATCCCTGAATTCGTAAGCGTTTCATGTGCTAAACGAATGACGTTATAAACACGTTCTGGCTCAATCATGTTAATAGCATCGATGATACCAACATGCGTCGTTACATGAATGACCTTTAATTTAGGTGAAGATAGCATCATAGAAAAATCTTTCGTATCCGTCAGCTCGGCTAAAATCTCTGTATGACCTGGATAAATATGGCCACCTTTATGCAATGCTTCCTTATTCAGTGGCGCTGTACAAATAGCATCAATTCGGCCATTATTGGCAAGTTCAATTGCAGTTCGCAAGTATTCAAAGGCAGCATGTCCAGCCTCTGAAGAAACCTGTCCAAATGGAAGATCTTCTGGAAGTAAGTCCATGTCATAACAAGCTATTTCTCCAAATGTTGTTGTCAACTCAGAATTGTTATCTAGTACCTTAATTGTTACATCGATTTCTAAAAGTTCTGCAGCGCGTGTTAACATTTTTGAATCACCTATTACAATAGGATGCGATTGTTCATATACATGTTTACTTTGCAGACTTTTTACAATAATCTCTGGCCCTACTCCTGATGCGTCACCCATCGTAATACCAACAATTGGCTTTTTACTCATTATCATGAACTCCCTTCAATTCCTGCATGGCATTATAAATCGACTCTTCTTTTCCGAATGCCCCTGCTTTTGTTACGACTATATATTCCCTATCTGCACCGATTAATGTACCTAATGGAATTCCCGCTTCAACTTGCTTGATTAAACGGAACCCTATTCCTCCTAAATGACGCGATGTATCTTTTGCCGTATCGCCACCTGTCAGTACCAGACCCGTCAGTTCCTTGTTTGTTTCTGTTACGGTTGCGACGATTTCACCAATAGCACTGGAAATCCGTTCCCCAATTTGATTACTCGTTAAATTTAGGCTTCTTCCTGATTGCTTCACTTGTTCCCTGACTTCTTGACTGGAAGGAACATACAGAACGATATCATTCCCTTTTTCTAATCCTTCACGTATAGCTTTAATAAAGTCCTGACGAAGTGTTTTCCAATCATCCGCAAAAACTTTCAGTGTATCCAATTCTATGGCTGTTACCTTTGGTTGTCTCGTCACATATTTCACTTGGTTCTGGGTTACCTGTGATAAACTTCCACAAACAGTCATGACCCGGCCAGATTTGGAGAAAGAGCGTTTATCCGTCTTTTGGCTGATCCCCAAAACCTCTGGAAGCACCTCTGCTAAACCAGCGGATCCGGCCCAAACAACATTATCTGAAGCAGCAGCCATTTTTTGTGCAGCTTTTTGTAAGTCATCCTGTGTTTCCGCATCACAAACAATATAGTTTATATCATTTTCTTTAAAGGTATTAATTTTTTCTTGAAAAACAGATAAGCTTTTTTCTATATCTGTTTTTTTCACCAATCCAACCGGCTGTCCGGTTTCCTTTTCGATTATCGCTGGTATAAACGATTCCGTAACAGGATGTTTCGGATCGTTGGATATTTCTGTTTCTGCTATTTTTTCTCCGTTGACATAATGAATGCCATCTATTGTTGTTCTCCCAACAGGAGGAAAAGCCGGAGCGATAAATACAAACTCCGGTTTAAAAACTTCATAGAGGGCGTGCAGCTCGGTTCCAATATGTCCCCTCAAAGTGGAATCCATCTTTTTATAAATCGTTAAATAGCCTGCTTGCTTCAGGAATTGACCTGCCTGTTTTGTCATAGAAGCTGCGTTTTCTTTAGACAGCGCACGTGAATTAGTATCTATAACAATCCCGCTATCAAGATTATCTTGATCCTGCGGGATATCAAACAGAACGGAAGTGTTTATACCTTTTTCTGTAAGCTGTACTCCACTATCATTTGCTCCAGTTAAATCGTCTGCGATAATTCCTATAAGTTGTTTCATGTTGATTCCTCATTTATTAACAAATTTATATAAGGTACATTTTTTAAGACTATTCAACTACATAGTCATCTGGAACTTTTACACCTTTTTTCTCTAGGCGTTTTACCAGGAATGCTATATAGATCGGAAGCAGAATAGCTGTTGTCACTGTTGATGCTGCAACTTGTACGGTAGCCAGATCAACATGAGAAGCAAAGCTTGCACTTGCAACGGCAATTGCTGCTGGTGTTGCTACTGCGTTCCCTGCTGTAGAACCTTCTGCAGCACCTGCAATCGGGTTCCATTTAAATGCTTTAAATACGAAATAACCTGCTGTACCAGTTAAGAATACAGTTGCTAATCCAAGAATAATACCTGTTAATCCACCTTCAATAATAGCACCAAAGTCAATTCCCATACCTAATGCAAAAGCAAAGAATGGGATTAACATGGAACTTCCTTTATCTAAGAAATCTCTCATTTCCTCATCTAAGTTACCTAATACCATACCAACAATAATCGGTAATAACACGGCTATAAATGAAACGAAAGAAAACAGTCCATCAACAAAGCCCATAGCGCCGAATATAGATAAAGCTACCATCGTAAAGAAAGGACCATCATTTAACGCTAGCAACGAGTATGCAGCACGGTCTGTTTTATCACCATACTGACCAACTAGCGCTACATATAAGCCACCATTACTATTGGTCATAGCAGCAATAATGGCAATTGGCGCTAAGCCTAACCAGAGACCATCATTTCCAGCAAACATATAGGCAATAAGACCAATGGATGCACCTACCACCCATTTCGTTGTTAACAATGTTGCACCTTTACCAAGGCTAACCCCTACATTTCGAAAATTAATTTGTGCTCCTGTACATAATAAAAATAGTGCAATTAACGTGTTTGCCCCATCTACAAATAATGCTTGTGTAAAGTTTCCAATCCGAAGTAAGTCAGGTGCAATCGTATTCAGTGTTGCAGCAAGCAACAATGGTACCACCATCATGCCACCCGGAATTCGTTCTAACGTCGCTTTGATCTTCATTTTTATCCCCCTCGTCTTCTAATAACGTTTAAAAATTAAACATAAATAAAAAAATAAAGCGTTTTCATATACCATCTTAAAATATAATGATAAAAATTGCAACACTTTTTTCACTATTATCAAAAGGTAATTTCAACGTGATTTAAAAGCACTCAATAACGTTGCATTTTGAAACATAAAAAAAGAACCCTATTCAAGGATCCTCTAAAAAGGCACTTACTATTGGTTGGTCTAATTAAACCAAGTCATTGTTTCAACTTACGCCATAAGGTGGAACGATTAATACCCAGCCTGGCTGCTGCTTTTGATTGATTGTTCCCCTCTTCTTGCAATACCTGCGTAATTACTTTTTGTTCAATTTCTTGCAATGTACCATCGAGTGGGAAACATTCAATTTGATCTTTATTCTGTTCATATTTATTCATTAATTCCTCAACGTGAGAAAGTTCGATGTAATTCGCTGTGGTCATCATACTTAGTTCCTTGATCACCTTTTTAAACTGGGATAGATTACCCAGCCAATCAAACTGCATAAGATAGTTAGCTGCCTCTGGTTTCATCCCCACTGTTTCATTACCATTTTCCTGATGAAATTCAGTTAAAAAATAATCGACAAAAGCTCCAATATCTTCCTTCCTTTCGTGCAATGGTGAAAGATCTAACGAGTACGTAGAAATTTTGTGATAAAGAGCTTCATCAAATGTTCCTTCATACACGAGTTTATCCAGCGATTCTGTTGCAAGAACAATAACTTTCATCGTACTTGGTATATAATTTAGTAAGTTTTGAATGGCACCCTGTACCGATTCTATGTCTTTTACGATAACAGTACCATGCCTTATAGCTAACAATTTTGATTGTATGTTGTTTAGTTCCGGGATTTCATTCGTTAAGCGACTTCCCTCTATAACAATAATAGGTGCGTCTTGCCCATACTTTTCAAAATGTATTTCTTGCGCAACCGTATATTTGCCTGTCCCTGACTCCCCAATAACGCACACAGCCCCATCCATGTGTGCATATTGTTGGATCGTCTCTCTTAAGCGCTTAGCCTGATCACTTTCCCCAATAATCGGGATATGCACAGGATTGCCGATTATTTTAACAGCTTTAGTATGTGTTTTAAGCAATGAAGAATGAATGTTTATCCCTACAATAGCCTCAGACTTACTGACCAAAAAGGCTTGTATTTCATATATATGACTTTCACCTTCTAGTTCAGCCCATTGGTTCGTTTCATTCTCTAGAACTTTCTTCATTACCGTTGAAATAACGGGCGACTTTACGATTTCATGACTCTGAATATCCTGTTCATACATTAAATTTTTCTCCATTATTTCACCATCTTTATTAAGTAAAATAACTGGGAAAGGCATGGAATTGAAGGTCTCCTGAAAATAATAAAACTGATTATTTACCCTGCGGAAGAAGTTATATACGCGCTTCCCTTCTTCCAAAGCATCTGTAACTGCTTCTTTCCCGGATGTAATTAACACCCCACGCAATCCGACCTGCTCAGCAACTTGAACAGTGATCACATCGCCAATAACCACTGAATAACCTTGTTGTTTTAACCTCTCCAAGTGACCTCTCACTTCATCCCTCGATTTAATCGTAATCATCTTCACATCAAATTCTAATATGTTGCATATCGTTGCTGCACCCTGAGAAATATTCGCAAAACCAACAAGGGCTACCCCTTTTTTAATTCCACGAATGAGGGTGAAAACACGTAACATATCATATCCGGTTATATCTATGTGAACTACTGGTATCGAAACGACATCCTGAATCATAGTGGCAGTTCCACCACGACTGATGATCAGTTCATATCCCTGTTTTTCCGCTAATTGCGCTTTTCTAACGCCTTCTTCTAGATTAGCTATCGTTACATCCAATTGAATGTCATCCGGTATAGTCACCTTCTTAGCTGTCTCAGCTAGCCCTTGGTATGGGGCAATTAGAAGTGCCTTTATCATTATTCATCCCTCATTTGTTGCATATTTCAACAAATCTATTATTACATATTGAGGTTTTGATGTCATCTATACACATAGATAACTTTTACTGCAAAAAATGCGAATAATTTCAGTGAAATTAATAATTCGACAAATTACGACAAAACCCAGGAAGTGACAGGCACCACTACACGCCGTTCTTCGGGTCTAATCCCAGTATGTCTTTCACATTTTTTGCGAGGCCGAAGTATTCGATTGCTGCTGAGTAGGGTAGCTTTTCATTGAGATTCCCGTGTACAGCGCTATTTCTTAATCTTCTTAATTTATTTAGTATAACTTCAATTTCTGAACTGATTATCCCTTGCTCCTTAAGAAACTGAATACTTTGCAGAGGTGCTTCTATTTCTCCATCTTGGAACTCATGATTAATTGTTTGATTAATTGCTTCTTCAACCATTAACCAGGACATTGTAATAGAAGCAGACGGTGATATCTTTGCAACTTCCATAATTTCACTTTCTTTTTTATTAAAACTTTTATCCTGCTTATTGGTAAGGCTAAAAACAGGTTTGGCTTTTTCAAGATTCTGTTTTGCTGCTTTAAGTTCTTCTGAAAATTCAATTGCAACATTGCTGTACGTTACCTTGTTGATTTTAAAGAGTAATTTTCTAAGAGGTTTTCTTAACGTTATGATGGTAACTATTATTACACTAGGCCAAGCAATAGATTCAATTATGGATGAAATGAATTCAAGAGTATTCAAGGATTAACCCACCTTTTTGTTAATTCATATCATATAATTATTCGACAAACACAGGAAATATCCTTTTTAAAGGGAATTTAAACTTATACACCTAAATCCAGAAATATATTGGATGAAAGATCCTACAAAATAATCCGTCAAAAAAGCCATTAGTTCCAATGGCAATAGGATCGCGCATTAGTTCTAACAGCTTCTATAAACGGGAAGTGACAGGCACTAGAGTCGATATTCCATTAACCGCTTATTTACTATAGCAGTTGATGGATAGATATCTTTATAAAGGCTAAACAATTCCTTATATTTTTCAACATTTTCTTTATTAGGTCGGTAGGTCTTATCTTCATTCAGAAATTCATCTGCACAATCCTGTAATGAATGAAACCATCGGCAGCCTGTTGCAGCAAGCATTGCTGCACCCATGCCTGGACCTTGCTCACTTGTAAGTTTAACTATTTTTGCATCGAAAATATCTGCTTGCATTTGCAACCAAGCTTCACTTTTTGCTCCTCCACCAATTGAGATGACTGTATCAATTTTTTTCCCATTCTCACGGAAAATCTCTATCGATTCATTCAGAGAAAATGTAATCCCTTCCAAAATAGCTCGAACAAAATCTTTTCTTTGATGGGAACTGTCCATTCCTATAAAACTTCCCCGTATTGTCGCATCGACATGCGGCGTTCTTTCTCCAACAATATACGGCGTAAATAATAGCCCATTCGAACCAACCGGGACAGTTCCTACTTCAGCTAATAGATTATCAAAATCTTCATCTTTCGCGAAAACATCTTTGAACCAACTTAAGCTGTATCCAGCCGCAAGAGTAACACCCATCGCGTAAAATGCATTCGATGCACCATGATTAAAATAATGTACTTTTCCTTGAAAGTCAGTATCATCACTTGCTTCATACGATAGGACAACACCAGAAGTTCCGATGCTGCACAGCGTTTTTCCATCTTCTAAAATCCCTGAACCAATAGCCCCACAAGCATTATCAGCTCCACCTGCAAATACTCTCGTTGAAGTTAATAGGCCAGTAGCTAAAGCAACCTCTTGAGTTAGTGTTCCTACTTCTTCGTGTGATTCTACTAATGGCGGACAAAACTCATCATCTAATTCAAATAAATCACAAATTTCCTCGCTCCACTTTTTCTCCGTTACATTCAGTAATAAAGTACCAGCTGCATCCGAATATTCCATATGCAACGCACCTGTCAGCTTATACCGTAAATAATCCTTAGGCAGAACGAACTTTGTTGCCTTGTTAAATACTTCTGGCTCGTGCTCCTTAACCCATAACAATTTTGGTAAGGTAAATCCTTCTAACGCTGGATTCTTTGTTATATGCAGCAATCGCTTTTCACCGACAACATCATTAATCTGCTGACACTCTGCAGTTGTACGTGTATCATTCCACAGAATGGCATGACGCAAAACGTTATTGTTTCCATCAAGCAGTACAAGTCCATGCATTTGCCCAGAAAAACTAATCCCTTCTATGTCCGCTGAATCCCCATCAAACGCTTTTAGAAGATCAGACAGCCCTGCAATCGTCTGGTCTACCCAAGCTTGTGGAGCCTGTTCGCTATATCCCGCTTTTTCCTGAATTAATGGGTATGCTTTTGATACTTCCTGCTGTACATCCCCTTTTTGATTGACCAATAAAATTTTAACGGCACTTGTGCCTAAGTCCACTCCAATTACGTATTTCATAGCAAACCTCTCCTAGTATTGTTGAAATTTTATTCTCCAGCATAAGCTTTCAACAAATACTGGTTAATCGTTGCTTTAATTTTTTCTAATCGTCCGGATCGATTTTGAATTTCTGATAACCCCAATGCGTGTTCTTCAAGTTTATGGAAATCAGTTTTTCCTTCCACGATATCCAAACCGATACCTTCTGTGTAACTCTTGTAACGTTCTTCAACTACTCCGTCTAAGATGTTATCATCGATTAATTTTTGAGCAACCTTTAGTCCTACCGCAAAGGTATCCATTCCTGCAATATGTGCATGGAATAAATCCTCCACTTCAAATGAACCTCTTCTTACTTTAGCATCGAAGTTCAGACCACCACGACCTAATCCGCCGTTTTTAATAACCTCATACATTGCGAGTGTTGCAGAGTATAGGTCTGTCGGGAATTCATCTGTATCCCAGCCTAACAACGGGTCTCCCTGATTGGCATCAACTGAACCCAGCATATTATTTACGCGTGCATATCGCAGTTCATGTTCAAATGTGTGCCCTGCTAGTGTTGCGTGATTTGCTTCAATATTGAATTTAAAATGATCCTGCAAGTTATATTTTTGTAAGAAAGCATAACCGGTAGCTACATCAAAGTCATATTGATGCGTTGTAGGCTCTTTAGGTTTAGGTTCAATTAAGAATTGTGCATCAAAACCAATTTCTTTTGCGTAATCCACTGCCATATGGAAGAAACGTCCAAGGTTGTCCATTTCTAATTTCATATCCGTATTTAGAAGTGTTTCATAACCTTCACGGCCACCCCAGAATACATAATTTTCTGCACCTAACTCTTTACCAATTTCCAATCCTTTTTTCACTTTAGCTGCAGCATACGCAAATACATCTGCGTTATTAGAAGATGCTGCGCCGTGAACGAAGCGAGGATTTGTAAAATTATTTGCCGTATTCCACAACAATTTTGTTTTACTGTCCTTCATGTAATCTTTCATCATGCTTATGATCGTATCCAGGTTTTTATATGTTTCTCTTAAACTATTTCCTTCTGGTGCAATATCTACATCATGGAAACAGAAAAATGGCACGTTCAATTTTTCAAACAACTCAAAAGCAGCTTCCACCCGCGCTTTCGATAAATCCATACCTTGGTAGTTCTTCCATGGACGATCCGCTGTACCAGCACCAAAAGGATCCGATAAATCTGCTGTAAATGTATGCCAATATGCAACACCAAAACGCAAGTATTCTTCCATTGTCTTGGCACCAATTTTTTCTTCAGGGTTATAGAATTTGAATGCGTATGGATTAGTTGATAGTGCACCTTCGTATTTAATATTGTTAATGTTTGAAAAGTAACTCATTACATTGTATCTCCTCTCGTCATTATGAATACTTAGTTTAATATTTAAACTAAGTTTAACGATTGATGAAAACGCTGTCAACTAGTAATGGCATTTTCTGGCTACTACTAGTATAATAAACGTATGAAAACTTCGTAATTATTGTTTTTACGAATTTCTTTTATACAATGTTTAAACAAACTTCCTGTTAAGGAGAAACACATGCAAAAATTACAGACTGGCGATCACAATCTCGTAAAACAAATTAATAAATCAATTGTCTTTGGTTTAATTGAAAGCAAAGGGCCTATGTCCCGTGCACAGATTTCTAAAAATACTGGGTTAAATAAAGCAACTGTCTCAACGATGGTGTCAGAACTTATAAATGGCGCTTTCGTTTATGAAATAGAAGCAGGTCAATCAAGTGGAGGCAGAAAACCGGTTATGCTCTATTTTAATAATCATACTGGTTACTCTATAGGAATCGACTTGGGAGTAAATTATATTTTAGGCGTACTGACAGATTTAAGTGGTAACATTATAGAAGAAACAACCAGAGAGTTGAATGGTATTGAATTTGACTATGTAATTGAAAATTTAATTTCAGTAGTGGAGGCATTAATTGAAAAAGCTCCAAAGAGTACGTATGGTGTTGTCGGGATTGGTATTGGCGTTCCAGGAAACGTAGATAAAAATGATAAAATTCTTTTTGCACCAAACCTTAAGTGGAAACAGGTAGATTTAAAGCAAGTATTTGAAAATAAGTTTAATATCCCTACTAAGATTGAAAATGAAGCCAATGCTGGTTCCCATGGGGAACGCTTATACGGTGCGGGTAAAAACATCCCTAATATAATTTATATTAGTATAGGAATCGGTATTGGTACAGGCATTATTATTAATAATGATCTTTATACCGGTTCATCTGGCATATCTGGAGAGATGGGACACGTAACGATTGAAGCTAATGGAAAAAAGTGTTCTTGTGGGAACCGTGGGTGCTGGGAATTATATGCCTCTGAAAGCGCACTATTAAGGGCAGCTGAAAATCATGATCTGCTGAAGAAGGAAAATAAAATAGACTTAGACTATCTTATTAATGAAGCGCAAACAGGAAATACGGAGGTTCTTCAACTATTAAATACATTAGGTGAAAATATTGGTATTGGGCTAACAAATATCGTTAACACGTTTAATCCCGAAGTAGTTGTTATAGGAAATCGTATTGCTCAATTTGAAACTTGGATTGCAAACCCAATCGACCATGTTTTGGAAGAACGACTTTCCACATATCATAAAGACAATACGGAAATACGATTTTCTAAACTGGGAAAACGCTCATGTGCTATTGGGGCTTCTTCCTTCTCAATTTCCAAGTTCTTATCCGATAAAAGGGTGTCAGTGCGATAAAAATGTAAATGTTAGGTACTATCAAAATTCTTAAAGATTCAGGAGGGAGGAGTCTATTATGACAGTGAAGAATAAGGTACTGCTTATTACTTATCCAGACTCACTTGGAGGAAATTTAAAATCTCTTAATCTAGTACTATCGAAACACTTCTCTAATCTATTTATAGGTGGAATCCACATTCTACCACCATTTCCTTCTTCAGGTGACAGAGGATTTGCGCCACTTAATTACCTGGAAGTAGAGCCGAAATTTGGTACTTGGGAAGACTTAAAATCAATCGGTGAAAACCATGACGTACTTGTAGATTTAATGGTGAATCATATTTCTAGACAATCCAACTATTTTCAGGACTTTTTAAAACACGGGCGCAAATCAGAGTACGCGGATCTGTTTCTTACGCTTGATAAGTTTTGGAAAGATGGTAAGCCAAACAAGGAAGATATCGATAAAATATTTCTTAGAAGACCAAAACCATACTCTACCTTTACAATTGAAGGAACTGGTGAACGAGAGATGGTATGGACTACCTTTGGCAAAGAAGATCCATCAGAACAAATCGACTTGGATGTTCGTTCGAAAAAGGCAAAGCAGCTTCTAACTGAGTTTTTTGAGAACTTTAGCAGGAATAATGTAAAAACAGTGCGGTTAGATGCTGTAGGCTATGTTATGAAAGAAATTGGTACGAGCTGCTTTTTCGTAGAACCGGATATCTACGAGTTTCTAGATTGGATTAAAGGGATGGCAGACTCCCTGGAAATCAAGTTACTTCCCGAGGTTCATGCCCACTATCAGACACAATATAAATTAGCAGAGCAGGGATATTGGATATACGATTTCATTTTACCTTATAAGGTTCTGGAAACATTAATAAACCAATCGAGTGAGGGGCTCCGTAACTACCTGAAGATTCGGCCCAAAAAGCAATTTACCATGCTTGACTGCCACGACGGTATTCCCGTTTTACCTGACATGGAAGATTTAATAGATACAGAGGAAGCAAGAAAAGTAGTTGATGTATGTGTAGATAGAGGCGCAAATCTTAGTCTAATACTTACAGATGAGCATAAGACAGAAGACGGTTTTGATGTACACCAGATAAACGGTACTTTCTACTCGATGCTCAACCATAATGATAACGCATATTTAGCCGCTAGGGCGATTCAATTCTTTACCCCAGGGATACCACAAGTGTATTACGTTGGATTATTAGCAGGAGAAAATGATTATGAATCAGTAAAGAAGACCGGAGAGAACCGTGAGATTAATCGACACAACTATACGCTTGAAGAGATTGAGGAATCTCTTCAAAATGAAGTGGTTCAAAGGCTCGTAAACCTAATTCGGTTTAGAAATGAATACCCTGCATTTGATGGTGATTTTAAGGTGTTGGATTCTGCCAAGGATGAAATTTACCTTTCTTGGATAAAGGATGAAAAATATTGTAGATTATTTATTGATTTAAACAATAAAAAGACAGTAATTGATTATGTTGACACTGATGGAAATGTAAATCAGTATTTTGTTTAATTTTTAAATCAAAAAATCAAAAGGCAAGTAAGTGGACGTTCTTAAGTTAACCACTTCTTGCCTTTTACTTGTTTGCTGAATGAAGAAGTTGCCTTCTCCCAATTAATTAGAAAACGCTCCAGCTGTCACAATTCGATGATAAGCGTTTTTTCCTAGAGTTCCTTCAGGCATCACCCAAGGTGCATCGTGGTAAAGACGTTTTTCCTCTAATTCTTCTATGCTTTCTATTTTTCCATCAACCCAATCATTTAACCTGTCCTTTGCAGTATTTAATCGTGCCATCACACCACCATAGCGAATATCTAAGACTTCCCAGCCAAACGGTTTATTTGTAGCAAACCATAGCGTGCGATGTTTCATTCTCAATTCATCTACCATATCACGCAATGGTATAAGTTGGTTTTTTAATTCTCCAATTTGTTCTTTATCCTGATTATCATATGCATCTTTCAGTTTTAAGCCAAACTCAGATTTTATACTTAAAACTTGAGCGAGCTGAATATAGTAGTCAAATAAAACATCCCATTGTGAGTTATTCTGTTTTGCTGCAGTTAGTCGATTAGCTAATTTTTCATAATGCCCGTTCATTGGCAATCCTTTAATGTTTTGGTCATACAAACCTGTTAATACATCCTGCCACAACAAAAACTTAGATGGATGTGACTCTTTAAGATTATCTTTAGACACACCAGGAGTCTCATCAAAATCGTTTAATGCCAGGAAGTCATCGAGCTTACCCCCTACACAAAATGAAAAGCGTTCAGCCAATTTGCTGCTTACTACCTCCTTAGAATAACCATGTTCAGCAAACAACTGCATACCAGCTAGACCGGCAAAAGGACTCGTCTCAGTACCGTTATCCCCCCACATTGTAGCAAATACTTCCTTTACTCCCGTGTTTTTACATGCGATTAAAGCTGCATCTGTAGTGGCAAAAGTTAATCCATAGTTTGGCGCGATACCGTTCCATGTCCATATTCCACCAGCAAAAATTGGACTAGATCCAAAAGCTTTATGTTTTTCAATAAACGTTTGATAAAAATCTTTATCTGTATGGTAATAATCCCAGTATACTAATTGTAGGTTTTCCGGTATGGCATCAATCACTTCACTGGGAATCTCTGCATTAAGATCATAATAACCACCTGTCTTGGAGCCTAATCTAAAATACATATCACTCCAAATCATTGGTTTTAGTTGATATTTCTCAGCTATGGAAACTACCTTTTGTAAATGTTCATTCATAATAGTAAATCGCTGTCTATATCCATTTTTCTCTAAATAGGCGCCTAAACCAAGCCTATGCGCTTCATCCATACCCATGTGAATGCGGTTGGATTGAAATGGTCGACTTGCTACCTTAATCATTTCTTCAATAAATTGGTAGGTTTCTTCCTCCCCGACAAGGAGAATGTCTTCGGTATCCTTCATCTTCCCTGCATAATTCCATTTCAGAGCTTCGGTTAAATGGGCTAACGTTTGAATACAGGGAACCATTTCAATCCCAAGATCATTTGCATACCTATCACAGGCACTTAATTCTTCCTCGCTATATCGACCACGCATGTACCCAAAGTACGGATATTTTTCCATTTCAAATGTATCTTCGGTGTACATCATGACAACGTCTAGCCCCATAAGTGCCATTTTCCGTAACAAAACTTGAATTCCACCAACAGTCATGACACCATTTCTTGAAGCATCGATCATAATTCCGTTCATGTCGAATTGGGGTTCTTCCACAATTTGAAATTCCTTATGCCTTTCAATATTCTCAACGAATAAACCGAGTGCACGAAAAAAGTGAATTCTTTTTTCATAGCTAATCGTACCGCCTTCGTTCGTACAACTCACTTTAATTGATCCCTTTCCTTTCTGGATTAGGACGGGGAATCCATGATCACTTTGTGTTATACCAAGCTCCTTACATATAATTGCCAACCCATTATCTAATTCAGATGACACACCTTTAAAATGTATATTCACGATAATTTCCCTCCACGAAACTTGTAATTTATATCAGATCATTGAATCTGGTTTATAATCCCAACTACTCTTTTTTCCTGTTTTTAAAGAGTCTGCAACTACTATTCTTTCTTGTTGACTTTGAATAATATCCTTTTTAATTTGTACCATGTCAAACTGAGAAGTAATTCTCTTTTCAAACTGTGTTAAAATAGGTTTATGTTCTTTTGATTCGGCGAGATTATTTATTTCGTGAGGATCCCTTTCTAAATTAAATAACAGTGACTTTTGATCATGTACGTAGATAAATTTATAGTTTTCAGATCGTAACATGATCATTGGTTGAATTGGACCTTCTCCGTAGTATTCACAAATCACTTCATCTTTCCAATTTTTCTCATCACCTTTTAATAAATGTTCCAAACTATCTCCATCCATTTCATCAATCCAAGTGGTATAGTCAGGGACTTTTGCCAGTGTCATAAACGTAGCAGCCAAGTCTATAAGCGATACCACTTTACTGACTTTTTTCCCTGTAGGAAAACGTTCTGGATAAGCAATAATTAATGGGATTTTAGTAGCGGGATCATAAAACGTTCGCTTAAACCACATTCCATGTTCCCCAAGCATTTCTCCGTGGTCACTAGTTACGACAATGATGGTGTTCTCTCTCATATCCAATCGATCCAGTTCATCCATAATTTGTCCTACCTTGTGATCAAAATAGGTAACCATGCCATAGTACGCACGTCGATTTTTTCTTATCTCGTCCTCCGATAACTCATGAATATCTATCTCATGATGTGTTTGAATCCATTGGTTAATGGGATGCATCTTATCCAAGTTTTCGGCAGGAACATCAGGCATTGGGATAACAGTATCCTCATACATATTCCAATATTCTTCCGTAATATGAAAAGGATCATGGGGATGGAAAAAGGATGAGCACAAAAAGAATGGTCTTTTCTCTCCTTCCTTTTTCCGTTTAAAGGCACGAATTTGCTCCAGTGTGCGGTGTAAAACTTTTTCGTCATAATCTAAATTATTATTAAGCTCCATTATCCCTGGGTTCTTCAACCTCTTTACTCCCGTACCATGGTTGTGATATATTCCTTTCGTCCAATCCGGGGTAAGGTCAAATGCAGCTGTATGAATGTCCTTTGTTACTCGGTTTTCAAAACCATGTAGTTGATCAGGACCAACGAAATGCATCTTTCCTGACAAAACAGTCTCATATCCAGCACGTCTCAAATGGTGTAAAAATGTCGGGGTATCCGCTGAGAGCTCCGAACCATTGTCATATACCCCAATATTACTGATAAATTTACCTGCTACAAAAGAGGCTCTGGATGGTGCGCAAATCGGTGAATTACAATATGCGTTTTCAAATGTTACTCCATTATGAACAAGTTGGTCTATATTAGGGGTTTTAACTGCGGGATGCCCTAAGGCACTTATAACGTTAAAAGCCATCTGATCAGCCATGACCATAACAATGTTAGGTTGTTGTGTCATTTTTAATCACCTTTCGTTCTGGAATAAATGTTAATCTTGGTGAAGATCATTCAAGGTGTTTAGACCTTAATTACTGATCCCCGCGTCCTTGTTCTCCAACTTGTTAAAAGTTGGTAGAGAAATCATTAACAACAAATAACTAACCAAACTTCCTAAAAAGAAAAGCATAACAATTGGCATTTTAGCCATGAGAAAGAAAACGCCGTAACCTATAAGTAGCATCAAGATTGCTTTGAAAGGTGCAGCAAAGGACATTAATGCTCCCATTTTAATATACTGATGCCACTTCAATTCAAAGTGAACGTATACAGGGAAGAAAAAGACCATCACCATTAAATACAAAATCGCAAAAATGTAGAGTAGTAACTGAATTAGTTCCATTGGTAGAGATTCTTTCAAATTCAAAACAAAAATATCTAAATAAAGGACATAACCGATAACGATCATAACAATCCCCGAAATATTTGATTTTACAAATTCCTTCCGATAAAAGTACCAAAAGGTTTTAAAAACAGAGGAATCAAGATCGCCTTTCATCCATTTCCTTAATACAGCGAACATCGCAACGCTAGATGGCATAAAACCGAAAAGGATAAGCCCAACTAATGTAAAACCTATCCATAAAAGGTTAATGTATGCTAAACGAGTGAACCATTCAGTAAAACGAACAAAACCACTTTTCCATCCTTGAGCCAATTTAGCCACTCCCTTTTCTTTGATGCTTATTAAAATAAAAGTTTATAGGGGTAATTCTAGTCTGTCTTGAACAAAATCCCGACAAACTTTTAAGCTGTTATAAGGGGTACTAGTTGTTTTATCAATTTCAACAGTTACCCAACCCTCATAGTGAGTGTCTCTTAAGTAATCGATAATTGATTCCAATTCTGTTGACAAGGTACCCAGTCCTAACTCACAAAAAATTGGCATTGCCTCATTGCCCGACAATATTGGAAATGTATCAGCATCTGCTTCTTCTGGTGAAATATCTTTTAAGTGAACATACTCAATTCGGTCACGATAACGATTTATCACTTCCAATGGATTCATGCCTGCTTTTTTCAAATGGGCCGTATCTGGGCAGAAGAATACATAGTTTGGATCTGTTAATTCCATAATTGTATCTAGTTCAGATTCATTTTCAATTTCCGTATTAACATGAGGATGAAGACAAGCTTTTACGCCTAAGTCATAACACCTTTTTGCTGCTTTATTTATCGTTTCAGCAGCAATTTCCAATTCCTTCTTGGTGGTTCCCCCTTCTCTTCTAGGGCCACCAGGACCAAAAATAATTCGATCACTTCCATTTGCGGCTAAAAATGTTGCCACTTTCTCATTGCGATCGATTATGTATTGTCTTTTTGTTTCATCTGTAAAATTACCGCCACCATACAAGGCAGAAAGTTGAAAACCATATTGATCTAGCAATGATTTGAACTCCTCTAGATTGTCTTCGTAATGCAATGCCAAATGTGTAAATGTTTCACATGCGTGATAACCCAATTTTGATGCTTCTTCAAACCCTTTCAGCAATTCTTCACCCCACGTTATTAAATGACACGAAACTTTCATTATTAACACTCCTCATTCACATTGGTTGTTCTACGAATATCGACCTAGCCTTTAATTTCTATTGTAATAGATTCGTTATTATCATACAGGGAACAATCTACGAGATAGATAGGCTCATCTTTGTTCAACCTATTCACAGTAACTTTTTGTCCATTTACCCTAACTTGCTGTGGTTCAGATTCAGCAAAGAAACCAAAAGTTCCTCCCTCTTTCAAATGAACAACAACCGTCTCGCTTAAAGCATAGCGTTCCGTAAATGTGGCTGGTGAAACATATTTGTCTACTAGTCCTAAAGGCTTCACCGAATGATCTTTTGGTATAATCAGATAGAAAGTAAATTCATCTTTTGCTAAAGAAACTTTTTTCGTCTCATTTTGTCTAAGTACTTCAACTGTTTGGTTAAAGTAGTCATAGACAAGGTATTCATTCGCATGAAATCCCTCGATGTTAGCAGGGGATACATTCCCATCCACTTGTCCCTCTGAAACATTAAAAACACCTAACAGACCTGTTCCGTTACTAGTATTCCACACCTTCAACGGCTTCTTTTCTTCTATTGGATTTACCATCAACGTATCTAAAGTTGGTTTACCTGGCTGATCGCACCGTAAGATACGGCCATCCTTACAAACTAGAGGCCATAATACCTCAGCGTCCGTCTGATCAACACGATCACTCGTATAGATTGGCCCACCACTAAGCGCTCTTAACAAAGCGTGACGTTTGGCATCTTTATGCTTTGTCCAGAACATATCCCAGTCACCCCAATAGATTTCCCCATGGTAGAAGGAGTTGTACACATTTTGTAAGGCATGTTCGGCGAAACCATTTTCGTCATCTGGGACAAAGTCATCACTACTTCTTGATACAGCAGAAATCGGACGGTTCCACATATTTTCAGAAGCCATTCCCATACAATTGATGACACATTGGTCAAAATGAATTCCTACAGATCCTTCTAATGCTTTATGAGTTTCAACCGAGGATTCGCCAATCGACTGCTGACCTGTCATAAAGTTATTTACAGCACTTTGACCATCGACTTTTACAAAATCAATTCCTTGTTGTTGTAAATAAGTATGCCATGCATCCCAAAATCCATAGCTTTTTCCTTTATTAGGATAGGGTATTAACTTTCGACTGTTGGTCTCTAATAGGTGTGAGGCCATTTCATCAGCTAAGGAACTTTCAGGATCAATTCCACCCCAATAACCTGCTAATGTATGCCACACCCCTACTGAATCTATTCCATAATTGGTTTTTAATTGGTTAATTAAAAATTTAAAACCATTAGGAAACTTGTCAGGATCTGGTTTGAAATCACTTAAACATTCTTTGGATATTTGTGACCAACCATCATCAATCATAATCCATTTAACCGGGATTTGTTTCTCTTTAAATTCCGTTACCTTTTTCAAAATACCTTCTTCATTGACGTTGTGATAAAAGGCATCCCAACTGCACCAGCCTAAATAATCCAGCCGCTCTGGATAACGCTTATCATCTATTAATCTAGTATTCCCACTTATTTCAAGCACGCGCTTTGATGTTTCTTTAGCCAAATTGAACGGATTTTCCCCTTTACCTAATACAAAAACAGGTGTTTGACATTGATTCCGTCCACTGTCATAGGAAGAAACAGTTAGATTAAATCCTTGGTCACTTCCTTCTATTTCAGATTTGAAAACTGACCCAACAACAGGCAATAAAGAATAATAGGAATCATGCGCATTCCACAATAATGATTGAGTCCTTGGAAGAAGTGATGACACATCCTTATTGAAATGAGGCCGGGTCCACCAATCCTTGTGACGGTAGGAGGCAGATAGTCCCTCAATTCCCTCTAGATCTTTCACCTTCATTACTACACCATTTTCAGAAGATAAATAGTCGTTCTTGCCAAAGAGCCTTTTACTATGAATGACAACATCGGTATAAGCATGGATGAACTGTTCATAGCAATGCAGAATAAAGGAGAATTCTATCAAGTCATCCTTTTTATAGACATATTCATACCGCTTATAGTTCCCTAAATGGCCCGACTTTTGATTCGTTTTCACCTCAGCATAATCCAAGCTGACCTTACCAATTTGGTCTAGGTGTAGTTCGAAGTTAACATCACTTAAAACCTTATTTTCATCATGAAAAAGTTGCAATAGTACGTCGTCCTTTTGAATATTAAACATACAAATCCTCCTTAACTAGGGAAGCCGGTTTTAAATCTATTTTATACAACTCTAATAAGTTATTTCTTAATACGTGATTAGCAAAATCACATGCATCATACTCGGTCATATCACCATTTTCAACTTTAGCTGTTAAAACCTCAGTTAGTACTTTTCTCGCCAGCTTAGCATGTGCATATGTTCCTTCTACTTGACTATAGTCTCCTCCGAACCCAAGAATTTTCGATTGGGGGACCATTTCAATCATCTGTGTTAGCAATTGCTTAGTTGCTGTTGGAGAAAGAATGTAGCACCAAGTCAAATCAGCGTATGCATTTGGAAAGTTCTTAACAACAGATAAATACTCATTGTAAAAAGGATAACCACCGTGTAAAAGAACAAATTTGGCTTTCTTATACTCTAGTAAAAGTTGAACAAGATCAGTAACTTTAGAATTGGTTACCAAATTCCCATTAGAGGATACGCTCGGTTCCTGGTGTCCCGTATGAATTTGAATAGGGACTTCAAATTCAATGGAACGTTGAATAACCCGGTGAATGATGAAATCTTGAAAAGCTTTTGCCTCTTCCTGAGGTACCGATTCCCCAAGATGATTCTTCTTTATTTTATTGAATACCTTGGCGGCATCATGGGCAGTTGGCTTTTCAACATGCAATGTACGCCAGTAAGCCACACCAATCTTTGTCGCAACCATCCCTTCGTCTACATACCGTTTAATGATTGTATCAACTGCATGGAGATAGTCTTCAAAATCATAAATATCCGATCCAGCTTCTGTCTCAATAGCCTCAACATCTTTCAATGTCCGCACCTTAATCATATGGTCCATCCACATCACAGGTCTAAAGAATTCAAAATCTACCTTGGTAGTAAAGATTAGCGTGAAAGCCATGTCAATTTTCGCTTTTTCTTTTAATATTTTCCGGTACAGGTCAGTGTCTTGTGATGCCTTTTTCACGCGTTCACTCAATGCGCAGACTCCCTCAACAGACCAGTCATCCATACCATACAAATCCTCAACAGCCCACCTTAGCATTTGAGCATACGTTGTGTTTCTGACTTTACCCCAGTAGTTGAGGAAAACCTTTGCCTTTTCCAAATCAGACATTTTATTCGTGTGTTTGTCAAAAAAAGAAGCGTCCATACCTGCTGCAATTAAGTCTGAGCTTAAATAATGTAAAAGGTCAAAGAAATCACTATTCATTTTGCTTCTTTCTTTTTGGGGGATTAAGTGCTCGTGTCCATCGATAATCCGTAAGTTGTTTATGTGCTTAGCAATCGCATTCAATGTCCATTCTCCTTTAGCAATAGACGGCTGCTAAATTAGCAGCCGTCTTAGGGTTCAAATACTATTCAACTTCAATTTCTGGGTACCCATTTTTAACAGAAGCTTTAAAATCACTCAATGCTTTGTCATAATCTTCATCGCTATCTATAGCCTCGGCTGTTGCATCATACCACAATTGTGAGATAGCTAGATTGTTGGTTGTTGCTTTCTTTGCTGGAATACTCTTAACTAGGTCATAATACGTTTTCAATATTTTTTGATCTCCAAAGAGCTCATGTGTAAACGTATCCATATTTTCCTCATAAATCGGTAATAACGCTGGCATATTACCGGTTTCCTCAAGGTTGTATTGTTGCCATTCCTCACTTGCAATGAATTTAATAAATTCATATGCTAAATCTTTTTTGTCTGAACCCTCATAAATAGCACGGTATGTTCCACCTTGATAATACCCACTAGGTGTTTTCGCAAGACCATATTTTCCTGCTGCTGCACCATTTTCATTATCAATCATGAAGCTTGCCCAAGCAGGATTTGCAAACATAATTACGCCGCCTTCGTTAAGTGCGTCACCCCAACCACCTGAGAAGTAACCGAGTTTCGCACCGACACCTTCTTCTCTAATTCTTTTCATCTTATCAAAAATGTCTTCCCATGCAGGATCAATAACCAACTGGCTATCCTGTACCCACATTTCCTGATTCGACACTTCCGTATTATACACATCACCAAAGTGAGGGATTAGATGCACGTCACCATTGCTGTCTTTTTGTACTTTTTTACCTAAATCAATAATTTTATCCCATGTGCCCACCATTTCAGATACCTTTTCTGGATCATCTGTACCAAGATATTTTTTAGCTAGATCTCTGTGATACCAAAATGCACCAGGTGAAGAGTGGTCAGAAATTGCACGAATAGTTCCATCTTGGGCCACCCCAAGTTCTTTAACATATGGAACATAATTCTCTACCAGTTTCTCAGCACCCATCTCAGACAAATTAGCTACAAATGGTTGATTAATAAATTTCCCCATATACCCTCTTTCAAGGTCAAAAATATCAGGTACATCAGTCTTTGAATTAATCGAATTAATTAGTTTTGTTTGATACTGGTCTCCTGGGTACACACTTACCTTTACATTTACATTAGGATATTTCTCTTCGAACTTTGCTCCCATTTTTTCAACATCACCAAAGAATGTCCAAATTTCTAAATCACCTTCAAAGTCTTCCGGAGACTTCGGTTCAGAATTTTCGTTTTCGCTTTCACTGTCATTTGCCGCTTCCTCAGTATCCGAACAGGCTGCCAGTAAACCAAACGACAAAGTTAATACCAATAACAAACTAAACAGATTTAACCGTTTCATAATGGTTCCCCCTTAAGTTTTTGTTTTGTAAAGTTCAAAACATCATGCAAATGTAATAGTACCCCCACCACCTCCTCAAGTTTAAATTGTTTATTATAGTGCTGAACTTTTATTCCTTAACAGCACCCGCCATAACATTTCCAATAATTTGTTTAGAAAAGATAGCGAAGACAATAATAATCGGAATAATAGAAATAACAATTCCTACATACTGAGCACCGTAATCAACATTGAATTGACTTCTTACGCTAGCAATCATAACTGGGAGTGTCTGAAGTTCATTGTCAAACAATATAATCAAAGGTTGCAAGAACTCATTCCACTTCCCAATAAAGAGAAAAATTCCCAAGGTTGCTAAAGATGGTCCCATAAGGGGCAATCCTATACGATGAAAAATAGTTATTTCTTTACTTCCGTCAATTCGTGCTGCTTCAAGCATTTCCTTTGGAACGGAATTATCTGCAACTTGTTTAAAGAAAAATAGTGCGAAAGCATTACTAATGGACGGTAATATAAGCGGCCAATAGGTATTTATTAAACCGATTTCATTCATTAATCTGAAGAAACCAATTATCCCTAATTGACCTGGGACCATCATCGTACCTAGTACGCAAGCAAATAAAAATGAATTTCCCTTAAATTTATACTTCGAAAAGCCATAACCGCTCATAGCGGAAAAGTATAATCCCAATATGGTTGAAATCACAGTAATAAATAAACTGTTTAGAAAACCCCTCCAAATTGGAACAACATCAATTAAACGATTGTAGTTTTCTATAAATCGATCCCCAGGAAGTAATAATAAATTTCTGGCAATCTCAGAGTTTGGATGTGTAGACGTGATGATCATACTATAAAATGGAATCAAGCAAATAAACGCCGAAATAACAAGCATGATCCAAATTAAGGTTTTAATAATTAAGCTCTTACGTCGATTTGCTTTTAGCTTTTTTTCAGTTATTTCAGAGGACGATTTTATTTCTATTGATTGCTTCAATTTACTACGCCTCCTTTTTCTTTCTAACTCCTGGAATCATAAACGTCAGAATAGTTGCAATGGCGATGACAACAAATACACCATAAGCGATTGTGGCACCATAACCGTAGTCATATCTGACAAACGCTGCTTGATACAGGTTCATAATCATCGTAACAGTTGAATTATCTGGTCCATTACCTAACATTAAGGGCGCATCAAATATTTGTAGTCCACCAATAACCGAAGTAATTAGCGTAAATACAAGTACCGGTCTAATTAGTGGAATTGTAACTTTAATTGCCATTTGAACCCTTGAGGCACCATCAATTTCTGCAGCCTCATATAAATCCTTAGGTATTGCCTGCAATCCTGCCAGGATCACCAGCATATTAAACCCAAAATTTTGAAACATTATCGTAAGAGCAACGATGGCTCGTGCTATCCATGGGTCATTCATCCAGTAAATCGGATTTTCTATTAGCCCAATTGCGAGCAGAAATTGATTAATACTTCCTATCTGCCAATCAAACATTAGTGCAAACATAACACCTAATGTGATTGGTGTTATGATATTTGGAAAATAAAAGATCGCATGAAACAAGTGTCTACCCCTGATGAACTTTTCGTGTAACACAAGGGCAAGTGTTAGAGCGATAGTCAGCTGGGGAACAATTGAAAATATCCAAATAATCATGGTATTCCAGATTGATTTATAAAAAAGAGCATCATGTATCAATCGTTCATAGTTAGCTAATCCAATAAAAACTGGTTCATTGAATCCGGCCCAGTTCGTAAAACTCAAATAAAGTGAGTAGAGTATTGGGCCGAGTCCAAAAACGATAAAGGTAATAAAAAACGGGGCAATAAAATAGTATCCATGTGGATTTTTATCTATTTTATTTCTAAACATAAACGGTAATCCTCCTTCAAAATCATAGATTTTTACATGATTGACGAATAATAAGATCAGGTACTATAAGTAGTCGGTTTGAGAAGCTTTCCTTTTCTCCACTTAACTTTTCAATTAAACGATTTGAAGCCTTTTCCCCCATTTGAAAAAGAGGTTGTTTTACTGTAGTTAGAGGTGGATACACCCACCTCGAGACAGGAATGTCATCAAATCCGACAATTGAAATATCTCTTGGAACGTTATAACCCAACTCACTCGCACAAAGAAGTGCACCAATTGCCGTTTCATCATTGGAAGCAATGACGGCAGTGATCTCACTTATGTTAAACAGTTCCTTCATCGCTTTATGTCCACCTGCCTCGGACCAATCAGAGGGAACAACCCACGACGGGTTTTGTTCTAGTCCTAAGTCCGCCATAGCACCTTCATATCCTTTTCTGCGCCAAAATGTTGCTGAGAATTCCTCTGGTCCCGTAATATAGGCAATTTTCTCATGACCTATTCGACTTAAGTATTGCACCACTTCCCTTATCCCATGTTCGTTATCGACATCTACTGAAAAGACACTATCACTTTGATTCATATCTCCGATTATTGCTACAGGGGTGGTCAGTTTTTGGACCTCGTCTAAAAGTCGGTCGGTACGTTTTAAAAAACTAATTAATATAAGTCCATCTACCTGTCTCTCCTGAGCCAGGTTCATAAAACCGTATTCCCCTTGGTAATTTGACGTTCTACTATAATAAGTACATTGATAACCATGCACGTTAGCAACCTTCTCTATCCCTCTAAAAATATCAGCATAAAAGTTGTTTGCTATGTCATCAACTACAATACCTATTACTTTGGTATGTTTTTTTACCAACCTTCTTGCGTTGACATTAGGATAGAATTTAAGTTCTTGTATTGCCAACTTCAGAGCATCTTCCGTCACCTTTTTTACTTTATGACCATTTAAAAAGCGTGAAACTGTGCTTTTAGAAGTATTTGCAACTTTTGCAACGTCTTTAATTGTCGGATTCTCCATTTTTTCTCCAGCCCCTCCAAATTTTAAGAAAGCGCTTTCTATGTTCCAAAATGAAACCGTTCCCATTTTAATTCTAAACTCTTTCTGGGAGAATTTAATCTAAGTATTCAGTTCCTTTTTTAAACAATCTTTCTTTCCTATTAAATAATATAAATATTCCCAAACTTTAAACTACACTTGTATTTTAACCCATTCAATCTATTTAGGCAATACCTTTCTCACAAAATCCGTCATTAATATAACGGTTTTTGTGTGTTAAACTAAATAAACCACAACAAGCTACATCTGATCTGGAATAAAGTGAGTAATGTTACGTGGTTTTTTGACTCTATAATTTATTACACAATAACAACAACTACGCCTATCAGAAAGCCTATATTGTCTTTATGATAGACGTTTGATGTTGTTATTCTTTATAGCCATTTATAATCCTTTGCTGTTTCAAAGCTCAAACCAATTATTTTTAGCCAGTTTGCCATACCAGTAGTAGCTGTCTTTTTTCGTTCTTTCCAAGTTATTATAATTGACATGCACTAACCCAAAACGTTGGCTGTATCCAAAAGCCCATTCAAAATTATCAAGGAGGGACCATGTACAGTAAGCTATAACATTTACGTCGCTATTTATCGCACGATTTAATTCTGTTAAATGTTGGCGATAGTAACGGATACGTTTATCGTCACGGACTCTCCCCTCTACCGGCTCGTCATTGTAACATGCACCGTTCTCTGTAATAATAATTGGTATATCCCCATATTTCTTTTTAATATCCATTAGCACTTGGTAAAATCCTTCTGGAAATATCTTAAATCCAAGATCTGTACGATCATAGTCAAGATCAACATGTTCACAATCGAATAAACCTTGGTTTTCTTTATACCGAGCGACAGTACCTGTATAGTAGTTAATACCGAGAACGTCAATCGGCTCAGAAATAATGTCCATGTCTCCTTCTAAGACATTAACTTGTACACCTTTCTCAGCAAACCAATTAGAGAGAAGCTCTGGATATTTCCCTTTAAATACTGGATCGAAAAACCATTCCATAAACCAACTGGATGACCGTTGGCATGCATCAACATCCTCTTGCTTATTGGTAAAAGGTTCATACCAGCTGACATTTGGTGCAAAACCAATCTGTCCTTTGCAACCGTTCCCTCTAAATCGTTGGACTGCTTTTCCATGTGCGATTAACAAGTGATGCGCTACGTTAATTGCTGCTTGTAAATCTTTTTCACCAGGAGCTTGTTCACCTGAATAATGTCCAAGGAAGGCTACACACCATGGTTCATTAATGGTAAGCCATTGTTTGACCTTGTCTCCATATTCCTTATAAAGTAACTCTGCGTAATCAGCAAAGGCCTCAATTGTCTCGCGATTTTTCCAGCCGCCTTGATCTTGCAATGCCTGTGGTAAATCCCAATGATAGATAGTTACAATCGGTTCAATTCCATTCTCAACTAGCTGATCAATGAATTGGTGATAATGATTAACGCCATGCTGATTTACTTCCCCAGTACCATTAGGAAAAATCCTAGGCCATGCAATCGAAAAACGATATGTATTAACACCCAACTCCTTTAACAATTGGATATCCTCATCCATACGATGGTAGCTGTCACAAGCAACATCCCCATTGTCACCATTTAATACGTTACCTGGTGTCCTGCTAAAGGTATCCCAAATCGACATTCCTCGTCCATCTTCATCATAGGCGCCCTCAATTTGGTAGGATGCAGTTGACGCGCCGAACCGAAAATCCTTTGGAAATGTAATGATTGCCATGGTTGTTTTCCTCCCTATCTATAAATTCCTTCAGATGGTTCTATTAAACTTTTTTTAACACGTTGCTTGGAGCCGATTGTATAAGCTACTGGCTCCAAGCGTATGAATAAGAAATCTATTCTTCCCATTCGAGTAGATTTGTTTCAGTAACTGGTTTTGATGTATCCTTTGGAATTCTGAACGTTTTAATTTCACAAGGTCCAAAACTAGCAGTTATCAAACGATCCCACCTTGGCAAATGTATGGTTGCCTCCGTGCCAACTTTATTCGTTTCATAGCAGCGGATGATAATATCATCATTGTCCTCTGCCTGTTTCATTGCACTAACAATCACATTATCTTGCTCAATCGAAACATACGAATCCTTTTGTGGTAATGTTCCCTCATGATACGTTTCAATTAAAGCCACCGGACGCTGGTTTAATTCCGCGGCATGCTTTACTGTTTGAGCTTCTTCCCAACTATCTTCATGTGGTAACAGGGTATAGCGGAAATTTTGGATTCCTTGATCAATAAAGGAATAATGTCCGTCTGGATCTGGAACCAGTGGATCGTGATGTGCATATATTGGACTTCTTAAAACCGTTAGACTTAATTCATTTCCTTCCACATCGTAGCTGTATTTTGCATCATTAGTGATACTAAGACCATAGCGGCCACCTGTTTCTTTAACTGTTCCAGAAACATCAATCCAGCTTTGTCCAACTTGTTCTTCACCATTTGCTTCACGAATGATATGACCATAAGGTATTTCATACGTTGCCTTCCGATGCACAACATTAACAGGGTATTTTAATTTCAGTACTTTAAACTTCTCTCTCCAATCAACCGTTACATTTACATCGATATAATCTAAATCCTTGTACATCGCAAATTCCTGAATTAGTGTCGATGAACCATATTCACTCACAACACGGATTATGGACTTAACTGGACCATGTTCAACCCGCTTAATACTTTTAGCCTGGAACTCTCCAGCTACATCGTCATAACGAACGACATCATGTGACCAGGTATCACTCGTATCGTTAATTACCACTGGTTTTGCTGCTTCACCAGTAAACACTTCATATTGCTTTTGTTTATCGTAAAGACTGCTGATAAATCCACTTTTCGGATCAAATTGTAGTCTGTATCGGCTATTTTCTAGTACATAATCATTGGCTTTAATTGTCTCGAATTGTTTAGGCTTTGAATTAGAAACCATTTTATAGACCCGATAACCCATGGCAGGAATTTTAGCAATAAAGCTTAAACGATTTCGGCCATTAGCTGTGGCGTGGGATTGAACAACTTGTACAGGAACTTCTTGTCCCACTTCATCAGTTAATAGTTGGTCTTCTTTTAATCGTTTAAACTCCACCTCAACATTTGTCTCAACCTCCCAGGCATGTGGGTTGAAAACAACAATTGGCAGCATCTCTTCATCTTGTTCAATATTAATATTCCATGCTAGAGACTGTACTGCATAGTTAAGCCCTTGATCTGCAATAGACATTGCTTCTCCATGCATATTTCTGGCATCTTCATACGCTTCCTCTATACTTGTTCCTGCCAAAATATCATGGAATTGATTGAACATGACATTTTTCCATGCTTGTTTATAGTTGGTTGGATAGGGTTGGCCGGTAGTCGCATTTGCGATAACAGACAATTTCTCTGCTTTTGCTAATAAATTCTCTGCTTCTCTATTCCATTTCTTTATACCCGAATGTGCAGAATAACAGCCTTTAGCATGGTTTTGTAAGTCATGGTGAACAGTTGGAAGAGACACACCTTGTTTTTTTACTTCTTCGAAAAACTGATTTGGTGAGCTAAGAACTAAATTGGGCATATCTTCTTGCTCATTTAACCGTTTAATACTTTCAATATTTTCCTTCGTTGGTCCACCTCCATGATTTCCAACACCATAAAAGCTCATCAACTCGTTAACAGGTTCCTTCAACTCTTTGGCACACCTATTAACGTGCTGTTCTAAATCCTGTCCCCACGTGGTATATTCAAACGGGACTTGGAAAGTCATCACGCGAGACCCATCATCAGATTCCCACCAGAATAAACGACCTGGTAATCCTTTCTCATGTGGCCCTGGACGCATAAATACATAGTGGTCCATGCCACTCTTCTGTAGGATTTGTGGTAGCATTCCTGCATGACCAAAACTATCCACGTTATACCCAACAGATGCAGTAACTCCAAATTTTTCTTTAAAATAGTGCTGCCCGTATAAACCTTGTCTAACAAAAGATTCCCCACTCGGGATGTTACAATCTGGTTGTAACCACCAACCACCACAAATAATCCATCTTCCTTCTTGTATTCGCTCTTTTATTTCTTCAAACATCTCAGGGGCATTTTTCTCCACCCATTCATACATCACAGCTGAACTGGAGGTAAATACAAAATCATCATATTCATTTAAACGATCTAATGCAGAGCGAAAGGTTGCTTTCGTCTCTTGAAAACCTTCTTGCCATTGCCATAGCCATACCGGGTCTAAGTGGGCATTACCTATCATGTGTAACGTCTTTTCTTTCATTGTTCTTCCTCCTTGTTGAAAAAAATAGTAGTTTACATATCTAATTTAATTGTGACAGGCTGTGGCTTAAGCCCGTCTTGTAAATTTTCCAGGTAAGCAAGCCAGTCCTTTTGATTTTTCTTAAAGTTCCTTTTTGTGATACGTTTCAGCTCAGCATGCGCGTGTTCAGCTAATAAGGAACGGGAATCATCGAGGTAGTTAACCAGAATAGTATAACCTTGTTCACCCGCACAGCTTGCGAGTGCACGGGCAATGCTTAGATCGAGCATTGCTTGCCTTTCTTGAAAGTAATCAGGCTCTACCCCTGTAGTACGGGTTTGATCGCTCAGATAACCGTGCGTGTAAAAACTTTCTAATATTGGGATACAATCAGGATCTGCTAAACGTTCGATTCCATAACAAACAGCATCAACATAATAAAAAGTTCCTTTAAGCATATCCTTTAGGTTTTCTTCTGAAGGGTCTATCCTCGAAGCAATTTTTCTCCAAATTGGAATACTTTTTTTATCTCTCGTCATTCCTAAAGTATAGATCAAGTACACGACATCTGGCATCGCCCCCTGATCTGGTGGCAACTGGGTATGTCGGATAGCATTATCCCTTATCGGTAACCCATAATCACCTAATTGTTTTTCAATTTCTCTTACTAATACAGGAACTCCATAGGATGATTCGTACATTGCCAATGCTTGTGCGAGAACGATTTGCCTATTCATGGCTCCTTTTTCTATTGAATGATCTAAAGCCTTTTCCAGAAAAGGAATGACTTTTGGTCCCACAGTACAAATCTCAACGATAGGAATTCTGTCAGTGAACACTTCATCCATTTCCATATCCGCATACATGTACAGCGGCTGCTCACCTGATAAAGAGTCAACTAGTGATTCCAGTTCTTCATCACGATACTCCTTGTTGTTTAGCGTTCTAGTAAGTACATTCTCTGGAAGTAGTCCTTCTGCTATTACGCGTTTTTGTAACTGCTTTACATCAATATCCCTTGGGAGTTGACGGTTACGGACGGATTGGGCGGCTGCAAGTGCAACCACACCACCTAAATTCTCTAAGTCTGATTGCATCCGAATAGCAGCGAATGCGTCATGGGTTGCTGAAACAGCTTTTCCAGCTATCAGTATTCCTTCAAGTTCTTTTGGCAGCAGAATTCGATACGGTATCTCAATCTCTAAATTCGGTGGTATAAGCCCTAAATGCATCCAGTCAGCACCATTTTTACCTTTCATATCATGATTACTAAAGTGAATGTTAATCACATCATCCCATTGACGATACTTTAACTGATCCGTCAGGGTCATCACTTCTTCACCTAAAATGTGACGTGTTTCTCTGGAAGCAACATATATCCCGTGATCATGAACATCCCGTTTACGCTTACGTCTGCGGCCATCCAAAATGGCCCTTGTATAGTCCTCCACATTAGAAATATGAACCATGCTTGTAAAATTGTTCTGTGAACGACCTGGCTTTGCAAATTGTGCTAGTGAATACCACATAACAATATGATCTCGTTCTGACCCATAGAGATAATCAGCACCAGCAAATGCGGCTATATCTCCATCACCAGTTGCATCAATGACCGTTTCAGCTAGAACTGCAAACATTCCAAATTTAGATGCTACAATGACACCTCTGACTCGATTACCTTCCATTATTGTTCCAATAGTCATTGTGTAGAAATACGTGTTCACACCTGCTGATTCAGCTTCATTTAACAGCGCATACATCTTTGCTTCCACATTCCACTTCGGACTATAGTGGTTAATACGTTTTTGCACCTCATTAACCTTTTCTGTTACACGTTCATTAAACCCTACCCTACGACCAAACCAATAACTATCAACGGCTCCTAAAGTTGCCGTACCACCCAGACCCGGATTCATTTCTAATAATATGGTATCCATTCCCTCGTTGGCTGATGTAATGGAGGCAGTTGCGCCGCTTGTACCACCACCAATTACCAGCACATCCGCGTGATGGAGGATCGGAATATCATGTCCAGGTACAAATTGCCTTTTGTAGGCTTTACCTTCTTGAGGTTGATCTAACTCAGCAACCTGGTAAACTGAATCACTTCGTACTGTTTCCTGCAGGGTATCAATTTTAGGCACTTCATTAGATAAATTTACTAGTTCATCCCACTTTTCAATTAATAGTTCAGCTACGTGTTCACCCAGCTCACTGGATGTTACAGGATTAGAGAACAGTTGACTGGCTTTCGAAATTCGAGCAGATTCATTTAAACACCAAACACGATAATCTGAACCGACAAAGTCCTCTACTCTCGCTTGATCCTTTGAACCATTTCCTCCATCTATCGACTTCCCACTCAAACGAGGAAAGTCTAAGGCTTGTAATTCATAGGAAGAAGCTGCTAAATAAGCATGTTGAAATGCAGGGTGATGTTGAATAAAGTACTCCGCCAATTTCATCATTGTATGTCTAGACTCTACTTCGAAATTCATTTCCTGGCCGATGGTTGATTTCTTTTCCTTTGTTTCCATCGTAAGTTTAAATTCCAATACTACGTGCCCTTTCTCTAAATAGCCTCGGTGAACATAAACAGTATCGTCATCGATCCCTATTTCCTCTGGTACTTTTATGTATCGATCCGAGATTTCTTCTGATCGATACATTTCGATCGTTTTTAGAAAACTGCGCGTCATTTGTTTTTTCGTTTCAAATCGTTCACCTGTTAAACGTAAAACACTTGAAGACTCTGTTGCATCAATAACTATATCTGCTTTAATGACCTGCCTACCAGATTTATTTCCGATGACAAGCAACTTTTTTCCGCTATCATCGGTGTTCAATTCTGATGGGTAACTTGCATATAGAAGCTTGACATTTCTTTCTAATAACAGGTCTTCTAAGGATGTCTTGACATGGTCCATATAAAGAGCTGTTTCACCATCTCTTTCCACACCGCGCCTTGAAACCTCTTTGACAACTTCAGTAAATGAAATGGATGTTGAATCTGTTGAACTCTCCAACCAAGGACGAAGATTTGCCGTGACCTCTCGCCCCAAATATGTTCTCGATTCGATTACAGCAACAGTTTTGCCCCTTTTAGCAAGTTCTCTTGCTGCCGAGACACCAGCAAAAGAACCTCCAACAATTACTGCATCCACATCATATAAAATTGGTAACTCTTTATTTTGGACGCTTACAGTACTTTTTTCCGAAAAATCAAATCTGCTTGTATCCATTTAAAACATCCTTCTTTGGGAACGCTCCCACTCTTAAATAAGTTGAGCTTTCAAGTTCCTTAAATTAGATTCCGTAACATCCATAACTCCAACATCATACCATCTCTTTTTCATGACTAGTTAAATAATTAAGACTTTTTTAAAATTTCTTTGTTATATCTAACAGTTGTGGACGCTTTACCTCACTAGTTAAATGATAATGTTTACCCTGTTCGGATGCGATATGGAATCCATGCATAATTTCCAGTACGTGATAAGTCAAATCGACATTAGCCCGGTGTTGTCGACCTTCTAGAATTGCCTCTGCCATATCAGCTAGTCCAATGCCTCTGTTATTTGACCGATACCCATGTGTCAGTGGTACTTCCATGAACTCTTTTTCACCTTTTCTTCGGTATTTCACTGGACCTCCAAAGGTGTTTGGATCAGGAATACTCAATGTACCAAGTTCACCGTACACTTCAATTCTAGGTAAATTGCTCCCCCAAGAATCAAAACTAGTCACTAGCGTACCGACAGCACCATTCTCAAAATCTAGCACTCCAGCAATATGAGTCGGTACTTCAACTGGAATTTTGCGCCCCTCGGGTGTTTCGCGCTCGCTAAATGACATGTTAGCTGATCCTGTCACCCTTTTCACAGAGCCAATTAAAGAGATTAGGGCGGTAATGTAGTATGGTCCCATGTCAAACATCGGCCCACCACCTGTTTGATAAAAGAAATCCGGATTTGGATGCCACTCTTCAACACCATTACTCATAAAAAATGCATTAGCTCCAATTGGTCTACCAATCCATCCATCCTGAATTAATTTGGCACACGTTTGAATTCCTCCACCTAAGAAAGTATCTGGAGCACCTCCAACCCGGAGGCCTTTTAAGTTAGCTAACTCAACTACTTTTTTTCCATCCTCCAATGATATGGCAAGAGGTTTTTCCGAATACACGTGTTTGCCAGCTTCAAGAGCTGTCAACGATACTTGACCGTGTGCTGCTGGGATAGTTAGATTTACTACTATATCAATTTCTGAATCAGCCAACATTTTGTCTACACTGTAAGCTTTAACATTAAACGCTTCTGCTTTAGATTTTGCTCTTTCACTATCTAAATCTGCACAGGCCACAATATCTAGTGACTGAAATAGTCGACAATTATTAAAATAGATATTGCTAATGTTTCCACAACCTATAATACCTATATTTAGTTTTTCCATTGGTACCTCCTAGTTCACTTTAGAATTTTAACCCATTGTCTTGTTTCTGCAGATTTTACAACAGCCTCTAATATACGCTGATTTTTTAAACCATCTTCAAAGTTAGGGGACGGGGAAACCCCTTTTGCTATCCCATCCATGAAACAAGATAATAGATTGATAAAGGTGTGTTCATAACCTATTCCATGTCCAGCAGGCCAATACGATTCAGCAAATGGATGCTGTTCTTCCGTACAATGAATGGTTCTAAACCCTTGCAAACCTGGTTCGTCGTCATCGAAATAAACCTGAAGATGATTCATTTTTTCCATATCCCAACGTATCGATCCTTTTGAACCATTAATTTCAAAGCGGTTACCATTTCGATTACCACCAGCATACCTAGTTGCTTCAAAAACCCCTAAAGCACCACTTTCAAAATGAGCTAAAAATGCAACCGCATCATCAACATCTACTTCCTCAAGTTGATCACCTTTTATTGCTGATAAGCCACTACTCATCTCAGCAACAGGACGCTTTTTAACAAATGTTTTCATTGTTCCCATTACCTCATCGATTTCACCAATCAAAAATCTCGCTAAATCGATACTATGGGCTCCAATGTCACCAAGTGTCCCTGTTCCGGTCACTTCTTTACGAAGACGCCAGACAAGCGGGAAATTTGGATCCATCATCCAATCTTGTAAGTATGTAGCCCGGATATGGCGGATCTCACCTAAACGGCCATCTTGGATCAGTTTTTTCGCATATTGTACGGCCGGCGCAAAACGATAATTATGGGTAATCATATGTACAACATTATTCTTTTTAACCGCTTCAAACATTCTTTCCGCTTGTTCCACAGACAATGCTAATGGTTTCTCACATAGGATATGCTTTCCTGCTTCTGCAGCTGCAATAGCCATTTCTGCATGTGTATTATTTGGAGTAACTATATCAATTAAATCAATATCGTCTCTCTCTATCAGACTTCGCCAATTGGTTTCATAGGAGAGCCAACCCATTTTTTCTGCTTCTTTTTTTACTTTTTCTTCATTCCTACCGGCTATCGCTTGTAGTATAGGTTCTACATCCTGGTCAAAAAAGAACGGTAAATCACGATATGCATGACTGTGCGCTTTACCCATAAATTGATAACCAATCATACCAATGCGAATTTTTTGAGAACCCATGACAACACTCCTTTTTGATAGGTTAAGAGGTTTTCCTTTAAGCGTTCATGTGTTTGTTTTGTGCCTTTTCCAATGCAAGAAGGGCAACAGAAAAGCTTGCTAAGTCTCCAATACTTTCCCCAAGTCCTGTAGGGGTGACCTCACAAACCGATAAGGATATAGAAATCGCTTCTTTTTTTAATTCTTTTAACACTAGTGGTTCTAATATCTCTTGTTGCCTTCCATAAATACTACCGATTACAATTTTTTCTGGATTTAACGTATCCACGAGAAATGCAAGCCCTCTCCCTAATTGAAAGCCGACAATTGAAAATACCTCAAGTGCCAGTTCATCGCCTGCTTGGGCCGAATCTCCAACTTTTTTTGTTGTAATATCCTTTAATTGATCGAAGGACGGACAGTACTGCGGTGGATTCCCTTCTTTAATCGCTTTTTCAGCCATGTTAGCAGCAAGTCTTGCAATACCCCCGCCACTACAAAAGCCTTCAAAGGAACCAGCTTTCCCAAAACCTACTGGGCCTTCATCTGCCAATCGAACATGCCCTACTTCACCAGCCAAATCATTTGTACCAGAATATAACTGTCCATTTAAAATCAGTCCCGCACCCATACCAGTACCAAATGTAAGAAAAATCATGTTTTCCGTACCTTTACCAGCACCCCATTTCCACTCTGCCATTGCTCCTGCATTGGCATCATTTTGTAGTGCCACAGGGATGTGATAACGGTCTTCTAGCAATTTTACAATTTCAATAGTATCCCACCCTGGTAAGTTTGGTGGAGACAGGATGACACCCTGACGGCTGTTTAGTGGCCCACCACAACTAACGCCGATTGCAACCAAGTCTGATACCTGATACTTTTCAATGAGCTGATCTAGCTTTTCTGTCATTTCATTAATTGCTTTTTCTGGCGTTTCAGGTGTAGGAAATTGCTTCCTTTCCATAATTTCGATGGTTTCTCCTACTAACTTCCCTAAGAGCACCGCACATTTAGTCCCGCCAATATCCAAACCTGCTAATATGGTCATGATTTAAAAAACTCCTTTTCTAGCATAATACAAAGCGTATGATAGATTGGTAAGTGTCTTTCTTGAATATCTAAAGTTTCTTGCCATGGTACACAAATGGAAACATCACAAATCTCTTTCATCTTGCCTCCATTTTCCCCAGTAAAACCAATCGTTTTAAGTCCCATAGCCTTTGCCACCTTTAGAGCCTTCAGCACATTATCTGAATTTCCAGAAGTACTTATACCCAGCAAGATATCCTTTTGATCGCCATAACCATATACTTGTTGGGCAAACACCATATCAGCTGCTACATCATTTACGAACGCGGTCGTAAGTGCCGAATGACTTACAAGTGATATGGCAGGTAACGCTTGTTGTAAATGTTCAGCCAGGTAACTACCTTCAGATGAATCGACGCTCATTAACTGTTGTTTAAATTCCGGATCAACCGGACGTTGTAGTGTAAACCCTTTCATTAACTCGCCTACTATATGTTCGCAATCGGCAGCGCTACCACCATTGCCACACAATAAAAGCTTCCCCGCTTGGTGATAACTCGCTACTAAAAGGTCAAAGGCTCGCTCAATATCTGGTACGCACGGTGTTAGATCAGGGTATTTATCTACTAACTTTTCAACTTCTTGATTCATGCCAATTCATCCTTTCCTTGTTGATTTCCAATATCAAGTAAATGATTAAATGCTTTTTCGATAAATTCTGTGTTACCAAAACTTCCCGATTTAAGCACGAACAAGTAGGAAGGGTCTGTATGGGAAAGGCAGGATGGCAATCCGGGTTGTATTTCTTTCCACACTCTCATTCCTCGTATTTGAAGGGTCTTACAAACAGTTGCTGATGTATCACCACCAGCAATCACAAAGCGATGTTGTCCGGTTCGCTCGATCACTATGGAAGTAATCGCAGCGATCGTTTCCGAAATTAACCGTGATAATTCTGTATTACTCCATCCATGTTTTGTGCCTTCTTCTTTTGTGGTCTTAATCTTTTCAGAAGTATTTGACGTATGAAGAATAACATTTTTGCCATCATTTATATGTTGTATGATGATATCTGTTTGGTGATTGACCATTCTCGGCCTGTCACTAGCTTTAATGAGAGAAAGTGTATCCAATTCTAAAACGATATTTCCGTTTTTCCGCATATATTCTATCTGTCCATAGGTTTGAGGCATAAGACTTCCCGCTGCGCAAAAGAGGCCTTTGTCCGCTGCTATATCTGGCAGTGGAAGGGTGTTAATTCTTGCCTCTCGTTTCTTTTGAACCTTGGGTAGTTCTTCCGCTAGAGCAGAACTTCCACAAATAATTCTTTCTTGATAGACCGCTTCTGCAATTTCATGTAGATCATTTTGATTCGTTACATCCAAAATAACATAGTTAACCTCTTGCTTATCTTTCATTTTTCGAATATGTTCTTTTATTATTTTCGGTCCTTGCTCGATTACAGAGTGGTCAATCGACCCTACTTTTCGTTTCGTTTGAGATTGCAAAATCTTCACCAAATCAGATTCTATCATTGGATGGATAGGATCATCTTTAAACTGTGAGCTTTCCAGTTTCTCTCCATAAACGTAATGGGTAGCATTTACTGTTGTTCTTCCGTTTTTAGGGAATCCTAACACAACAATCGCAAACTCCTCTTCCAAAGCATCTAACATAGCATCAAACTCGGCACCGATATTCCCACGAAAAACAGAACATGTTTTATTAAAAAATTGAACTGCTCCAGCTTTTTGTATATCTATCGTTGCGTTAAAAACTTTATTATACGCTGTTTTTGCATCATCTAGTCTGGAGTCCGTATCAAATATTAGGACATCTGTAGTGCCTTCCATTATTTGTGGTAATACAGATGAATGGTAACTATAGATATCAGCTAGATAACTAGACTTACTGAACATCACACCAATATCGTTTGAACCAGTAATATCATCTGCTATAACACCTATCATTTTTCATCCCACTTTCTTCTTGGTTTATAGCCTGAGTTATGAAGAAAGTCATGCACTACCTCTCGCGGAACTTGTTCAAGATCCACGGAAGCACTCATGGCCGTAATCATCATCCGGCAAGTATATTCAAGCGTTTGCAAAGCCATTCGAGCCTCTTTGATACTGGTATCAAATACAAGGACCCCATGATTTTCCAACAATAAAATATTAGCTTTGGATGCCTTTTCCTTTACAGCTTTTCCTAATGCTTCTGAACCTGGGTGATGATACGCTACACGTTCAACACGTTCTAAATAATACATAGATTCCACAAACCATTCAGAAGGAATATCCTTGTTAGAGCTTGCAACTAATGTGCTATAAAAAGGCGATGCATGTAGGATAGCATTTACGTCAGGACGTTGTTGATACACAGCTAGGTGCATAGGTACTTCTTTGGAAGGTTTTTTTCCCTCTTCATTTCTACTACCATCAAAGGAACATTCGACAAGATCATCCGGTCCCAATTCTCCAAGGTACGTCCCACTAGCCGTAATAAAAAAACGATCATCTGATGATTTCGCACTAATGTTCCCGGCATTTCCCCATGCTAACTGATTATCCATCATATAGCGGCCAACTTCTTGTAATTGCTTGTTGATTTCACTTTTCTTTAACATGCGTAATTTCACTCCATTATGTTTACTCATTTTTATAATAGCTAAAGCCACATGAGCTTCATATAAATGAACAACGTTAGAAATCTATAACTGAAAATCTTTCACATGTTGTGCACTAGTTAAGAAGTTTTCAATCTTTTCGATGACTGTTTGTTCTACTGCATGCTGCCCACGCCTTTTTTCAGAATCAGGCAAAGCTTTACATTCTTTGTTCGTCATTCTTTCTTCCCTGCCAAGAGCGGCTAGCAAGCTAAGTTCCAAATCAGTAGCAATATTGACTTTGCTAATTCCCCCATTTGGTAGTTTCATAGCTGCTTGGATCATTTTAGCCGGTACTCCAGAACCACCATGTAAAACAAGATGTACAGGCGTTAAAGAACGAATAGCTTTTAATCGTTCCAAATCAACAGTTGGTTTTCTCACATTATAAACACCATGAGCGGTACCTACTGAAGCTGCCAGAGCATCTATTTTCGTTCCATTCACAAACTGTAGCGCTTCTTCCGGGTCAGTATACAACTCTTCATCACGATCTGTTTCTACAAAATCTGTTGTTCCAATCATGCCGAGTTCTGCCTCCACTGATACACCTTTTGAATGAGCGTACGCAGCAACTTTTGCACTTATCTCAATATTCTTTTCCAGTGGATGTTCAGATGCATCAATCATAACCGATGTAAAGCCTGCTTCAATCGCATCCTTAATTACTTGGAAATCTTTTGTATGGTCTAAATGCAGTACAACTGGAATTGTAATAGTTTCGTCTTTCATTGTTTGATAGAAGACTTCCCCAATTTCAAATGGGGTAATGTGATATCGCTCTAATTCTTTTTGAGAGATTTGTACAATAATTGGTGATTGTGTTTTTTGTCCAGCTCTTAAAATAGGTAGTATCATATCTGTATACCTTGCAGAAAAAGACCCAATCGCATAGTTTCCTTTTTCAGCCTGTTCTAAAGCTTTTTTTAAAGTAACGACATTTTTGTTTTTTACATGATTCATTTAAAAAACCCCTTTTCAAACCTATTTTATATACGCACAACGCTGTTCGATACATGCTATAAACCTTTTTGATAAAAATTCCTTAGTGGTTGTTGCAGAGGTAGATACCCTTCTTCAAATATCCGACTATACCTTTGATGATTGGTGCTGTTTGGATGAATTTCATAGCCCTCACTACAGGCGATATACGGTATGATTTCATTTTCATCTTTGTAAACGCCACACCCTAAACCAGCAGTTATCGCTGCCCCTAGCAAGGTTGCCTCTGATATGGAAGGAATCGTTAATGGGCAATTGGAAACATCTGCTTTAATTTGCATCCAATGCTTGTTCTTTGTTCCACCACCTACTGCTATCAATGTGGATAGTTTAGAAATTTCTAACGATTCAATTGTTCTTTTCATGTATTCAAACTCATAAGCAGTTCCTTCTAAAAGTCCCCTTACTAACTCAGCTTTACGATGGGTGGACTTCAACCCAATAAAAGCACCTTTCGCTTGAGGATCTGCTTGCGGTGATCCACTTCCAGATAAATATGGATAATACAAAATACCGGTCGGTTCATTTGGCGTGTCATCTAAAAGTGACCCTATCTCTTCATAGGATAATGGTTCATGAGAGAGTTGATTTCTTATCCATTCCACTGATCCCCCTGAAGATTGAATAGCTCCCATCCAAAACAAACGGTCGGGAAGTAAATGGAGCCCAAAGTTAAATCCTGATTCATAATCTTGTTCCGTTAGTTTTCTTTCCGGAAAGGAACCCACCAATGTTTCAGCAGTTCCAATCGAATCAGATACAATACCTGGTTTTACTGCCCCTACCGCCAGTGCAGCACAAACATGATCATGACCGGAAACAGTAACAGGAGTACCTTTTTTTAAACCAATATGCTTAAAATCATCGGAGTAGATCTCACCCATTTTCATCCCACTTGGCCTTGCTTCTGGAAACAATGACTGATGAAGACCAAAATGATGAATCCAAGGTATATCCCATTGTTTCTGATCAATTCGAAAAGCAAAAGTTCTGGCAGCAAGGGAAAAATCGGTACCAATTTCCCCAGTTAATTTGTATGCAATGAAATCAGAAGTCGATAACCATTTTGCATTTTTCAATTGATCAGGATTTTCTTGTTTTAACCATACTAACTTCGCTAATCCATGCTTATAGTTATTGCGTAGCCCAGTCTTTTTAAAGCGCTCGATTGGCTCCAATTCTTTCTCTATATCATTTGCAACATTCTCCGTTCTACGATCAAACCAAGGAATGACCTGAGAACGATATTCTCCCGTTTGAGGATCTAGTAACAAACCACTTTCAGCCATACTCGTTATCCCAATGGCCGCTATCGCGGGCTGTTGATTAGCTGTTACTTCATGAATTGCACACATAACCTTATTCCACATTTCGTTAGCCTTATAATAAGAGTGCCCTCGTTTATCTTTGTAAATTTGGTTTTGATAAATAGCTAAACGAACTAATTTCCCATCATATTCAAATAATCCGACTTTAATATGTGTGGTACCAATATCAATTCCTAGTAAACTCATTTAGTTAGTGATTCCTTCCAACGTTTGACGAACTCTTTCCATGCCTAATTCCGGACTCGATAAGAACTTATTCTGCAGTTCTTCAGGCAACGTACATACAACACGCGCCATAGATGCTTGCGCCAAAACGACCACATCTACTTTTTCTGCCATTTCCGATAATACCTTTGCTAAAGTAGCATCATGACCTTCCTTATCACCAGCCAGTAAAAGTTGATAGGATTCTTCTGCTACCTTCGAATGAAATTCCACTGTTTGATCAAGTTCAACGGCCTTTCTTTTTAACAGAGTCATCGTTGGATTTAATGTCGTAGCAAGCGTAGCAACTACCCCAATATTGTTACCGCTTTTTACCGCCTTTTCAGCCATCGGTTCATCTATTCGCACAATTGGTACTGTTACCTTTTCTTGTGCTTTGCCAACTATCTCCCCAACCGATGAACAAGCATTCAATATTACCGCAGCGCCTACTTGTTCAGCAAACTTCATATAGTGGATTAATCGGTCTTCAACCTCAGCAACATTTCCTCCATTTTCCTTGAGCTGAGGTAAGATGGAATCATCAACAAAATTTACGATGTCATATTCCGGAATTTTATCGTTTGCTAGTTTCTTTAAAGATTCAACCGTTAAAGGTGTGGTGTGTACAATTGCAATTTTGTTTTTCATAATATCCTCCTTTTCCATTTGCAACTACAGTGGTATTTTGTGGGTTATTGAACATTGTTGTTGTTTTTAACTAATTATGAAACAAAACTAACGACTCGTCAACATTTAAATTGATATTAGATAGGTAATTTACACGTTAATCAAGTAAATAACGTATCAAGTAAATAAAACTTTTTATTTAAAGATTGATGTAAAAAACGATATACTTACATAGATACATACTTATGTAACTTGTTATATTACATAACTTAAACGGTACAATTACATTTATTTGAAAAAACTTGATGTTCTTTTGCCCACTTTACACAATTATAGTTTATTATTGTGGTATTAGTTGGACTTTATATAAATGATTATGTTAAAGAAGGTAATAAATAAAAAAGAGAAATGAGGTTTATATATTGATTGCTGCTAAACGAAAAATTACTATTAAGGAATTATTATTAAAAAACAAAAGCGTAAAAGTTTCTGATCTTGTTAAACAATTTAACGTTTCTGAAGAGACAATCCGTCGTGATTTAAATCAGCTTGAACAAGAAGGATTTTTAGATAAAAATTACGGTGGCGCCATATTAATTGAAAAACAAGCCCCTAATCAGATTGTTTTACCTATCCATAAAAGGCACCAACAGTTTTATCAAGAAAAAGAATTGATAGGAAAAAGAGCTGCTGAACTAATAAGTGCAGAACAAACGTTAATTCTTGACGCCGGCACGACAACATGGCATGTAAGTAAACATATAGAAAAGAAAGAGAAATTAACAATTATCACGAACGCCATGAATATTGCTGAAGAATGTACTAGAAACGAATCTGCCTCCGTCTATCTTCTTGGTGGAAAACTAAGAAGAAATTCGTTGAGTACTGTCGGACCACAGGCAGAAGCTGAACTAAGAAAATACAATGCTAATTATGTTTTATTAGGTGCATCCGGAATTTCATTACGCCAGGGATTTACAAGTTCAGATTTATATGAAGCTGAAATGAAAAAAGCTATGGTGGCAGCAGGACAAAAAATAATTGTGCTTGCTGATCACAGTAAATTACAAAAAGCTGGCCTCACTTCATTTTGTCACTTTAATGATGTTGATATATTCATTACGAGTGATCAAGCAGATGAAGAAGTACTACACAATATTGAAAAGGCTGGTGTTGAGGTTATCGTAGTCTCTACAAAAGAAACAATAGGTGACTAGCAAATACTATTAACTGAACGAATGATTTAAATTGGACCTTATTTGAAGGATCTCAATTTATCATAAGTCGAACCTTTATATAATAGAGGCTCGACTTATATAAAGTCTACTCTATTAGATTTTTTTATGAAGGATATCCTTTAAAAAATCTAGTGAGCGTTGAACATCCTCTGTCATTGTTCTAGTTGGCTTAGTAGCTTCTGGATGCCATAATTCAAGTGCGATCCATCCGTTGTATCGATCCAATACTTTATTATTTAATAAGGATTTTATATCGATATCACCTTCGAGTAAGTCTTCATGTGGGACATTTCCTTTTTGGTTACGTAAATGGAAAGCATATACCCGACTAAAATACGTATTGACCCATTCAATGGGATTACAACCAGCGACATGGGCCCAACCAGAGTCTACGCATAATCCTACGTGTTCATCTGCATACTGGACAACTGACCGTAGATCTCCAAATGCATGGTGATGATCGGCAGCATGATTATGCATACACACCTTTAATCCCATTGGAGTTACAAGTTCAGATATACGAGATAGGTTCTCCCCCTGCAACTTAAAATCATCTTCTGATTTAGTAACTGGTTCTTTCCAATTTATCGGGTCCGCGTTTATGAGTAAATCAGTACCTTCTGTAGCAGCCAAACGTTCAGCAAATGGCATTACCGTATGTTCTATTTCCAATGTGTCAAAGGGCATGTGTAAGGGAAGGCCAACATAGGAAGCTGATACAGCCAACCCATTTTCACGGGCTAATTTAAGTTTTTCCGTATCTGGGTCAATCTCTACGGCATCTAGACCAGCTTTAGCACAAGCGTAAAATATTTCTCCCCAGTCAGGAGTTTTTCCATCCTTTTTCCAGCGTTCCGTCCAGCCGTACATATTCGTTGAAAAGCCACGTATGTTCAAGATAAATCCTCCAGTTATTTCATAATAATTGATTGTTTTTGTCCAGTTTCCACAACATCATAAAGTGCCTTCAGACAACGGAAATGGTTGAGCGCTCGTTGATTAACATTGGCGTGTGACTTTTTCCCTTTTACTTTTCGATAAAAGTGCAATAAGGGATTATCAAAAATGGTGTAAACACTTTCCATTTCGCTTTCTACTATTTCCTCAACCACCTTCCCCTGCTTATCGCAACGTAAAAAAACTGGTTGTTTTGAATCAAATGGCGTCCATCTAAGCGAACCATGTGTACCTTCAATCTCAGCTTTAATGAATTCCTCTCCATGGGTACACGAAGCACGTTCGTAATGTACATGAATTGGATGAGAATCACCACGATTAAATGTTAACAAGGAACCAATGTGAGTTTCCACATCAAATGGTGAAGTGGCTGGATCAATCCCCGTTATTGGCATAGCAGCCCAAGCAGCGGTTATGTCAATCACTTCCGGGTCCAATAAATCGGTTAACGTGACAAAGTCATACGGCCCCCAGTCCATTAGAATACCACCACCGCTTTTTGTTGAATCTAGAAACCACGGGCTTGTTGGCTGGTATTCAATTCCTGGTCGACTACGTTCCAATTTGTTAATAAAGGTTACATGATAAATATCTCCAAGGTTATCAGAACGAATAATTTTTTTAACCGTTTCCATATGTGGCATGCCCTTAAAACGTACACTGCAGCAGCCCAATAACCTTCCGTGTTCTTCAGCCAAATGTGTCATTTCTTCTGCTTCTGAAAGGTTCATAGCAAGCGGTTTCTCACATAAAACATGACGACCAGACTCAAGGGACAATTTTGTTAGTTCGAAGTGAGTAAAGGGAGGGGTGGCGACTATCACAATGTCATCCTCCAAAGCTTCCTCTGAGTTGAGCATTTCTTGCACATTTGTAAAAACAATTGCTTCAGGGTACTGTTTGTGAAATTCATTTATTACAGTTGGATTTGTATCTGCTACTCTTAGTTGAACTGATTCAGATATCTTCCCAGCAGCAACAGCATGCGTGTAAGCAATTACTCCTGCACCAATGATATAAAGTCTCATTTCGTCCACCTCACTTATACTTTCTATATATTTTTTATTCTTAACTTAAATCTACCATTTTCCATTAATGAAATTCCCAGAAACAATGCTTACTGATTTGTCTCGTAGACCTATTAAAATTCTAGTTCTATTTCCTGTCCTCTCACTTCAAATTCATATTTTATACTATTGGTTCCTGTTAATTCCAAGCTTCTTTGATCCGGTTGGCTCCCCCCTATATATACTTCAAACATGCCAGGTTCGAGTACACGTTTACCTTGTTCATTAATTAATGCCATATCTCTAGGAGAAAGTGTAAACGAAACTTCTGTTTGTTCTCCCGAAGCAAGGGATATATTCTTAAATCCTTTCAACTGCCATTTTGGAATTTCTTCGGAGGATTCCATATCTTTTACATACATTTGCACAGTTTCCTCTGAACTCCTTGTTCCTGTATTGTTTACTCTCACCTTAAATGAAATGTTTTCTTTCGACTTAATTATTGTCTTCTCTTGATCTACCTTTTCATACTCTATCGTCGTATAGCTTAAACCATAACCAAAAGGATACAAGGGATCATTTTTCATATAGCGGTATGTGCGGTTTTTCATCGAGTAATTTCTGAACTCAGGTAATTCCTCAGTACTTCTGTAAAAAGTAACAGGTAGTTTTCCAGATGGGCTGCAATCACCAAAAAGGAGTGAGCCAATTGCTCTGCCACCTTGAGACCCAGGGTACCATGCTTGGACAATTGCTGGGATATGTTCATCAGCCCAGTTCAATGCTATCGCACTTCCTGAAAGATGGACTAGCACTATTGGTACACCTGTTTGATAAATAGTTTCAAGCAATTCCTGTTGCAACCCTGGCAAATCTAAACTCAATTTATCTCCACTACCAAACGCATTTGATTCATGCATTTCTTCCCCTTCAATCGTCGCATCCAGCCCTAAACACATAACAACTACGTCAGCTCTTTCTGCAGCTGCTACAGCTTCGGCAAATCTATCTTTTGGTTGATCGAGTGCACTCTTTTTCTTTTGGTATAATTCACAGCCCTCAGCATAATATATTCTGGTTCCTTCTTGTGCACTTTCCCTGATGCCTTCCAAAACAGTTACATATTCCGATGCTGTTCCTTCATAATTTCCTACCAAAGCTGCTCTGCTGTCTGCATTAGGTCCAATTACAGCAATGTTTTTCACTTCATTTTTATTTAATGGAAGGGTGTTATTTTCATTTTTTAAAAGTACCATACTCTTCTTTGAAACTTCTAAAGCTAATTGATTATGTTTGGGACTATCAACCAACTCGTAAGGAATATTCGCAAATGGTACCTGTTCTGGGTCATCAAACATTCCAAGCTTCATCCTAGTCATCATCAATCTCGTTACTGTTTTATCCAAAGCATCTTCTGTGATTAACCCTTCATCATGAGCTTGTAGAAGGTATTTATACATCGAACCACAGTTTAAATCACATCCGTTGTTTAATCCATATGCAGCTGATTCTAGCTTCGAATTCGTTACGCCGTGACTTTCATGAAAATCAACGATAGCCCAGCAATCTGAAACAACGTGACCTTCAAATCCCCAATCATCTCTCAGGATATCCTGCAGTAATGTTTCACTTCCACAGCAAGGTTCACCATTGACACGGTTATAAGCACCCATAATGGACTCTACATTAGCATCTTTAACCGCATCCCTAAAAGCGGGCAGGTATGTTTCATATAAGTCCTTCTGGTTTACTTCTGCATTAAATTCGTGTCTTTCATCTTCGGGTCCACTATGAACAGCAAAGTGTTTCGCACATGCGGCAGCTTTCAAGTATGTTGGATCGTCTCCTTGTATTCCTTTGATGTAAGCAACACCAAGTCGTCCGGTTAGATAAGGATCTTCTCCATAGGTCTCATGTCCTCTTCCCCATCTTGGGTCTCTGAAAATATTTATATTAGGTGCCCAAAAAGTAAGGCCTTTATAGATCCCACGGTCATTTTTTCGAGCAAACTCGTGGTGCTTGGCTCGTCCTTCCGTTGATATAATATCAGCCACCTGATGAATAAGTTCATCGTTAAAAGTTGCAGCCATACCTATTGCTTGTGGAAACATGGTGGACACTCCAGCTCGTGCTACACCATGAAGGCTTTCATTCCACCAATTATAGGTAGGGATTCCTAACCTTGGGATTGCACAAGACTTATGAATCATTTGAGAAGCCTTTTCTTTCACCGACATCCTTGATACAAGATCCATTGCCCGTTCCTTATAGCTTAATTTTTCATTCCGATAAATGGGTACCTCTTGCATATTCACTACCTCCCGAAGAAATTAATAATTTAAAAAAGCATACTATTCATCTACTTTAATTTTAATGGAAGACCTAGTTACTTCATATGAACTATTTTGCTATATATATGAATTATTTTATCCTTACGTATAACACCAGTAATCATTTGCTTTATAATAGACATATACAATTCAACTAGAAATATGGTGATGGAATGAAAAATGAACTGCTGCTTTGCGAATACTCTTACCATAATGAAAGAAAACATTTTAATTGGCGAAGCGGATTAGACTATTACTTTGTTCGCTTGCAAACAGAGGGACGTTGTTCTGCACTAGTTAACGGAGAAATGGAAGAGGTTTTTCCAGGTGACTTATTGCTGCATAAGCCCGGCGATGCATGTGAATTGATTATCGACGAGCATACGGATCAGTCAGGAAAAAAATCCATTCACAGTGGTGATTATTACCTTATGTGCAAGGGTCCTTGGATGGATCAATGGTGGCAAAGAATGGAAAGATCGACCATCAAACATATCAACGATGAAAAAAAACTACTTGTCTTGTGGAAAGAAATCATTTTGGAAAAGCGACGTATTTATGAAAAGGATGAGGAACTACTTGATTATCTGCACCGATCTTTATGTCTATCAATTGATAATGCGACGAAGAATTATCATTCATTCAAAAATCAACCGACACTTCCTGTACTGACTATGAAAAGTTACATTGAAGAACATTCGAATGTGTCATTTAAAATAAAAGATGTAGCCGACCATGTTGGATTCAGTGTTTCACGTGCTTCCCATCTTTTTAAAGAAAACTTTGGAAAAACAATGATAGAATATGCAACAGAAATTCGTATGAATACAGCCGTCAAACTCATAAAATATAGCGATATGTCAATGGAACAAATAGCCGAATTATCTGGGTTTGGCAGCTATACTTACTTTCACAGAGTGTTCCGAAAAAAATATGGCATGTCACCTACTGATTTTTTTTCAAATGAACATTACTAACCACTTTAGCCAAGCACCAAAAAAAGAAAGAAGTAATCGCCATTTTCCATGGACAGTTACTTCTTTCTTTTAATCACAACCATATAATCAAACTCCTTGCTATGCATCTGTTGCACATCTAAATCCCATATTACCTGTAGAACTATCAATTGTGTTGGAACTTCTTGCTGCTACTCGATAGCGGTTGCAATAGGATTCGTGGCATAAATAAGATCCACCTTTAATTGTCTTTGTTTCACCATTGTTAGGCCCTACAGGATTTAGACTACCATATTTATCTGCATCCTTGGCAAACCAATCGGAGCACCATTCCCATACATTTCCTACCATATTATATAAACCATAACCATTTGATGGAAAGGATTGAGCTGGTGCTACCCCTACAAAGCCATCATCTTCCGTGTTCTTTGTCGGGAACTGTCCTTGCCAGATATTACATTGATAGCCACCCTTAGAGACTAACTCATCTCCCCATGGATATTTCTTTTGCTCTAATCCACCCCGAGCTGCAAACTCCCACTCCGCTTCTGTAGGTAATCTTTTTCCTGCCCAATTGCAAAATGCGGTAGCATCATTCCATGATACATGAATGACAGGAAGATTCATTCTGCTTTCAATCGATGAGCCGGGTCCCTCTGGTTGAAACCAATTGGCCCCCTCGACAGCGAACCACCATGGAGTATTAGATAATTGCCTTTCTCTAGCTTTCCATTTAAGGGGTAAGAAAAGATGAAATACAAATGACCAATCAAAATTCTCTGCATCTGTTTTATATCCTGTTTCTTCTACGAACGTCTTAAATTCTGCATTCGTCACAGTATACTTGTCGATATAGAACGGGTGAACCACAATTTTTCGAACAGGCCCTTCACCATCATTTGGAAATCCTTTCAAATCATCCGTTCCCATTAAAAATTCTCCACCTGAGAGATACACCATTTTGTCCGTTAGCTTTGATTCACTGCTAAAAGTTAAATGCGCCTGTTGGTTTCTATTTAACTCCATTGATTCAAATTCAGATCGACTTGAAGCACAACAAGAACGAGATTCATTGGTTCCTTTTGTCATTTTTTAACCTCTCTTATAATGTTAATAAACCATGCACTTTACATTAACTTTAGCCTTTAGCTGCCCCGCCCATAGTAAATCCTTTCGACATATGATTTTGAGCAAAGTAATAAAGAACGAAAGTCGGTAGCATATATAAAATTGAGTAGGCCGCCAACTGTCCATATGCCGCATATCCATATTGACCAAAAAATTGGTAGATCGTTACGGAAGCAGGTAATTTTTCAGGTGATTGCAGTAGAATGTACGGTACAAAGAAGTTCCCCCAACTTCCAATAAATACAAAGATACTAACCGTGAATATTCCTGGAATCATTAAAGGAGCGACCACTCTTCGTATCCCACCGAGAAGAGAAGCACCATCAATCCAAGCTGACTCTTCTAGTTCAACGGGGACACCATCTATAAAATTTTTCATAATCCAAATTCCAAATGGTAACTGAGAAGCAGTTAAAAAAAGTAATGTACCAATTAAGGAATCCTGTAAATTTAAAAATAAAAAAAGTTGGTAAACAGGAACCATAACTGCTGTTATTGGTAACGAAGTCATGAATAGTATTCCTACCATAAACTTTTGCTTGCTTTTTAATTGAAATCTTGACAGCGGATACGCCGCTAATATCGATAGAATCACTACTAATATAGTCTGACCACCAGATAATAAAAGGCCAATTAGAAAAGCCCTTTGATTCTCTGGGCTCGTAATCACAGAAGAATAATTGTCCAGTGTGAACTTTTCTGGAAGCTTTATTACCTGGGTCGCGTTCGCATCAAATGAAGCAAAGATAACCCATAAAAGCGGTACAATAAATAATAGTGCAATTATTGATAGAATTGCATAGGGAAGTATATGATGCATTTTATTCTTTTTCATTTTAAGTTTCCCCCAATTAATCATTTGTCTTTAACAGTCTAATATAAGCTAAACTAAATACTATTCCGATTAATAGTATTACAAGTGATATAGCTGTGCCATAACCCAATTGGTAATTTACAAATGCTTGTTCATACATATAAATCGGCAAAGTTGAAGTCGCTTTTGCAGGACCACCACCGGTCATCGTATAAATCAGCGTAAACACTCCGAGAGTCCCTAATGTAATGATAACCAGGTTGGTGAAAATTGTATTCTTAATCATCGGAATTGTAATTCTCCATAATCGTTGCCACCGACTTGCACCATCAATCATAGCCGCTTCTTCCACAGAATCTGGAATATTGTCTAACGCCGCTTGGAACATCAGCATGGAAAGTGCAGATCCTTGCCAAATGTTAGCAACAACTACAGAAGCCATGGGATAAGTGAATAACCAAGATATTGGTTCAACCCCGAAGTTTCCGAGAAATTGGTTAAGCGTCCCTCCATCATGTAAAAAGGATACAAATGTAAATGCAACAATAATTTCCGGAGTAACCCAACCGGCCATAACAGTTCCTCCGACAAATTTACGAAAGGTTTTGTTTTTACTCTTCATCAAAACAGCAAGTAAAAATCCAAGTACTTGTTGTCCTAAAATTCCAGAGAATAGTAGGAAAACCATGGTAGTAATTAAAGATATTTTAAAGCTTGGATCTTTAAACATATTGACAAAGTTCTGGAATCCGATAAACTCAACATGTTGTGCGGAAGCACCTGTTAAGGACATATTCGTAAAAGCGAAAATGAAGGTCATGATAACAGGACCAATAAAAAATATTAATAATAAAATTAGAGATGGTGATAAAAATAACAATGTTTTTCGCAAATTACTATTCTTTATAAATTTAGTTTGTTTAGGTTTTATAGTGTTTTCATTTAACATCATGCTGGACCCCCCAATTGGAAGAAATGAAGACCAAAACCTTTCGGAATTGGTCTGGTGGTTATTATTTAGTAATTACGTTATCTTCCTCAACAATACGGTTCAGGCCTGTTTCATATTTTTTCACTGCTTCTTCAGGAGTAGCACTATCTGACGCAACACTTTCAACTACCTCTTGAATAAATGTTGAGACTGCTGGATATTGATCTACAGCAGGTCGGAAATTTGTATACTTTAATATTTCTCCTGCTTCACGGTAGTTACTTACCGGTTGTTCTATATATTCTTCTTTTTGGGCAACATCTTTACGAACCGTCATGTCCCCAGTTTGTTTAACATATTCAAGTTGATGCTGTTCATCAACTGCCATCTTAATAAACGCTGCTGCCAGGTCCTCGTGCTGTGCATTTTTAGGTATTGACAATGCCCAGCCACCTGACATTGATGTATAACCTGGATCTTGACCTTTTTGAGTTGGAAATGGAATGAATGCCCAAGTTTCTAATGCTTCAGGCCAAGGCATTGCTCTACCTTCCCTCCAAGTAGCAGCAACCCAATTACCATCCATTACCATAGCAACTTCATTATTAGGCATTAAATTTTCTGCCAGAAGGTTCGCTACTTGGCTATTTGAGGCTACACTTAAACTTGGTCCAAGGTCATTTTCAAAAACAGAATCAATAAATCCAAAAGTGTCTTTTAATGCTTTAGGATCTACAACCCATTTACCTGTTTCAAAATCATATAGACTGGATCCGGTACCGCTATATAATACTTGGAAAGTTCTCATAGAAGTTGCTTCACCTGTTGCTTTTGTTGCATAGGTGAACAAAGGTATAACATCGTTTGTTTTATCCTTGATAACTTCAGCGGCATGTAAAACTTCTTCCCATGACTTAGGTTCAAATGGTACTGAGAGACCAGCATCCTTAAATAACTCTTTGTTATACCATAAACCTTGGACATCTGTACTAAATGGCACTCCATACACTTTTCCATCTTCTGCAGTAACACCCTGCTTTATTTTTTCCTCAAATTTGTCCCAGTCTTCCCAGCCGTTAACTACCTCATCCATTGGTTGAAGATAGCCCGCATTAACATCCGAATTTATGATAAATGTATCTTCAACAGCCACATCCGGAGAAGTCTCAGGTGACTTCATCATCATTGCCTGTTTTGTGGTAACGTCACCTTGAAGAGGAATCAATTTGACATCAACCTTTTTATTTTCACTTTCGAAATCCTTTTCTAAACCTTTAAACCAGTCCTCCCACCATGTTGGATAGGTAACCGTCAATTCTTGTTTACCACTATTGTCTGCTGAAGACTGTTCGGACGAATCACTACAACCTATTACGCCAACAAAAGTAGTGGCAGCCATACCTGCAAGTAATAATCTTTTTAACATTAGTATTCCTCCTTAATTTTTCTTCTTTATTAGACATTGAATACGCTTTCATTATAGTGAGATAGCTCTAAATCTCAGATGTAATCCCAGCATGATAGAATTTGGTGCTCTCACGAACAACTAATCGATAAGGGACTAAGTTTTCCATAGCTTGTACTGGTTTTTCTTGTATCTGATCAATTAATAGTCTGATGGCAGTAGTACCAATATCAATTGGATTTTGTTTAATTGTAGTTAGTCTTGGTTTGAATAGTGAAGCTAAATCAATATCATCAAAACCCATAACCGATATATCCTCAGGAATCCGGTAACCATGTTCTTGTAAATAATTCACTGCACCTAATGCCTGTTGATCCGAACAGGAAAAGATCGCTGTAGGCTTATCATTTTGGGATATTATTTGGCTGGCAGCATAGTATCCGCTTTCAATGGTATGAAACTTCCTTGTTTGCCAAGCAGGATTAATTGGTAAACCTGCTTCAATTAGAGCCTTTTTATATCCTTGTAAACGATTTTCACCAGTCGCAAGGTCTGATTCCGGCCCACCCATTATGGCAATTCTTTTATGATTTTGGTTAATGAGATACCTAGTAGCTTCATAGGAAGCCTTAATATTATCAATCGTTACATACGGATACTTTTCCTGTTGATCTACTTTTTGACCTACAAATACGGTTGGAACTGACGTTTTTTCAAAAAAAGATTTATGAAGATTAGTAAATTCCGTAACCGAAAAGATAATTCCATCCAGTTGTCTTTCTTCAAAAATATTTAAGTAGTCTATTTCTTTCTTCATATCGTTATTAGAAGTACCTAACAAAATATCGTACCCATAAGTTTGCGCTAGTTCTTCAATTCCTTCAATTAGCATCGAGAAAAAATTGTTTGATATTCTGGGAATTAGAACACCAATCAGTTTTGTCTTCTTGTTTACTAAACCTCTGGCTACTAAATTGGGTTTGAAACCAGTTTCTTCTACAATAGCAGTTACCCGTTTCTTAAGATCATCACTTACATACTTACTATTATTTAATACTCTTGAAACAGTTGACACAGATACATTTGCTAGTACTGCTATCTCCTTAATTGAAGTTTTTATATTACCTCCCCCTATTCAAGTTTATTAAGTAAGTTATTATATGAAACCGTTTTCCTGGAAAAGTAAAAAAAAGAGATAAAATTGCATGAAAGATTTTCAATTCCCATTGAATCTACTATATTGCTAGGTTATTTTCCATAAATCGGGAAAACGTTTTCCTGGTTCTTAATTATACTTTCTTTTCTGTATGTAGTCAATAGAATATCTAATTATTTAGAATATCACCAATTTTCATCATTTATTCTTATGAAAATGCTCTAAGAAACCAAACTACTATTCAAAACACAACCTCGCCGCTCCAATAACACCAGCATCCTGATCTAACTTAGCTGGAACAACCTCAGTTTCACGTCCTGTAGGATTTAAAGCATATTGACTGACATAAGCTTGAACGGATTTAAATAATAGACCTCCTACTTTTGACACTCCACCCCCAATTACAATTCTGTCAGGGTCTAGCGTATTTATTACAGATACACATGCTACACCCAATACGCGAAATACTCGCTCAATAAAATCAACAATCAATGGATTTCCTTTGTTATAAAGGGCAAAAATTTCTTTTGTCGATAAATCTTCCCCCATAATTTCAGAACCGCGCTTTGCGATGGCGGTACCTGAGGCAATCGATTCCAGACAGCCATACTGCCCGCAAACACATTGTCCAAATGATGGATCAACCACTGTGTGCCCAATGTCCCCTGCATTCCCTCTATCGCCTCTGAGCAGTTTTCCATCAACGATAATTCCTGCCCCAACTCCAGTACTTATCGTTATATAGGTAAAATTATCACTCTCTTGACCAGCACCGACCCATTTTTCTGCTAGAGCCGCAGCGTTGGCATCATTTTCTAACGTAACAGGAATGGATAGCGACTCCTCAACTAACTTTCTAATTGGGATATTAATCCAATTCGTTAAATTTGGTGGGCATGTAATAATACCTCTCTTGCTGTCTAAAGGTCCAGGTGCACCAATCCCAATACCCACTAGTTGTTCTTTAGGGACCCTAGATTGATTGATCAAATTTATAATTTCTAAATTAATTCTTTCTATCAATGCTTCGGGCGTAATAGTTAGATCTGTCGGAATAATAGATTCATGAACGATAGTTCCACCTTGATTTACTACTGCCAAAGCTACTTTTGTACCACCTATGTCTACACCTATGGAATAGTGCATCTTATCCCCCCTATGCATGCGAAACAATAAACTCCGCATTCCCAGACAACTCATATTCCTTTACCGTATAAGGCAAAATAAAATTACTTCCTTTTTCTATAGTAAAAGTATTCCCGTCAACTGTTATATCTGCTTCACCCTCTATCACACTGACTTGCAGGAAATCATTTTCTAATCGCTGATTAACCTTGCCATTCAGCTGCCAATGATAGACAGTGAAATAGTTTTCTTTTACTAACTTTTTAGCAGTCAATCCTTCATTCGTTTTTACCTGTTGGGCCACGTTTACTGACTGGTGTGGAACAGTAGTCACTTGTTTCGCATGTTCTAGATGTAATTCTCTTGTTTCGCCTTTGGTATCAACCCTATCATAATCATATACGCGGTATGTTATATCAGAGCTTTGCTGTGTTTCTAAAATAACGATCCCTTTACCTATTGCGTGAATTGTACCACTTGGAACGTAAATAAAGTCCCCTGCTTGTACGTTTACACGTTGCAATAATGCACTCCAGTCCCCGCTGTCCATCCTATTCTCCAACTCATCCCGTGAACTGGCATGATGTCCTAAAATAATTTCCGCATCAGGATCTGCACTAAGCACATACCAGCATTCTGTTTTACCATAGGCTTGATGCTCCACTTCACTCGCGAACTGATCATCTGGGTGCACCTGTACAGACAGATCTGCATCAGCATCAAGAATTTTGACTAATAAAGGATAATCTTCCATATTAGTAGACGCTTTATTGAATAACTCCCCATTTTCTTTCCAAATGTCTGCTAACGTTTTTCCTTCCAGTGGACCATTGGTTATACGATTAGGGCCATTTGGGTGTGCGGATATCACCCATGCTTCACCAGTAGTTTCAGACGTGATCGTATAATTAAAATCTGTTTGTAGTTTTTTCCCGCCCCATATTCTTTCTTGAAAAACGGGTTGTAAAAAAATTGGTTCCTTGTACATCATGTATGCCTCCATCTAGATTAATATAGTGTCATTCTACCTGTTTTTTGCCATTTATTCATATTTTACGACTTTCTGTATTACATGAATAAGCTGCTTAGTAGCATTATACAAATAAGATTCTCCGTTATCCATGCACTGCTCCAAAGTTCTTGGGCCGGGAACAATTGAAAAGCAGCCTGCAAAAACAGCGTTCAGTTTATCTGCATTTCCACCCAGACTTCCTGATAAAAGAATGGTCGGTTTGCCATACGCTGCTGCTAGCTCTGCCACATAGCCTGGTGCTTTGCCGTATAAGGTTTGCTCATCACTCTGTCCCTCACCAGTTATTACCAGATCAGCTAACTTAATAGCTTCCCCAAGTTTAATGGCGTCTGCGACAAGTTTTGCTCCAGACTGTAACTTAGCTCCGATTGCCAGCAAGGCAAAACCTAGACCACCAGCCGCGCCAGCTCCCTTAACAGTTGCGAGCGAATGATTACATGCTTCCTCCATTAACCGCCCGTACCTACTTAATGCACGATCATATACTTGCAGTTGATCATGCGTCGCCCCTTTTTGCGGCCCATACACATACGTGGCACCGTTTGATCCTGTTAATGGATTGTCAACATCACAAGCAACTTGGATAGTAACTTCCATTAGCCGCGGGTCCAAACCACTGAAATCGACCGCTTCAATGTCCAATAGGTCTCTGCCAAATATACCTACATGTTGACCATTGGCATTGAGCGCTTTCATCCCTAATGCCTGTAGCATTCCTAGACCACCATCATTTGTCGAGCTACCACCAAGACCAATAATCAAATGCTTATTCCCTCTGTCTAATGCACATAGAATTGCTTCCCCTATTCCATATGTTGTTGTGGAATCAGGGTTTCTTTGACCAGAAGGCACTAACGGTAATCCCGCAATAGTTGCACATTCAATTACAGCAGTTTGATTTTCAATTTCTGCAAAATAGCTCTCTGAGACTTCACCTAATGGCCCATGGCAAAAAAGGGGAACGCTCTTACTGGCAGTTGCCTTTAATAATGCTTCCAATGTACCTTCCCCTCCATCGGCCATTGGTTTGAGTATTGCTTCAATACTTGGATTAATAGAGGTTATCGCTTCAGCCATCTTTTCGGAAGCTCGTATCGAGTTAATGCTTCCTTTAAATGAATCTGGTGCTAATACAACTTTCATGAATCTTCCCCCAACTAAATGATTAATAGATTAAAAGCCAGAGATATTACTCTCTGGCCGCTAGTTTCTATCTTTTTATGGAAATCGTTTGTGATTGGTTTACTTTTAATGGAATATGGATGGTACCTTGATTATGAGCCAGCTTTTCCTGTGGAACCTCATTTAAATTGGTTTGACAAGCTTCTTTCACGTCACCCTCAATGTGGTAACTAGCCTCAACTGCTTTATCGGATGGGTTAAACACCCTAAGGACTAACGCGTTTTCCTGTTCGGATTTCTTTAACGTACTTAGAACAGCCGCAGAGCTTTCCTCTTTTAAAAGCTGATAGGAAAGAGGAGTCTCAATCCCTGAAGCATTTAACTTCATCGCATTATAAGGAATCTTGTTGTATGCATGCACAGGTGTTAGATATTCGTTGGCTGTCTTAGCCACATTTGCATCCAGTGTATTTCCCTTATGTGAAACCAATGCGAAATCCAGGTTAAGCTTTCCAAGCATTTGCGAGTCTGGGGTAGGAAGCTTAATTCCTGAAGGTCTGCCTGGCCTGCGCAGCATATCGCCCTTACCTAAATGACCGATGCTTCGGAATAAAGTTAAGGCAATTGTATCATACTGTTCGCCAACAATTTCATATTCCCGTGTACTATTTGTAAGCACACTTATACCATACTCTTCACTTGATAACCCGACATAGTTCAACATAGGGTAGATAGCATCCGGGCGCTCATTCCAATTATCCTTCTCCCATACATCCATCGCTGAGTCGTAGACATTTCTTTTAATATGTCCAAACTGGTTGTCAGCAACGGAGAAAATTGAACTTAGTCCTGTTGGAATATACGCACGCAAGCGATGATCTTTTGCAAAATTGTCCAACTCGCACGAAACGTCAATGATCGGTTTGTGGTTTGGAATAAATAGACTAAACCTGACATCTACATGACTAGTCTCTTCTCCAGACTTTCTCTCCTCGATGTTTCCAGGCACGGATAACGTGTAACAGATATCAATATTAGCTGCATAATCGTTTTGTTTAAGTGAAACAGTTGCCACCACATCGTTACTGAAGATAAGATCTTCGTTTTCTAAAGGTGAATAATCGTATTCATCTCCGTCATCGCCACCGTTTTCTAAAAGAAGTACTTGGTCAAATGACTTTTTGACCTGTTTATCCCAAATCTTTAATGTCCCATTTTCGTTAACGGAAACGGTATAATAATCCGTTTCAATGGTTTGCTTATCCTGATAACTATTCCCCACGGCATCTTCAACCTCTTTGACAAAATAAGTTCGATACCCCATGGATGGCAGTGCTTCTTTAAGCTGGATTTTATACTTAATAAATGGCTCATAATTTCCATAATGGACGATTTGTCTATCAATCAGGCCCGGATCGATCTCCTCAGCTTGAAGAATCTCAAAACTGATCGATTCTCCCGCTTCATTTTCTAATGAAAATGCATTGTATTTCGAAATAATCTCGGTCGTTACGACTTCTTCCCGATTATAAGGAAGGAAGTTAAACAACGTTAAGCGGTCCATGTCATTATTTGCTTCCATCGAATCCACTATCTGCCGCTTATAAAATTCGATAAGCTGATCCGTTTTCTCTTCTGCCAAAAATAATCGGTTTGCTATTTCCCGGTGAACTTTATCAGAACAACAGCAACCGATACTGTCATGCGCATGATTTTTCATTATTTCTTTCCAAATCAATTCTATTAAACCATGATGATACTCGAAACTTAAATCGTAGGCCATGGAAGCTAATGGTTCTAGTATATTCGTGATTTTGTTTTCAACACGTGTGTTTGCTGCTTTAATATCCATCCGAGTGGAATAAATGCTTCGATGAACACGCATATATTTACCGTCCAAGAATTCACCATTCAACGTAGCCAAGTTCGCTTGCTGTTCGATTTCAGCAAACACGTTCTCAAATTTACTTAGGAAAAATTCACGATCCGGATACAACTCGCCAAGCTTTTCGATAACTTCATAGATATCCTTTTGGATCGGCATCTGGTCATGACCGTTCGGAAGTATCGTATGATCCGTCGTAGCTCCACGGTCAAGTACAGGGAAGTACTTCTCCATCCGCTGCTTTAAGGCAGATTCATCTTGTGGTAAATATTTACCGATAGCATAACCGAGTGGAAGCAGTTGAACAAGAACCTTTGATCCATCATTCGACTCCCAGTAAAATTCCGTTTTATCCGTACCATGCCGTTCAGATGTACCACGCCAGAAAATGGTGTATTTAATATCAAAACCATTTAAAATATGCGGCATTTGAGCGGATTGTCCAAAGGAGTCAGGAAGATAGCCAATCATCATTGGACTACCAAACTCCTTGCTATCCTTGATTCCATACAATAAATTCCGTACGATTGATTCGCCGCCTACAACCATTTCATCTGTTTGCGTATACCATGGACCTATGATGAGCTTGCCTGCTTGAACAAGCTTCTTAACGCGCCCCTTTGCTTCAGGTTTCACAGCGAAATAGTCCTCTAAAATGGAGGTCTGTCCATCAAGTACATAATAAGGATAGTCAGGATCATTTTCTAGACGATCCATGATTTCTTCCATATTGTTAACAAGTAAAATACGTGATTCCTCTGTAGTAAAGTACCATTCACGATCCCAATGCATATGTGGTACGATGTGTACCTGCTTCATACGTATCCCTACCCTTATAACTTTTTAGTTTACGGCTGTTTCCATTTGTACATTTTCTTCAGCCTGCGATGCTGTTCTTGATTGTTTCTTCAATTTATTTTTACGTGTGATTATTAGTAAAACCATGGAAATAAATGCACCTAGGATAGCAGCACCAAGCCAAACACTAGCAGCTGTAATTAGTGGCTGTCCTTCCAGTAGGGCTAATGAAAAGATTCCTGCCCCTGGAACATTTAGTCCAATTCCAAAATAGGCTACGATTCCACCTGTTACAGCTGAACCAGCAACAAGTGAAGGAATTACTCGAAGCGGGTCATTAATCATAAACGGGATAGCTCCCTCAGTAATTCCGGCCAGCCCAAGAAGCCACGTTTGTTTACCTACCTCTTGTTCAGGCTTTGTAAAGTACTGCTTACCGATAATTGTAGCTCCTGTTACAGCAAATGCTGACACCATTTTGACGGAAGCAAATGCAGCATATGGCATAATATTGCCGCTTGCCATTGCTCCAATACAAAATGCGTAAGCTGCTTTATTCACTGGGCCACCGAGATCGAATGATACCATTGCCCCAAGAATTACGCCAAGTAAAATAGCGTTTCCACCTGACAATCCTTCAAGCCAGCTGATTAACCCACTGTTTAGTGCTGCTAATGGCTCGCCAACAACAAATAGCATGATTGCACCAACAGAAAGCGTTCCTACAACCGGATAAAGCCAAAAGCTCACAAAACCTGAAAACGTACCAGAAGTTTGTACATGTTTTTTCAAAAATTTTATGATATAACCAGCTAGAATACCACCAAGCATACCACCTAAAAAGCCACTTCCAATTAAGTTCGCACAGATACCAGCGGCAAAACCTGGTCCGAGTGCAGGCTTATCACCAATAGAATAAGCCATGTAAGCAGCTAGAACTGGAACCATTAAGGTACCAAGCATGGAACCGCCTAATTGACGGAACAACCATAGCCATGAACCTTCTTCTGCGTAGACATCCTGTAATCCAAAGGCTTGTGAAACCAACACAGCAAAGGCAAGCGTCATTCCACCAGCTACAATGATCGGGATAATGTACGAAATACCAGTCATAATAGAATCTTTTATTTCTTTCTTAAAAGATTTGCTTTCCGGCTCTTCGTCTTCTTCCATTATCTCCTCATGGTCTCTTGAAGATTTAGGAGATTGATTCGATTTCTCAATCGCTTCTTCCACAATCCCTTTCGCATTTTTTAAAGGGGTTGCTACAGATGTCGTAACGCGCGGTAATTTAGAAAATCTCCCTTGATCTTTAACAGCTACATCTGCCGCAAAAATAACGGCATCCGCCTGGGAAATTTGTTTTTTTGAGTGGCGATCTTCAATACCGTTCGCACCTTGTTTCTCAACCATAACTTTTACATTTAATTCCTTACCGGCTCTTATCAGAGCTTCAGCTGCCATATACGTGTGCGCTATTCCCGCTGGGCATGCTGTTATAGCAAGAATCGTTTTAGTCATTTGTTGTTCGTTACTTTCTTGTTTCTCTTCTTCAAAATCAAGCGCATCAAAGAACTGATTACTTGTTTTCGCTTGCATCAGTCTTTCCTTGTAAGCTGGATCGGCCAACCTTGTCATTAACTCCGCTAGCAAATTCAGGTGCGTTGATCCTGCTTCATTGTCCGGAATTGCTAATAGCATGACGAGTTCAACCCGATTATTTTCATCGACACTCTCCCACTCCGCTATCGGCTTCTCAAGCGTTGCAACCGCAAAAGCCGCTTCCTTTACAGCTGAAGACTTGCCATGTGGAATGGCTAATCCTCCTTCTAGCCCTGTAGCAGATAATGACTCCCTTTCCATTACAGCTTGATAAAAGTCTTCTTTAGAGTGGAGCTTACCATTGTTATTTAACTGTTCTACTAGGAATTGAATTGTTTCATCTTTAGTAGAAAAAGATTGATTTGTCCATATTAGGTTAGATGAGGTCAAACGTTGTAATCTCATCACTTTTGCCTCCTCAACGATTATTAATTGTCCTCATCTTAGCACAGGAGAAGAAAGCGTTTACTCATCTTTATACATGTACACCAAATAATAAAAAGAAACCGTTTACATGTGTATTTATACACATCAAACAGTTTCCCAATAAATGTTTGATAATACTTGCAAAGCGAGCATGACAGGTGTTTTATCAGAAGTATTGTAGTTCTCAAGCATTCTCTTAGGGGAATAGAAGAAAAACTTATAGTCTGCTTTATCCTGTAACGTATTGCGGGTAAAGTGCGTCAAGGAAATAATTGTTACCCCTTTTGACTTGGCTAAATCAACTATTTCCAGTATCTGCTCCGTTTCTCCAGACATACTGATAAGAAATAAAACATCATGTTTAGTAGCATGATTAACTGCATATACAGCATCATGACGATGCAGGAAAAACTCAACCGCCTTCCCACCTATTTTAAGATGAGTAGAAAAAAGCTCACAAAAAGGAACTGTATCACCCACACCGAAAATGTATACATGATCTGCCTGGTGAATTTTTCTGGCAATGGTAGAGAGTATTTCATTATCTAAAAGCTCAAGGGTCCGCTTCATATTATAAGGAACACTCTCCGCCGGCTCCATTTCTTTGTCTTGTACTTCTTCCTTGAGATTATTCTTTAACTGAGAAAAACCATCATACCCCAATTTCTTGGATAAACGGGTAATCGTATTTGGCACTGTGTACAACGTTTTTGCAAGTGTCTGAATCGACGTAGCAATAACAGTAGATTTATTCTCAACTATATAAGCAATAATTTGATCATCCGTATCATTTAGTTTGTACTCATACTTATGAGCGCGATCCTGTAAATCCATACGTTGCTCTCCCTGTAGGTCGTTTTAAAAATAGTATAACATGACATGTATTTACGAACACTTCCTAACACGACTCCTTTCAGATTAATAAATCCGTTTTATGGAGAAAATAGTCATATAAAGTAAAACTTCATTCAACGGGGGGTTTTACTGCCCGTCAAACTGCGATAAAAAGCCGCAGATGAAAAGAGATCTCTCTGCGGCTAAATCTTTAATCTAAATTATAAGAAGTATAAATCTGTTGAATTTCCTCCTTAGTTAATGCTTGCTTATATATTTTCACTTCATCAACCATACCTTTTGTCTGAAGAGAGCTAGGATTCCATGGCGCTCCCCCGATTATGAACGGTCTTTCACTGGAGGCAATTGGACTATTACCAGCCGTAGTGTTAGCTACTTCTTTTCCGTTTACATAACCGATGGCATTACCATTTTGGCTCCACGTCATTGCTAAATGAGTCCATTCTTTGGAAGGAATACTGCCTTGATTAAAGGAGAATCTACTACCATTTTCATCCCACATTTCAGGATATAAGCCCCCATCCACTCCTAAGACATACCCATCTCCAATGCTAGTTTTACCGATTATCTTTTGATCTACTTGAGCATTGTCTAAATTTACCCATAAAGCTATTGTCAGTTCGCTTCCTCCATCTAATAGTTCGGTAGATGGCACTTCAACCCAACCGCTATTTAATTCAATGGCTTTTCCAAATGGACCGTTTTTGAAAGTTACGTTACCGCTGATCGTACCGTCGTGATCATAAGGAGAAGAATCCTTCACCATTGTTCCACTTTCTCCATTGAATTCAAGTGATAAGACAGGCTCCCCAGCATATAAAGCTTTTAGTGTCCCTGTTAAATTACTAACCTTCACCTGATGGATACCGAGCTCAACGTTTTCAATGGTAAATGTTAACGTTTGATTTTCACCGGATTCAAGTTCGACTGTCCTTGATTCAACCTGCTCTCCATTGAAAGAAAAATCAATTTGTGTATTTCCATCCATTAAGCCAATATTTTCTACCTGAACAGATATGTCAGCATTTTCACCAGGTTCTACAGAAGGTATCTCTAACTCAGATAACTTAAAGACCGGTACTTGAGTTACCTCATCATCATAATTCCATTTTCCTTTACCAGGATTGCTACCATTTATAACTTTTGCCACTGCTCCTATTAATGCATGGATATCAGCATTTAATTGCTCCTTTGCTTCATCAGAAATGGAACCAGGATTTTTCTTATTCGTACGCTTCAAAAAGTCTTCTAGTTTCTTGACTGCTTGCTTGTATTGCCCTTTTTGATAGTGATCTTTCGCTTGGGATAACTTTGTTTTCAATTGTTTTTTCAGTGCACCGTCAATTTCCCCGGATTCAACAAATCCTTGAAAGATTGATTCTACTTGATCAAGTTTTTCCTGTAAATCTCCATAACCAAGCAATTCTATTTCAGCCATAGAAGTAGTGGACCCACCACCGTTTTCTTTAATCACCAACCTGTAGTGCAAATAGGCACCAGGATTTTCAATTGCGAAAGGTTTGGTGAAATTACGCCACTTGAAGTTTTCATTTTCTCTCGCATCAAGAATCTGCCAGTCCTGGCCGTCTTTTGAACCGATTAATACCCAGCTTTTCGGATCCTGTTTTTCATCCTCACCAGAAGTAATCGTATACATGAATGATTTTTTAGTTTCATTCTTGAAACTATAATGTACCCAAGGATCTTTATTTTCTAACGTCAGCTTCGTATTAGAAGTATTGTCAAACAGCTTTTGTGCCACGCCTTTATCGGAATGATAGGATATTCCTTCTTTACTATCCGTCAAATCATTCAGTGGAGTAGACTGTAAAGACGTACCGTTTGTTGCTGTATCAGTATTCGATACTGGTAATGCGTCTTCACCTGTACCCCAGTTCGATGGTTCACTTCCCATTTCGAACTTCAATGTGGCCCCTTTTGTGAGTGTTTCATGGTTTAAAGTTAACTTTTCATAGCTTTTTCCGTTTATCTCCAGGCTCTGCACGTATTTATTTTTATCACTGACATTAGGAGCTTCTATGACGATATCCTCCCCATTTTCAAGGTGAATAGTCATTTTCTCAAAATAAGGTGCCCCTATCGCATATTCAGGTACTCCCATTTGTAGCGGATAAAAACCTGCAGCACTGAACAAATACCAGGCAGACATTTCTCCGTTATCTTCATCACCAGAATATCCCTGTCCTATTTCACTTCCAAGATAAAGTCGGGATAATACCTCACGGACCTTTTCCTGTGTCTTCGCTGGCTGTCCAGCATAATTATACATGTATGGGATGTGATGTGAAGGCTGATTACTGTGCCCATACATTCCCATCCTTACATCTCTGGCTTCACGCATTTCGTGAATTACACCACCATAGTGTCCCGGATGTGTGGCTGTCTCAGGAGTTGAGAAAAACTTGTCTAATTTTTCTGCCAGTCCATCTCTTCCTCCATATAAATTCGCCAGTCCTTGACCGTCCTGTGGTACATGGAAAGCCATATTCCAAGCGTTTGTTTCCGTATAATCACCACCCCATTTTTCGGGATTGAAATTTTCGGCAGTAGTTCTCCATTCCCCTGATGGCTTTCTTCCCATAAAGAAACTGGCGTCAGGGTTAAACATTTCTACATAATTTTGAGCTCGTGCCGAGTAATATTTGGCATCATCCTCAAACTGTTCATCATATGAATTAGACTCATCCGCTTGCTCTGCCAGGTCTTTTGCGATATTTGCAATTGCAAAATCGTTGATATAACCATCCATTGCCCACGACATACCTTCTCCAGTCGAAGTGCTTGTATATCGATTAAAAATCGATGAGGATAAACCTTTCCGACCTACACTATCATTCTTGCTAGCTACCGCAGCATTTTTTAAGGCCGATTCATAAAAGGCTTCTACATCAAAATTGGTTACTCCTTTTAGATATGCATCAGCAAAAGCCACATCTGAACTTGTCCCAACCATCATATTTGCATATCCTGGGGAAGACCATCTAGATATCCAGCCCCCATCCCTATATTGTTGTACAAAACCATCGATCATTTCACCGGCTTCTGTTGGTGTAAACAAGGAATACGCAGGCCAAGTAGTTCTATAAGTGTCCCAAAAACCATTATTTACAAATGGCTTTCCTTGGACGATTTTAGCACCAGTCTTTGTTGGTGTGTTTTCCCCTGTTTGTTCTGAAAATGAGCTTGCATATTTATAGTTCGGTTCTTTTTCTGTGCCCGTATTTTCATACCCTATATTAGGATATAAGAACAGTCGGTACATGTTAGAATATAAAGTGGTAAGCTCATCCTTGCTTGCTCCCTCCACTTCAATAATATTCAATTTTTCTTCCCATGCTTCTTTAGCTTCTTCCTTTAGGCTTTCGAAGGTTGACGCTGGCTTTATATCTTGCTCAAGGTTGCTTTTCGCTTGTTCAACACTAATCAGTGATGTAGCGATTTTCATTGTGACTGTTTTATCATCAGATGTATCAAATTGATAAAAGCCAGCAACATTATCCCTATTTTCGCCAGTCAATTTTCCACTATTCGTTACTTCTTTATCAAAAGAGGCATATATGAACATCCTTGTAGCTCCAGTAGAACCGCCACTTTTTACATCTGTATAGCCGGTAATAATCTTATTATCCGGATCTAAAGACAATCCCCCATTATTATTTACATTATCAAAAATGAGATTGGAGTTCTCGTCTGTAAAAGTAAACTTAAACATTGCTGCACGGTTTGTCGGAGTCATTTCCGTTTGTATTCCATTCTCAAATGAAACGCTATAGTAATGAGGCTTTGCTATTTCATTTTCATGCTTAAATGGAAGCGCCCGTTCATTCCGGTTAGCACTTGGTGCCTCGGAAGCTGACGGCATTACTTGAAACGTCTGACGGTCTCCCATCCATGGACTTGTTTCATGACTAAGGGAAAATGCCTCCAATTCAGGTAAATTCTCTGAGTTATTCCCCTGTTGATAGGAATAAAGCCAACTGGTAGAACCAGCATCAGTCACAGGTGCCCAGAAGTTAAATCCATGCGGGATAGCTACAGCAGGGAAGTTGTTCCCTCTAGAAAAGGTAGAATTCGAGTTTGTCCCTCTCAATATATTCACATAATCAACAGGACTTTCATATGTTTCCTCTACTGGATTACCTTCGATTTTTATATCATCTATACTGCCTTCAAAAACCCCAGGACCATGGGCATTGTCATAAGCGACTAAAATTCTGTCGATTATCTTTCCTTCAGCTACTTTTCCAATGACAGATGATTTATAGTTCCATTGATTCGGGTATAAGGTATCCGAATCTCCCTGTGCTTGCGGATTTAATTCAATACCATGCTGATCTTTTGCCCCAAGATCACTAAGATATGTGCCATCAGTGAATGCAAGATCAATAGATACATAGGTACTAGAATAATCAAGTTGTTCCTCATCCATAAACTGTGGGTGTAAGTAATAGGAAAGTTGGGATTTGGAAGTAACCTCAATATTTACATCAAATATCTTATTATAAGAGTAAGCTCTATCTTCTGCCACATGACTGCCAGAATAACGTAAAGCTTTCCCTCCTGTCCATCCAGCTCTGGTCTTACCAGTATAACTACTTTGCGTTCCGTCCCCAATTTCTGATTTCATATCAGATGGTTCAGGAGGCTGCGTTTCTTCACCATTCGATAAAGCTACCTCAGCTAATTGTGTAATATCGTCCCCTGCGTTATTAGTTATGTTAAGGCGATAATAAGTATATTCTTTATCGTTTTCAAATTCATAGATTTTTTGTTCATACCGATCTCCAAATTCTTGCTTTGTTTGGGTGTCGAGTTCCGTCCAATTTTCCTCATTATTTGAACCATAAAGCGTCCAGGCTTGAGGATCTCTTCCTGGAGCATCATTAGCCGAAGTAAGTGCATATTTAATTATTTTTTCAGGCTCTGCGAACTTAAACTTAATCCAAGCAGCAGGTTCATTTGCCAACCATTTAGTCTGATCACTACGATCTATTAAATTGTAAGCAACTTCCGTTGGCGGGTTATCATCACTTGCTGTGACTTCTTCTACTAGGTAAGTTATATCTCCTGGAATAGATTCATATGGAACACCCCCTATAATACCGGATGACATTTTATTTCCCTCGCTGTCAGTTTCTACGGTGTTCTCCCAGGTAGGTGGATCATCTTCGTCTTCAAACGAAGTAAAGAAGTCGGTTGTTTTTGCTTCCTTTGCAGATACTGTACGAGCAGCAGGAATGGAAACCATTTGAAGAACCAGTAGCAAAATTAGAAAGTGAGAAAAGCTTCTCGAAACATAACGATTTTTCATGCACGTATATCCTCCTTAAATAAATTTTTTGTTCTTATTTTGCTGATGTATGTAAGTGGAGCTTCGTGGTGGTGGTAGTAGTGCTGCTTGTGCGTTTGACAATTATCTTGGGTGCTGTCACATATAACCCATAATTTCTTAATAAGTCACCTCCTTTGATAGCGCTTTCACATAGACAATTATGGGGTCTTATAGTTGATTCCAGCAAATTATTTTCTGTATTATTTTACGGTTATCTTCATTTTTTTAAGATTTCTTTTTTTGAAAGCACTCGCGAATGTTCACACCTGTTTTTCCTGGTGCATGATTCTTTAAACTAAATAAAAAGTCTAAAGGATCCTGGAATTTACTCTGGATCCTCTAAACTTAAATAATTGTTCATATAATCCTTTTTATCCTTTAACAGAACCAGCCAAAAGACCACGGACAAAATACTTTCCGAGAATAATGTAGACGAGCAAGGTTGGCATTGCAGCCATTAAAGCTCCTGCCATTTGTACATTCCACTGTACAATTTGGCTTCCAGATAAATTTTGTAATGCAACCATAATCGGTTGGTTCTCTGGGGTCGTTATTGTTACAGCAAATAAAAATTCATTCCAAATATTGGTGAATTGCCAGATTGCTACGACCACAAAGCCAGTAATTGATAATGGTATAATAACATGCCTAAAGATTCCTAAGAAGTTAGCACCATCTACTTTAGCCGCTTCTAACATTTCATCTGGTATACTGGCATAAAAATTACGGAACATTAAAGTTGTAATTGGTAAACCATATATCACATGAACTAAAATTAGACCCGGTATTGTATCATATAATTCAATTATACGTAAAAACTGTATTAACGGAATTAAGATACTTTGGTAAGGAATAAACATACCAAATAAAATGATGATAAAAATAGTGTCTGCACCTTTGAATTTCCATTTTGATAAAACATACCCATTCATAGAACCTAGTAATGCAGACAATAATGTTGCAGGAATAACCAGGTAAATACTGTTCAAAAAGTTAGGTGACAAGTTTTTAAAAGCTTCTGCATAGGAACTAAAATTAATAGAAGTTGGTAATGCCCACATTTGTTCAAGTGAGACCTCATCTATTGGCTTTAAACTCGTTACGATAATGACATAAATGGGCATTAAAAAAATAATTGCCAAAATGGTTAAAATGATATATTTAATTACTTTTCCTGTATTTAACGCGGCCATTATCTATCACCCTTTCTACTATTCCATAAATACGGAACAATAAATATCGCGACTAGAAGTAACATGATGATTGCTATAGCGGCCCCGTTCGCGTAATAATTACCTTTGAAAGTTGTTTCAAACATATACACCCCTGGAACATCCGTAACGAAATTTGCCCCTGAACCCGTCATTGCGTAGATCAAATCGAAAATTTTCAATGAAATATGCGCCATCATTATAACGACAGATATAGTAATTGGCATGAGCATAGGCAAAATAACTTTGCAATAGATTTGAAACTCAGTAGCACCATCCATCCGGGCAGCTTCTCTTAATTCATCCGGGATCCCCCGTAAACCTGCTAAATACATGGCTAATGAGAAACCTGTCATTTGCCAAACTGCTGCAATTGCAACAGCTATTATCGCAACAGGCAAACCAAATTCAATACTCCCCCATTCAAATCCACCTAAAATGGTCGTATCTGTATACCATTTGGGCTCAATACCGAATACACTCAAGAATTGATTGAAACCAGTAGATGGGTTTAAAAGCCATTGCCAAACAACACCTGTAACGATAAAAGATAACGCCATCGGGAATAAAAATATATTTCTATAAATAGACTCACCTTTTAACTTTTGATCAATTAAGATGGCTAACCCCATTCCAAAAATAATAACAAGTCCGATAAACAAAATTGTAAAAAATATTGTATTTCTCAAATCAGCTTGAAACCTGAAATCGTGAAACAGATATATATAATTTTTAAGTCCCACAAATGAAAAGTCTGGAACAAGTGTATTCCAATTACTCAATGAAACATAACCAGTCCAAGCGATAAAACCATATACAAAAAGTAGGATTAAAAGTAAGGATGGGATTAAAAATGCAACAGCTGTCCATTGATCCTTCGAAAAATTTCGTTTGCGTCTAACATGAATATCGTTTGCCAAATCAAATCCTCCTAAACAGAAAAGTGCAACCGCCTTGGTCAGACCCGAAATGTTTATGTCAAACCTCTATGTGGTGCTTTTTGCACGCATTGAGAGTTGACTTAAAACCTCAGGCGGGCTAGGCGCTGAAGCTAGACAGATAAGCACCAAAACTTAAACTTTCCTTGCTAATAAAGAAGAGGCTGCCCTAATTGCATGAGGCAGCCTCATAAGTCAATACCTATTACATTTCTGGTGCTGCATTTTTCAATGCGTTAATAAAGTTATCAACATCACCTTGTGTAACGAAAATATTTACTGCCTGGTTAACTTTAGTTAAAAATCCTGCTGACGCAGCTGAACCATGTGCAAGACTTGGAACCAATCGTGCATTTTTAAAATCCTCAATCGTGTCTTTACCATACTGATCATATTTAGAAACATCAGCATCCACACGCGCTGGAATAGATCCCTTCAATGGATTAAATGCATCCTGTCCTTCAACAGATCCAAGAAGAGTTAAGAATTTCTTTACATCTTTTGGATTTTCGATGCCTTTAGGTAACCCAAATGTATCTGTAATTACAACGAATTCTCCTTCTGTATCAGGAAATGCAAAGTAACCAAAGTCTTTATTAGTTTCCATTTCCAAATCGTTTACAAAATATCCTTTGGCCCAGTCACCCATATTAATCATAGCAGCTTCACCATTTGCTACGAGTTGAGCAGAATCCTGCCAGTTACGAGATGCATGGTCTTCGTTCACATACTCAAGAATCTTTTTGAACTTTTCAGCCGCTTCAACGACTTGTGCATCATCAAGAGCAATTTCTCCAGCGAAAAGTTTCTTGTAATCATCTGGGCCTACTACACCAAGAAGTACATTTTCGAATACTTGTGTTGCTGTCCATGATTCTTTATCGCCTAGTGCCAATGGTACAACTCCTGCTGCTTGTAACTTATCTGCTGCTTCGAAAAATTCATCAAAAGTTGTTGGTACTTCTACACCATTTTCTTCAAACACTTTCATGTTATAAAAAATGACGTTTCCACGATGAATATCTACAGGAACGGACCAAATATGACCATCAGAACTTACTAAATCGATTAACTCCTCTGGAAATTTATCCAACCATTCATTTTCTTTATAAAAATCATCTAGCGGTTCCATTTTTTCTGCCGCTACCCAACCTTCATTTAATTCCGCACCACCATGTACTTGGAATGTTGATGGTGGGTCGTCACCTTGCATTCTAGTTGCTAGAACTGCTTTTGCATTCGTTCCAGCGCCCCCAGCAACAGCCGCATTTTCAACCTCAATGTCCGGGTATTCTTCTTTAAACAAATCAATTAATGCTAGTAATCCATCCTCTTCACCAGCACCAGTCCACCAACTAAAAATTTCAACTTTACCACTTGCAGCTTCTTCGCCTTCACCACCAGTATCTCCTTCTGATTTGTCCGATGAATCACTACAAGCAGCTATAACTAGTACTAATGAAAGTAACACTAATATTCCAAATAACTTTCTCACTTGAATATCCCCCTTATTGACAACGCTTTCATATTCATTATAAAAATTATTAGCCAATTTATGGAGTTAATTTTCTGTACATTTTTACTATTTTCTTCACTTTTTAAAGATTTCTTGCTGAAAACGTTTAGGAGAATCATGATAATACTTTTTAAACACTCTACTAAAATAATTTGGATCTTTATACCCAACCATATAACTAATTTCTTTTAATGAATAAATATTTTCTTCCATTAGTTCTTTTGCTTTTTGTAGACGAATTTTTGTTAGATAATCAATGAAAGTTTCCCCGAATTCCTGCTTAAACAAGTTTGAAAAGTAATTGGAACTTAGCTTTACAAAAGTTGCAGTTTCCTCTAATGTAATTGCAGATTGATAATGACTTTGAATATAATTCTTCGCTTGAACTATAAATTGTTTTGATTGAAAATACTCGTTTATCTTTATACAGCACATATTAATAAATGTTTGCCAGTCCTGCGTTGATTTCAGTGCACCAATGGAATTTTCAGGCATGACAATGCCTCTTTTTAACAAAATGCTTTTAATTTCTATATATAAATTTTCTTTGTCCATTAAAGTAAAATGGCTGGCATTCTCCCTGAAGCATACTGTTGCTTGTAAATTATTTCCCTTTGTTAATTCGTTAAGGATGGTTGAAACTACTTCATTACTATAATTGCGTTGTTTATTTTCTTTTAAAAAACCGTATTTACTGTTTTTTTCTGTTGCTAACTGGAAACATGCTGAATACGCTTCATGATACGACTTTGGTAGTTGATCTATTCGGGTGTATGGGAAACCTATCCCAATATATAAATCGCTACCCAGTTGTATTTTTCTTGCCATTGTTAATAAATCCGCTTTTTCTAGAACGTCTTGAGCAAACATACACACAGTTAAATTGCTCTCTGTTTGCAGGGATATATAGGGATAGTCAATATATTTTTCAAGAGATTGTTCTAGATGATTGAAATCATTTATACCCTCTAAACTTAAAACCAAAAAGAATCCACTTCTCATATCAGGATACAATTCACGTTGGGTTTCCCCTATACTTTCATGAACCGGATTTTGCATTAATTTAGTTATAAATCGTTCCTTAAGCAGTTGGTCAGATTGAACTTTCTCTATAGATTGTACAGTTTCCGCTTCTATCTCTTTTTTGACTCGAAGCAATACTTTTACAATTTCATCTTTCTTTCCAGGCTTTACAATGTACTCTTTTATACCGAAACGCATTGCTTGCTTTGCATAGTCAAAAGAATCATAGGCGGAAACTAGAATAAATTTAATGGATGGAGAAACTGCATTAATCTGTGCAATGGCTTCAAGACCATTTATGCCAGGCATTTTGATATCCATAAAAATTATATCTGGAGATAACGTTTTAGCCAACGTGATTGCTTTTCTACCATTCTCTGCCTCACCAATAACATTCAACTCAGAAAAGTTATCTTCAATGAACTTTCTCATTGCTTTTCTTTCTAACAATTCGTCCTCTGCGATCAAAATACGCATACATGGCTCCCCCCCTTTCATCATGCTTTATTGTCTTGCTCTAGCGACTAGTGGACTTCCCTGAACAGCCGCTTCCGCTTTTCTCCTTTGGTACTACCAACCGAATAGTAGTCCCGCGACCAATTTCTGATTCTATTTCTACTACTTGTTTTTCTTGATAGAAAAGCTGTAACCGCCGTATAACATTGCTTAAGCCAAGTCCTGTTGAGTGACCTACATGCTCATTTGAGTTGTTAGTTAAGGAAAGTAATTGTTCTATTTGATCTGCTTCTATACCAATCCCATCATCCTTAACCTCTACCATAACCATTTTCTCAGATTGATAGATATGTAGTGAGATAATTCCTCCATCTTCCTTCTCCTCTATTCCATGAATAAACGCGTTTTCTACTAGGGGTTGTAACGTCAACCGTGGAACTAGAATATCCAAGCAAGAATCATCTATAACGAGCTTGAATTGAATCCGTTCTGAAAAACGCGTTTTTTGAATAAGGAAGTAATCTTTGACCACTTCTACTTCATCGCGCAAAGTTATTTTACCGCCAATATCTCCTAAACTATGTCTAAGGAGCGTTGCCACAGATTCAATCAAATTAGAGGTTGTTTTTGCTTCTTCTAAATATGCCATTTTTGATAAGGTGTTTAACGTATTAAATAAAAAGTGTGGATTAATTTGATTTTGTAAATGCTTTAATTCCATCTCTTTTACTAATCGATCTAGTTCGGACTTTTCTTTAATTTCTTCAACAAGCCCATGTATATTCGACCGCATATTATTAAATGTATCGCCTAGCAGCTTTAGTTCGTCCTTCGATTTAATTTGAACAGGTTCACCAGCTAACTCACCTCTAGATACTTCTTTTGCAGCAATTGATAACTTTTTCAAAGGGCGTGTAATACCATTTGAAAACCAAAGTGCAAAAAAGATTGCTAGAATTACACTTGTGATAAATAAAAATATGATAAACAATAGAAAAGAATGATTACGCAATTGCATATCTTTGTAAAAAGATTGATAAGCATTCAACTCCAGATTTATTAACTCCAAAGTCAATTCTTGTATATAACTGGACGCATTTCTTGTTTCATCTAAATGGTATGTGAATTTTTCGAGATCATCTTTGATAACAAAACCAACTGTCAACTCACTTTCTTGAATAAAGGTTTCTATTAAATTAATGTAGTTTTGTAACTCTATTTTATCTATTGTATAAAAAGACGATCCTAGCGCTTCCTTGTCCGAAATTAATAACTTTCTAGTTGTATAATAATCCTTACTATTCTTCTGATTGGGTTCTCTCACATACGTCTTTGTAAGTGAATATAGTTCCTCAGACTGCTTTGAAATGGAATTTAACAATAAAAACCGCTGGAAACTTTCATGGTATGTATTCGTCAACTGATTAGAACTTATGAAAATGGAAACTGCTGTAACGTAAAAAAGGATAACAAACACAAAGAAATAAACGATCAACTTTCCTCGTATCGTTCTCATCTTTTCACACCACCAGGAGTTTTAATTAGGTCTTGTTTTTGAATTATTTTAGTCTCAATATACTTTTTACGATCTAGAAATTTATTAGTTTGTAGCTCTATCATTACCTTTACAGCATCCGCACTCATTTTTTCTGGATATTGAGCTATCGTTGCATCAAGAAGACCCGCACGTACAAGATTTAAGGTTTCTGGTAACACATCAAAAGCAGTTATAAATATTTCTTTATTAGGTGATATTTCCTTAACTGCATTAACAATCCCAATACCATCCAATGCACTTGTACCAATTAAAGCATTTATTTCCGGATATTGTTTTAGCAAAGAATATGCAGCTTGTGTTGCACCTATTTCTGTGATATTTGATTCTTTACTATCGACTATATGAATCCGATCGATAGATTCGATTGCATGTTTGAATCCTGCAATTCTTTCCCGCTGATTTATAGCATCAAATCGTCCCGTCACAATTCCTACAAATTGAGGACCTGTCGTATTCTCGATGATACTCTTACCCGATAACTGACCTGCATAAAAATTATTTGTACCCACGTATACTTGACGTTCACTATTTTCCACATCGGTATCAATAGTAATGATTGAAATACCTTGCTCTATTCCTTTGTGTACTAATTCAATAAAACGTCGCCCTTCAACTCCTTGTATAATGATCCCATCAACTTTTGCAGATATCATCCTGTCTAATAATTTCAGCATTTCACTATTGTCAGCTTTTTCGGGAGCAACATATTCTAGATAAACACCATTTTCCTGTGCTACTTTTTTAGCGCCTTTCTCTATTAATTTCCAATAATCGTTGTCACTCTCTTCTGCAATCAAAGCAAAATGATAAGCATAACTTTTGGACACCACTTTCTCAGGCTCAATATAAAACGTTTTATAACCATAAATAAACATCCCTACAACACTTATAAGGAAAAAGACAGCAGATATTGTATACAATATCAATTTAGAATTAGGATTCATTCGTGCCTGGCACCACCCGGAGTTTGTCATATTTTGTCGAAACAAAACACAGGAACATCAGAATATCCCTAATTTTTCAACTACTTATTTCTTAATTATACCTTACCATTCGTTTTGTTCAATATTGTAAATTAACTTAAGAAACTAGTTTAAAAATAATTAAAAGGTATTCCCAGCTAGAGAATACCTTCTAATCTAAGTATGTGAAGCAATAAACTCATAATTACCTGAAAGTTCATACTCCTTTTGTGGAGGGTAAAATAGATGATCCCCTTTTTTAATTGGAAAGCTTTTATCCAAAACTTCGATCTGAACACTATCCTCTATAACACTAACCTTCCACAAGTCACGCTCTAACTTTCTAATCACTTTACCATTCAAATTCCAATGATAAACACTAAAATACCTCTCTTCTACAAGCTTTTTAGCAGACAAACCCCCTCAATAACCTCTTCATATCTTATCATAATCCCTTACCAAAAAGAGAGCGCATGCTCTCTTTCTTAATTGATCGTTTCCAATAGTTTATATGCTTCTTCTTTAGAGGTAACATGTAGTAACTGATTTCGGAAATTCTCATCCATCAATTTACGGGATAGCATCTGTAAAATTTTCAAGTGTGCATCTCCAGCACTTTCTTTCGGTACAGCAATCATAAAAATAAGTTTCGCATCAGTACCATCCATGCTTTTCCAATCAACACCATCACGTTTGATCCCAAATACAACTGCCGGCCGTTTAACTGCTGATGACTTCCCGTGTGGAATTGCAATATTCATCCCAAGCCCTGTAGTACTTTCACTTTCTCGAGCTAGAATTGCCTGTTTAAATTCCTGTGATGAACTTAATAGATCAAATGTATCCAGTTTACGAATCAGCTCATCAATAACTTCTTCCTGGCTGCTTCCAGTCAGATCCGTATCGATTAGGTCAATGCTCGTAATATCCGTTAGTTTGTTAATTTCAATCGTTACTGGTTCTGCTTCAACCTGTTCCTCTACTTCCGCTGAATCTAATTCATTCTCCTCTGATTCAACTTCCTGTGCATCATCTATATTACTATTTTTTTTCAACATATTAACCATCACTGCAGTAACAACCGACCCAACAATTGCTGCAATAAAGAACATCAACACGTTATCGACAGCACCTAATACCGCCACGATTGGTCCACCGTGCGCTACCCGATTTCCTACACTTCCGATCATAGCAATAACTGATCCAACCATGGAACCAACCATAATGCTTGGAATTACACGTATCGGATCTTGTGCTGCAAATGGGATGGCACCTTCTGTGATTCCAAACAGACCCATCGTGAATGTAGCTTTCCCCGTCTCTCTTTCAGCAGATTGATACTTTCGTTTATTGATGAATGTAGCTAGACCCATTCCAAGTGGTGGTATACAGATAGCAACGGCAATCGGTCCCATTATTTCATAATTTCCTTCTGCAATCATAGCAGCACCGAATAAAAAGGCTACTTTATTAAAGGGTCCACCCATGTCAACTGCGATCATCGCTCCTAAAATAAGTGCTAACAGAATAGAACTTGTTCCTTGCATTCCTTCAAGCCATGTTGTTAATGATTCGAAGACTTGCGCAACAGGTGCCCCAACAACGAATATAAACAACAATCCAACGATTAATGAAGCAAATATCGGAATAAATATGATTGGCATTACTGGCTGCATTGCTTTAGGTACTTTAATCTTTTTGATTGCCAATGTTACATAGCCAGCTAAGAAACCTGCGATAATTCCACCGATAAATCCTGCTCCAGCTTCACTTCCATAAAAACTTCCATTTGCCGCAATAAATCCACCGATTATACCCGGAGCAAGCCCTGGCCGATCAGCAATACTTACCGCGATAAACCCGGCCAGAATAGGAACCATAAAGCTAAATGATGCAGCACCGATACTTTCAATTTGTTTCCAGAATGAACCCTCTGGGATAACAATTCCACCAGCTGTCTGTTCTCCTCCAAGCGTTAACGCAACCGCGATCAATAATCCACCAATTACGATGAATGGAATCATATAGGACACACCATTCATCAGATGTTTATAAATTGGGTTTTCCTTTTCTTTACGCTTTTTCTTTATCTCATCAGCTGATTGTAATTCGGCTTTATATACAGGAACCTCTCCACTTTTCACTCTATTTATTAATTCTTCCGGTCGTCGAATTCCATCTTGCACACCCGTTATTAACAACTTTTTTCCGATAAAGCGCTCTTTAGAAACCTCTTTATCACTTGCGATAATAATGCCATCTGCTTCTTTTATATCTTGTTCCGTAAGTCCATTTTCCACTCCAATGGAACCTTGTGTTTCGACTTTTATATCAATGCCCATCTCTTTGCCTGCTTTTTGCAAATTTTCAGCAGCCATATACGTATGAGCTATGCCAACTGGACAAGCTGTAACAGCTAATATTTTCATGATGTTTCCTCCCACTATTTTATAATAAGCAAACGCTTTCTTTTATTATATACCTAGCATGTCCATTCAATAATTTTCATTTTTACCAGAGCTATGGTAAAAATGAATTATTTATCAAGGAGGATTAAAATATCAGATGGATCATTTGCTGCTGTTATAGCTTCGACCAGCATTGGCTGTTCACTGAACGATGCTATTTGCTGAATAAGCTCCTTTGTTGGATTATCCCTTTCATTCGAAACTGCCAGCATAAAAACAATCGAAACCATTTCATCTCCCCATTCAAGTGGTTCTGCTAGTACAGCCACAACAACGGCCGAATGTTTTACCAAGTGTGGGCTTCCATGAGGTATTGCTATTGCCCCTCCAATCGATGTGGCTGAACTTTTTTCACGAAAAAGTGTACTATGGACAAATTCTTTATCTACAAACCCTTTCTGATAAAGCGCATTTGCAAGCTTTTCGACGACTTTAAAACGATGATCCGTATCTACGTTCAGATAAATTAAATCCCGATCGATTAATTTAGAAAGATAGGAATTTCCTTGATAGTTCGTTTCCTTCTTTTCTGCTTGATGAAAGAATTGATCCAATTTATTTTTATCCGTTGCTTCTAGAAGTGGTGAAATGACGATATGGGACACAGTTACGTTTTTAAGGGGAACAGTTGAAATAATAAAATCAACACTGTTATGTTTTATACATTCACTTACCTCTGTTTTTCCAACACAGTCTAAAATAGTAATACCTTTATAGGTCTGTTCAAGCTTTGCCCGCAATAGATGTGACATACCAATCCCCATGTGACAAACAATAAGAACACTTTTTTTCTTATCTCTCTTTTTCTGTAACCTTTCGATAGAAGCTTGAAAATGTAGAACTAAATAGGCCGCTTCATCTTCTGGGATATGTAAATGATAGGATTCATTCATATCCTCTAAAGTCAGCACGACCATGCTAAACATGTACGGATACATCTTCTTAATATCGGATAGAAGCGGATTCGTAATTGGAAAACCATAAGTTAACCGGTTTATGACAGTATCCAGGTGGACCGTTAGCCCCTCCATTAACACTGAATCTTCCTCAAAGTTAATCATTGTCAATTGCTTTAACTTCAATGTGATTTCCGTAACAATCCTAGTTAAATTATCGTTTAATCCTAAGAAACTGCTAGATTGATCGTCTGTTTTCTTACAGCTAATTAAATGCCAGGTAAAATAGATTAACTCTTCCTCAGGAAATGAAAGGCGAAATGCAGATTCCAATTGGTCTAGAAAGCCTTTCGTGTAGCGATATTCACTGGTTTGATAGATCGATTCCTTCTTTGAATCAGGTATGGACACAGTTGATCGTTGCCGCGTTCGTTTGATCATGATAAGTGCATGGACAAGAAGGCTTTCCATTGCTCCATCCGTAAATGCAACAGAATAATTATGCTGTAAATCCGTTAATGCCTTTTTAACGGTGGTTATTTCATATGGCAAAAATAAATCGATTACATAATTCATATTACCCAGAACAGGAGGAATAAGCTGTGATAAATGTGCTAGTGCACTGCGTTTATTCAATTCCGTACCCGTAATCATATTTCCCAGTCGCTGTTTTGACACGAGTATTAGATCAAAACGATCCAGCCATTTCGTAACTTTCTCCAAATCCTTTTTAATAGCTGTCTTATGAATATAGTATTGCTCAGCGAATCGTTGCAAGCTGATTGGTTTATCACTGACCAATAACTGATAAGCCATTTCCATGATCCGCTCTTCCTCTGATTTTGATCCTTTAGAAAGAAGTAACTGAAATAACTGTGACCGTTCTCCAGAATCTATTTCAAGATACACACCTAGACCCGGTTTGCGAATAAGGCTTGCGCTCGGATATGGAGTTATAAATTCCTCAATATGTTTCAGATCATTACGTACTGTTTTCTCCGAACAATGAAGCCGCTCAGACAGATCCTGTACGAGCAAAGCTACGTTATGATCTACCAGTAAAATATGTAATAGTTCCTTTTGTCTATCATTCATGGTTACACCCACTCATTTTCCGATCGAAATTTATTGTTATGCTATATCTTACCATTAGATTTGCTTCAGAGCTAAGAAGACTTTTCAGCTTAAAAACCTCATTCGACAACATTCGACAAAAAACGGGAAGTGACAGGCACTAACCCAATCCACCCCTCCAAAATAAAACCAAAACATTCACCCTACATAGAATTATCAAAAAATACATTGACTTCTATACAATATGCTTTTATAATCAACCTAACAATCGTTAGGTGGTGAAAATAGTTGAAAGAGAAACTAATCGATGCAGCTTTACATCAGTATTCTACACATGGCTATCACGGTGCAACGATGAGAAAAATTGCAACAGAGGTTGGAATAAAACCTGCATCCATTTATTTTTTCTATGAAAATAAGGAAAAATTATTTATCGCAGCTTTTCAACAATTACTAGATGATCATTTCAGTCAAATGGAGAGGGTTTTAAACGACAATAAAGGCAGCCCTGTTAATCACATTTTCTCTGCTTTGCTTCATGGTATTGTTGCTCACCATAAGGGAAATGAACAGCGCACAACTGCATATATCTCTCTCGTCACATCACCTATACCAGAAATTAATGAGTACCTGAATAACTACATGTTAAGCATCAATGATTGGCTTGTAAAATCACTGGAATCTGCCTTAAAAAAAAGCTACCCACTGATGCCATCATCTGAAGTGGATCGTGTGATTAAGCAATGGATTCTCATCGGGAATGGTGTTTTTTGGGGGATTAAATTGTATGAAGGCAAGGATTTTACCGAGCACGTGGAATTGGCTGATCAAATGATTCATACCTTATTTTTGGAGCTTGAAGAAAAATATACAACATAGTTTATAGGAAGAGTTGGGAGGAATAGAAAATGAAAAATCGATTTAGTCTAGTTAAAGATTATGAACTTGAACCGATACCACAAGATAAACGAAAAGGATGGGTGAAACTATCATTTGTCTGGATGGGAGCAATTGTAGCATTATCGGCGATTGTTCTTGGAGGGGCATTGGGGGCTGGATTATCATTTTCTCAAGCCATTATAGCTTCATTTGTCGGTTCATTCATTTTGGCTGTACTCAGTGCGCTATGCTGTGTTGTGGGAGCGAAGACAGGTTTGTCAACAGCCCTCGTTTCTAGATTTGCTTTAGGAAAGTATGGATCTTATGCGGTTTCAATTATTATCGCAATTGCCTTATTTGGATGGTTTGGTGTTCAGCTTGATTTATTCGGAGCAAGCTTACACAATATTTTAATTGATGGTTTAACTATTAATATTCCTCCACTTATTCTAGTTCTCGTTGGTGGACTATTAATGACTACAACAGCATTTATCGGGTATAAAGCGATTGAAAAGTTAAGTTTACTGGCAGTACCTTTATTGGGAATTTTGTTAATTAGTTCTCTAATAAAAGTAATGAGTAGTAATAACCTTGGAGAAGTAATTAATGCACCTATTCTTGGAGATCCACTAACACTTGGAACTGCAATTTCATTAATCATTGGTTCACTTGCAATAGGTGCTATTATCGGACCGGATATTTCCCGGTATGCACGTTCTACTAAAGATGCAATCATCTCATCTTTCATGGCATATTTTGTAGGGTTTAGTATTGTTTTAATTATTGCTGTAGTTCTAGCAAAAGCAACAACTCAAGTTGATATCGTTGAGATTATGCTCGGTCTCGGTTGGGGAACGGCTGCACTGCTCGTTTTAATACTGGCGCAGTGGACAACAAATGATAACAATCTATATTCTTCTGCACTTGGATTCTCCGTAATTTTCCAAAAAATTCCCAAGTCTATATTAACGGTTATAGCCGGTGTTATCGGCACGGGAATGGCAGTCGCTGGTATATATGAAAATTTCATTCCATTCTTGAATTTCTTAAGTGCCTTAATTCCTCCTATTGGGGGCATATACGTGGCAGATTTCATGGTTAACCGCAAAAAATATAGTTTTGAAAAGCTCGGAGAAACAAAAAATGTGGAGGTAGTTGGTGTTAGTGTTTGGGTAATAGCTGCACTAGTAGCATTTATGACTATACCTGCCCCAAATGGATTTGGTTTGTTTACGCTAACAGGCGCATCAGGCCTTGACGCATTTCTAGTTGCTTTCGGATTACAGCTTGTCATGGGGAAATTAATTAATCGTACGAATAAGGGATCGATTACGAAACCAAACATTAAAGGGGGAAAAGTTTCATGAGATTAATAGGTAAGCAAGAAATAGAAGATATCGCAATTGGTGCTGCTCTTTTGGGTACCGGTGGTGGCGGAGATCCTTATATAGGTAAGTTAATGGCATTACAAGCTATTGAAGAAAATGGACCTATTACGTTATTATCCGTTGATGAAGTACCTGACGATGCACTTGTAGTTCCATCTGCAATGATGGGAGCTCCGACTGTTATGATCGAAAAAATTCCGAGTGGAGAAGAAGCCGTTGGAGCTTTTAAAGCATTACAGGCATACATGGGTAAAGAAATTTACGCAACCATGCCTATCGAAGCAGGTGGTGTAAATTCATTATTACCTTTTGCCTTAGCTGCACAGTTAGGTTTGCCTGTTATTGATGCGGATGGAATGGGCAGGGCTTTTCCTGAACTGCAGATGGTAACTTTTTATTTAGACGGCGTATCTGCTACACCAATGGTTCTAGCGGATGAAAAAGGAAATAATACGGTACTTAATACCATAAACAATGTATGGGCAGAGCGAATTGCTCGTAGTGCGACCGTCGAAATGGGTGGGTCTGTCATGCTTTCCATTTATCCCATGGATGGAAAAACAGTAAAACAAAGCGCCATACACAATATCCTGCAACTGGAAGAAAAAATAGGCCAAACCATTCGTGAAGCTAAACTCAATAATTATGATGCAGTTTCCGAGGTGCTAAAGCTTACGAACGGATACACATTGTTCAAAGGAAAAGTAACTGACATCGACCGTAAAACGGAAACTGGCTTTGCACGTGGTATAGCTACAATCGAAGGAATGGAAAACTATCAAAATGAAGAACTATACCTAAAGTTTCAAAACGAGCATTTACTAGCGGAAACAAAGGAAAAAACGTTATGCATGACACCAGATCTAATTGCTGTACTGGATTTGGATACTGGAATGCCAATTACTACAGAAGGATTGCGATACGGAGCCCGTTGTGTCGTTGTAGGGTTGCCTTGCGACGCTAAATGGCGTACTGAAAAAGGCATTGAAGCAACCGGTCCCCGATATTTCGGTTATGATATCGACTTTGTTCCAATTGAAGAACTTATAAACAAGGGGGAAGCATAAAATGACAAGCTATCGAATTGGAATTGACGTGGGTGGAACACATACAGATGCTGTCGTTTTAGATGAGGCATATAACGTTATTGCAGAAACGAAAGCTCCTACTTCTGCTGATGTGAGCAGCGGAATATACAACGCATTAAAGGAAGTAGTAGCTTCTTCAAAGGTCCCTGCCCGAGATATTGATTATGCGATGCTCGGCACAACCCATTGTACAAATGCAATCGTCGAGCGAAAACGTCTTAATAAAATTGCAGTCATACGTATTGGAGCACCTGCTACGCTTGCGATAAAACCACTAGTTGGCGTACCAGAAGATCTTAAGGCTATTTTAGGAAAATATATGTATATTGTACGGGGTGGTCATGAATTTGATGGTCGTGAAATCACCGATCTCGATGAAACGGATATATACCGAATTGCAAATGAGGTAAAAGGAAAAGTAGATTCCATCGCTGTAACATCTGTTTTCTCTCCTGTAACAAATGAACATGAACAGCGCACATCTGAAATATTGCAAGAAGTTCTTGGTGATGAAGTAGCCGTTTCATTATCGAGTGAAATTGGAAATGTCGGGCTTTTGGAAAGAGAAAATGCAACTATTTTGAATGCAGCAATCGTTAATGTTGCCAGAACAACAGCAAATGGATTTGTAAATGCATTGAAAGAAGAAGGCATTCATGCGAAAGTCTTTTTCGGTCAAAATGATGGAACACTTATGTCAATTGAATATACGGTACGTTACCCAATCCTAACCATTGCATGTGGACCAACAAACAGTTTACGTGGAGCGTCCTATCTAACAAATTTATCCGACGCGTTAGTTATCGATGTAGGCGGAACAACAACCGATATTGGCGTTTTAACAAATTCATTTCCGCGTCAATCATCACTAGCTGTAGAAATCGGTGGGGTTCGTACAAACTTTCGTATGCCAGATATTATGTCTGTAGGGCTTGGCGGCGGTACCATTATCCAAGTTAACGAAGATAATTCATTTCAAATTGGTCCTGACAGCGTTGGCTATCGACTAACAGAAGAAGCACTCATTTTTGGCGGTGACACGTTAACTACCACTGACATTGTTGTTGCATTAGGAAAAGCAAATCTAGGCGATCCATCAAAAGTAGCCCACTTGGATACTGATTTGTTAGGAAAGATATACGCAAAAATGGTGAACTTGGTGGAAGAAGCACTAGATAAAATGAAAACAAGTGCAGAACCAATACCAGTTATCTTAGTTGGAGGTGGAAGTATTTTGCTTCCTGATACACTAAAAGGGGCTTCCAAGGTCATTTGCCCGAATAACTTTGGTGTAGCAAATGCAATTGGATCAGCTATTTCACAAGTAAGTGGTCAAATTGAGAAAATCTTTTCAATGGATGAACTTGGCCGGGATAAAACAATAGAAAAGGCGAAAAACATGGCACGGGAAGAAGCAATTATTGCAGGTGCTGACCCTGACGATCTGGTAATTGTTGACCTAGAAGATGTTCCTCTCGCATACTTATCTGGCAATGCCACTAGAATACGAGTAAAGGCAGCCGGTTCGTTAAAGAAAACTACTTTGGCTTAAACTAAATCAGCAGGAGACAATTAGGATTGTGCTCCTGCTGATTTTTTGTTTTCTGCCGACAGACCTCGCATGCTCACTCTCACCAATCGAGAAGCAGCAGATACTCCAAAAATCAAAAACTAGTATATTCTTCCTTTCTATCAGTAATTAACATATGCCCTGGTGCATGTGAAATCATGATAGTTGGTTTTGCATATAAACATACATTTTGAGGTGTAACTCCACAAGGCCAAAACACTGGTAACCTTTCTTTTTCATCAAAAGTGACGCTTTCACCATAGTCAGGTGAATGAATGTTGGTGATTCCTATTTCCTCAGGTTTTCCTATATGAATAGGGGCGCCGTGTGACGTACTAAACTGTTCAGTTATTTTTGTTGCAGTCTTAACTTCATCTTGCTTTAATGCCCTCATGCTAACTACCATATTCCCTTCGAATATACCGGCTTTGACACAAGGTATAGTCGTTTTAAACATGGGGACTACTTTGCTCTGTTCTTGGTGTAGCATTCGAATTCCAGCTTGCTTAAGCGCCTTTTCAAATGTAAAACTACAACCAATTAGAAAACTAACAAAGTCATCCTCCCATACATCACAAATATCCAAAACTTCTTTACTAAAAACCCCATTCTCATAAACCCTGTATTTAGGAATGTCCGTTCGAATATCCGCATCAGCTATGGTTGGAGTGACATTGCCAGCTTCCAGAACATCTATCAAAGGACACGACTTCGGATTCCTCTGACAGAATAGCAGAAATTCAAACGCATATTGTTTTGGCAGTGTAATAAGGTTTGCCTGTAAATAATCATTGCATAGACCAGACGTCGTGTTGGCATCCAGGTTTTTGCGATACAGTAGTCTCTGATTGCTCGGGTTCATACCATCTCCCCTTATCTATTCAAGTAGTCCTACAGGGAATAAAATCAGTTCTGGTAAATAAGTAACGAGTATTAGAACAATAATCAATATTGCCACCTGTGGAAACAAGTATTTAAACATCTTTGGTACTTTTATCTTTGCGATCGATGATGTAACAAATAAACATACACCTAATGGTGGCGTAACCATACCAATAGTTAGGTTAACTGCTAACACAATTCCAAAATGAACTGGGTCTATACCAGCTGCTAAAACCAATGGTAAGAACAGCGGAGTAAATATAGAAACAGCGCTTATCGTATCTATAAAAGTACCGGAAATTAGTAAAACTATATTTATTACAAGTAATAAAATAATAGGATTATCAGATACAGGGCCCATTAATTCTATTAACTGGTTTGGTATTTGGTTAAAAGATAAAAACCATATAAATAAAGATGCTGTTCCAATTAGAAACACGATCGTTGCAGTAGTTTTGGCTGTATCCAGCATAATTTTCCATAAATCTTTCATCGATATTTCTCTGTAAACAAATAAACCGATTACTAATGAATAAAATACCGCTACAACCCCTGATTCAGTGGGTGTGAAAATTCCAGAGACTATACCACCAATTATGATAATCGGCATAAGTAATGCCAATACTGCGTCTTTAGCCCCCACAATTACCTCTTTAAAGGTCGCTTTCCTATCACTAGATCGATAGTTATTTTTCTTACCGATGTAGTAACTGTATCCCATTAATCCTAACCCCATTAATAAACCTGGGATAACTCCAGCAACGAATAAATCACCTATTGAAACGCTTGCAATTACTCCGTACAAAATCAGTACGATACTAGGTGGTATGATCGGTCCGATTGTCGATGAAGTAGCCACAAGACTTGCTGAAAAACGGGGATCATACCCTTCTTTATTCATTGCGGGAATCATCATCCCTCCAATAGCAGCTGCTGCAGCAATTGCTGTACCGGTTAAAGCCGAGAAAAATATACTGGATAGAACTACTACCATAGCTAGTCCACCAGGAAGAGGTCCTACGATAGTTTTCGAAAAATCAATTAGACGTTTCGAAATTCCCCCTTTTGTCATAATTTCACCTGCAAGAATAAATAGAGGTACTGCTACAAGGGTGAAATTGTCTATCCCACTAAAAACCTTTCTTGGCACATTTATTAATAACTCGATATCAGTTAGCATAATTCCGAAAATAGATACAGCTCCTAATGCAAAGGCAATCGGAACTCTTAAAATAATTAGAATAAATAATAATACAACTAACCAAATCATGTGAACACCTTCTTAATGTGGAAGTATAGCATGAATAGCGCGCTAATTGGGACTGCCATGTATACGTAAGCTTTTTTCACTGGAAGAATTCCAAGAATTTGACCCGAAGCAAAGTTTTCCATTACTAATACATACCCATAGTATAAAAGCACAATGATTAAAACTCCTACAACGATAAACTCTATTGTTTTTAGGATTCTAGAAAACCATTTAGAAGGATTATCGTATAAATCAACAGTTAGATGCTCTTTATTTTTTATTGCAAGCGCAGATCCAAAAAGAATGCTATAAACGAAACAAATCATTAAAACCTCTTGTGACCAACTTAGTGGTTGCTGCAAGGCATATCGATAGATCACTTGTAAAAAGGTAATTATTACTGTTGCCGATAAAGCGATTGTTGTAATTGTCTCTAATAATTTCCCAAGAAACGTATCGAATTTATTAAGTAACACGGAATCACAACCCTTTGTAAAAGCAGCCCATAATCTTGTATTATGGGCTACTCTATTTATTGTTCTTTGATTCTGTCAATGAGCTCTTGTGGAACTTCTTCACTAACTGCATCTTTAACGTTTTTAGTTGCTTCACGAAAAGCGTCACGATCAGGTTCAGTAATGGTTACGTCATTTTCCTTTAATGTTTCTATAATCTCTTTTTCTTTGTCAGCAAGAAATTGTCTTTGATAATCTGTAGTTTCTTTAACAGCACTTTGCACAGCCTTTTTATGATCTTCACTTAAACCATCAAAAAAGCTTTCATTCATCACTACAATTGCTGGTGAATACGTGTGTGAAGTAAGAGAAACATATTTTTGCACTTCATAAAATTTCATGGAGTTTATAGTTGGTAAAGGATTTTCCTGTCCATCTACTACACCTTGATCAAGAGCCGAATATAATTCATTAAATGCGACAGGTGTTGGGCTTGCACCTATAGCCTTCATGTGTGCTTCCCATACAGGAGCAGGTTGAACGCGAATTTTCAATCCTTCCGCATCAGCTGGTGTAACAATTTCTCTTTGGTTATTTGTTAGATGTCTAAATCCAACTTCCCAATATCCCAACCCCTTAAGGCTATTTTCACTTGTCAATTCTAATAAATCTTTCCCAATCTCACCGTCAAGGACACTATACACATGTTCTCGATCAGTGAATAAATATGGTATTCCGAAAACATTCATTTCTGGGACAGTATTTGCGAATGAACTATCCGCAGCTACTGTTGTCATTTCGACAGATCCCCCTATCACTTGTTCGATGACATCGGCTTCACTCCCGAGGGTAGCATTAGGATGAATTTCAATTTGTAATTCTCCGTCTGTTTTTTCATCAACCAATTCCTTGAACTTTTTAGCAGCAATATGATACTGATGTGTTTCAGATCCCGAATGGGCCAACTTAATAGACTTACTTTCCCCATTGCCTTCATCTGAACTTGAATCTGAACAAGCAGCCAAAACTATAACGAACATTGCGACAATTGTTAACGTAATTACCTTTTTCATTTTTATTTTCCCCTTTCTAATTCTCTTTTTTATATAAATGAGGGACCCTGCTTGAAAATATAGGAACATTATTTCTTACTTGAATAACCTTCTCTAGGTCTAAGGCTACGCGTAACGATTCCTCGTTTGACTCGGAACCCTCTAGTAAAATATCTCCCCATGGATCAATTACCATTGACTTTCCACAGAAGGAAACCCCGTCATAACTCCCAATTCTGTTGCAAGAAACAACATACATTTGGTTCTCGATAGCTCTTGCAATTTGAAGATACCTCCAATGAGAGGTACGGGCGCTTGGCCATTCGGCAACAATATGCAATACTTGGGCTCCTTCTAACGCAAGCGAACGAATCACTTCTGGAAAACGCAGATCATAACATATGATTACTCCCATTTTGACTCCCTCAAGCTCAAATACTTCTGGAACAGCCTTACCCCCAGACAAAAAGTTATGTTCATTTAACATAGGTACTAGATGAACTTTGTCATACTCATAAACTAACTCTCCTGATCGGTTATAAACAAAAGAAGAATTGTAAAACTCACCATCAACTTTATTTGCAACTGAACCACCAATTATGTTTACATGGAGTTTTTTTGCTAATTCCTGTAAAAAACTTTTGGTCGGTTCCCCGTGTCGATCAGCATATTGTTCAAGTGAATCAAGTGTATATGCAGTGGTCCATAATTCCGGCAAAACGATTGTATCGGGATTACTTTTCTTCACCTCCTCCTCCATCCACTCTTGTACGTTACGTCTGTTTTCGCTTGGATTCCCAGGTACTATATTCATTTGATATATGGAATACTTCATGACTACCCCCCTACCGAAATGTCTTTGATATCATAATAAGTATCAATATACGCACTATTAACTGGATCAGTTAGTTGCATTTTAAACTTATCGCCATACTTAAATCCGTTAAGCAAAGGAACTGTACCAGAAAATATCACACTATTTTTTAGTTCCACTTTTTTGTTTTGAAGATAGTTTTGTATTTCTTCTAAACTGATAATCGAAGAAATCGGATTTTTTTGGTATTCCAACCAACTACCATTAGTGTAAACTTGCGAGGAGAGCTCTAATTCATCCCAATGACTTATAACACTTTCAACTTTCCACGCTTTTGAGGCACACGGCTTATCACAAACTTGTTTTGACTTATTAATATCAACAGCCTCTAACGAGCGATCAGTATGGTCACTACCCACACTTAGGAAAACGTCATCTTTTGAATCTCCAAAAATTAATACAATTTCAGCTTCTCCACTCGTGTCTCCACCAAGAACTTCAATTTTATTAACCTGATTTAAACTGCTTGTCCGAACTGGAAATAAGGTTGGAACTTCTAATGGTTCCGGAATACCAATTTCAGCAAGCTCTTTTATATGTTCCATTGTTTTTTCTTTGTTTCTGCCTGTATAACCAATGCAATAAACCGAATCTACTTTAATATTCTTGACTTCCCCATCCACTTCAAATGGGTAAAGTGATTTCTCTGTATTCATGATAATCCTCCTCGTATGATAGCGCTTTCTTTAATTATTAAAAAAATTAGTTTGGTTTAACAGTCTTTACAATTTCTTTTGTAATCTCCAAGTGGTCCCTCATTAATTGAGCTGCTTTGTCACCATCATTTACTTCTAACGATTTAATAATTTCCTTGTGTTCCTTCAAAACTTCTATCATTCTTCCATCTTTCATAAGAGCATGATGGCCAATTAATCTTGTTAGATTGTACATATCCTGTAACAACTGACTTAAGATAGTTTGATTTGCGAATTCTAATATTTGTTGATGAAATAGTTGATCTAATTCAATGTACCTTACGCGATCGTCTTCCTTCATTGAAATTTCCTGATTTCCTACTATTTCTAGTAATTCACCTATCTGTTCTTTCGTTACCGTTGAAGCAAGTTTTGTTAATCCTTCTGATTCGATAGCTGATCGCAAGAAAATAATTTGATCTTTTTCATTTTCGGTAATTTCTCTAACGTGAAATCCTTTTCTTGGTATATGAACTAATAAACCTTCTTTTGTTAAATCAGCAACAGCTTCTCTAATAGGAGTTCTGGAGGTTTCTAATGCTTCAGAAAGCATGGTTTCCGTTAATATCTCCTGGTTATTAATTGAGCCAATTAAAATTGCTGTTTTTAGTTTTTCATATACGATTTCTTTTGTTGTTTTATTTTTTTTAATAGGTTGTATCCTCAATTTTTCCATATACTAACCTCTCCTTGTATGATGTATACATAATACATTAAACTTCACAGAATTGTCAATACTAGGCGGAAAATTATAAATGGTTTATGATTCCTGGTTCATTAATAGGTTTTAGTATCTATAAATTCAGACATTCCAATGTAAAGTCCAACTGGTTAACCAACCAGTTGGACTGATGAATGATAGCTAACTACATTGGAATCAATGTAGACTTTCACTTGTATATGTTTTTGGTGGTGTTACCATAAACAGTATTAATAACACCTCAGTATAAAACTGTTATAATCTAGAAATATATCCTCAATAAAAGGAGACAAGACATTGATTGAAGTCTATACAGATGGCGCATCAAGTGGCAATCCGGGAATTAGTGGTGCAGGAGTTTATATAAAAGCAAGGGGAAAAAAGTATGAATACGCGTTTCCATTAGGAGAGATGTCTAACCATGAAGCTGAATTTCATGCTGTTGTGAAAGCATTGGAAATTTGCAGGGAGCAATTTCCAGGTGAAATACTGTCCTTTAGGTCGGATTCAAAGCTAGTAGTAGATGTGATTGAAAAGAATCTCACAAAAAACCAAACCTTTCTTCCCTTGCTTGAAACAATCAGAGAAGAAGCAAACAACTTTCCATTCTTTTTTATCAAATGGATACCTGAAAAGAGTAATAACCATGCGGATCGGCTAGCAAGAGAAGCCATTCGAATGCAGTAATAAATATGTAGGCAATTCTCATATTATAAGATCACCGAAACATACACCGGAAAAAGTATACAAAAGATAACACCTAGTCAGGAAGGGTGGATAACCCTAAACACTTCACACCACCTTAGCTTGGGTGTCGTTAAAATGGATCAGCAGGAGACAATCAGGATTGTACTCCTGTGATTTTTTGTTTATTTTTACAGTAGGCTAAAAACGTATGAGCGGGAATTGACAGGCACCAAACCAACCTACGCTTCAATCCAATTATTCCTAATTGCTAATAAAGCGGCATTTGTCCTATCCGTCACATTTAATTTCCTGAAAATTGATCCAATGTGGTTTTTGACAGTTGTTGGTGATATGAATAGATTATCAGCGATATCCTCGTTACTTGCGCCCTCCACTATTTGCTCCAATACTTCCCATTCTCGTCCTGTTAAAATTTTGCTAGGCCGAATGAACACCTTGCCTGTAACTCTTATATAATCGTTTAAAAGAGTTGGTGCCAAATATGGGTGAATATATTTCCCCCCATTCAGCATACTTTTTATTGCAAATAATAATTCATTTGTCCCCATTCCATGATAAAAATAACCATGTAAACCTAGTTTAAATAACTTAGTTAAGTAATCACTTTCTATATCAGAAGCCCAGGCAGCAATTTTTATATGAGCCGTTGTGTAAAAATTAATTATTTTTGATATATCTATGGCTGTATCCATATCAATGATAAGTAGGTCTGCTATATAGATTTCTTGATAAAGTAAATCTAGTTGTGTCGTACTATATACTGCAAAATTATGATTAGGTAACTTATCCTGTAAAACCTTCAAAATTCCTTCTCGAAGTATACCTGGATCTTTAACTATTGCAATCCTGCTCATTATCAATAGATACCTCTTTCTAAATTAAATCTTATCTTTCAAGTAGTAGCGCATAACGTTACAGCGAATCCACCTTTTCATAATAACTTAATGATTGAGGCCTACCCAGAAAGAATCCCTGACCATAAGGAACACCCAACTCTTTCGCCTTCAAAAAGTCTGCTTCACATTCAAAGCCTTCTAGAATCATCGTAATCTCATTCCCAAAAAGTTGTAACATCATCCTGATTATCTTTTGTTTTGGAAGTGAATTGGATAGGCCTTTTGCAAAGTAGCGATCAATCTTTGCAATGTTTGGTTCAAGTTCTACAATAGATTGTAGCGTTGATTCACCTTTTCCAATATCATCAAGAGCAATTAAAAAACCTTGTTTCTGCAAGTCTGAGATAACTTCTTTCATAACAATTAAATCGGGTACCTTTTCTGCTTCATTTATTTCAAACACGATTGTTCCTGGTTGGAAATTTATAGTTAATATAATACGTTGTAAATTATAATGAAAATCTGGATTAATTAGTGTAGATGGAAATATGTTAATGAATAAATATTTATCACCTAAATCTGATGTGTCCAGTTTGAAAGTTTGAAAAGCTTTTGAAATTGCTTTCATATCCAAATCAAATAGCTGATTTTGTTCCATTGCATACTTAAATAATAATTCCGGATTCCGAAAACCATGTGAGCGAAGTAAAACTTCATAACCATGTACTTCATCATTTGACATGTCCATAATAGGTTGTACGATGTGATGAAAATTGGATTCTTTAATCAACGTCTTCCATTGTGGATTTTCCATTTTATTCGCTACCCTTTCTTTCTTTTGCCGTCAGTTTTTATATCTTGAATTTTGAAATGTTTAAATGGACATTACAGCTGAAATTGACGAACTAATCCGTTTAGTTTTTCTGCTAACTTTGCAAGCTGTTCCGAACTCTCTGAGACTTCTTCCATTGAGCTACTTGTTTGTTGCGAAGATGCAGATGTTTGCTCTACACCTGCAGCCGATTCTTCTGAAATTGCTGCAATCTCCTCAATGGATTTGTTCATATTTTGACTGTTAGCTGCAATATCAGATAAGTTCTCCGATACTGTTTGTATACGTTGTACCATATTTGATACAGCAGAACTTATTCCTTTAAACGTTTCGCCGGTAGTTTTTATTTGAGTCGTTCCTTGCTCAACCTCAATATATCCACCTTTTAACGAGTCAGTTACACTACTCGTCTCGTTTTGAATACCAGTTACAATACCTGTAATGTCAGTCACGGAAACAGATACTTGTTCTGCTAGCTTTCTCACCTCATCTGCTACAACCGCGAAACCTTTTCCGTGTTCTCCTGCTCTTGCAGCTTCAATCGCTGCGTTTAATGCAAGAAGATTTGTTTGATCTGCAATATCTTTGATAACAGAAACTAATTTTGATATTTCTTGAGACTGTACATCCAATCCTTGCACTTTTTGAACAGCATCCTGAACAATTTGATCAATCTTAGCCATTTGATTTGTAGAGGATTCCATTAATTTACTGCCTTCATCTGTCATATCAAGAACTTTGTTTGAAGATTGCTGGATTAATTGGCCATTTTCATTCGTTTCTTGAACCCTAGATGTAAATGAAACCATTACAGAAGAAAGTTCACTTGCACTATTTGCTTGTGTTTCTGAACCTGAAGCCAATTCTTGCATAGTAGTAGCAATTTGTTGCGAACCAGCTTTAACCTCGCTTGCTGATTGCGTTAATTCTTCACTTTGACTCGTAACTGTTTCAGATACTTCAGCAACCTGTTGAATGACGCTTCGCAGATTATCACTCATGGTATTTATGGAAGTAGCAAGTCTGCCAATTTCATCCTTTCCATCATAATCAATCTTCTGAACAGAAAGGTCTCCTTCAGCAATTTGATTACTCATTCCTACTACTTTATTCAGGTTACGTGAGACTGAACAACTAATAAAAAATACGAGTGCCACGCCTATAATAATGGAAGCGATCATAGATGCAACCTGGATTTGAAGCGTTAATTCCTGACTGTTTTTAGCTTGACTACCTGCGAAAGCACGTTCATCATTCACTATTGTCAGAAGACTTTCCAGTAAATCTACTGTTTCTGACCTTAGATTAGTGGCGTCTTTGACATAGTTACTTGCTAAATCTACATAACCATTATCTACTGCTGGAACAACCTTTTTTGTAAATAAATCATTCATTTTCTTGTCATTTACAACAATCTGGTCAAATATTTCTTGTTGTTCAGGGGTATCCATCTTTTTTCTTATGGTAGCTTCGAGTGTGTTAAAATTCTCTCTTCTTGTTTCATATTCATCAGCAAACGCCTGGTCTCCACTTTGAATATAACTTATAATACGGATACTTTTAGAACGGGTTAATGATCCCATTTCTGTAACATCTATTGCTCGTTGACCACGTCGCTCTAATTCATCAACATTGCTACCAATATCATCGATTAATGTTGTAACAACAGCTGTTGAGATTCCAAATAAAACAAATACTAAAACAAGTGTTAGACCATATTTCATACCAATATTCAAATTTTTAATTTTAAACTTTTTAAACATATAGGGTTCTCCTTTTTTTATAGACTAGTTAGTTTAATTAACATAAAAAAATAGGATAGTTCATCTATTTTGCGGACTATCCTATGCTTTTTATTTTACTGTTTTTTCTTATTCTAAAGTTTAAATTGACGAACTAAACCATTCAGCTCTTCCGCTAATTTAGCTAGTTGTTCTGAGCTTCCTGCTACTTCTTCCATAGAACCACTGGTTTGTTGTGTTGAAGCGGACGTTTGCTCTACTCCTGCAGCCGATTCTTCTGAAATTGCTGCAACTTCTTCAATAGACGTATTCATCTTTTGGCTGTTAACTGCAATATCAGAAAGGTTTTCAGATATCGTTTTTATATTAGCTACCATTTCAGTAACAGCTGTACTGATTCCATTAAAGGTTTCACTAGTAGTTTTAATTTGATTTGTTCCTAGCTCAACCTCTGCGTAACCACTTTTTAAAGAGTTCGTTACGGAACCTGTTTCAGTTTGGATATTACCAACTATGCCTGTAATATCCGAAACAGATACAGATACCTGTTCAGCTAGCTTTCTTACTTCGTCCGCTACCACGGCAAAACCCTTACCATGTTCACCAGCTCTTGCGGCTTCAATTGCTGCATTTAATGCAAGAAGATTTGTTTGATCCGCAATATCTTTAATAACGGATACTAGCTTAGAAATTTCTTGTGACTGCGTATCTAATCCTTGTACCTTTTTAACAGCTTCCTGAACAATTTGATCTATTTTATCCATTTGCTCAGAAGAAGACTGCATTAAGTGACTACCTTCAGTGGTCATCCCTACAACTTCAATTGAAGAATGCTGAATGTGCTCACCTTTTGTATTAGCTTCTTGAACTTTAGTTGTAAACGAACTCATGACAGTGGCCAGCTCACTCGCACTATTTGCTTGTGTTTCCGAACCAGATGCCAATTCTTGCATCGTAGTCGCAATTTGTTCTGAACCAGATTTAACCTCATTTGCTGATTGCGTTAACTCTTCACTATGGCTGGTCATTTTTTCGGATGCTTCACCGACGTTTCTAATAATAGATTTCAAATTACCGACCATCTGATTAACGCCAACACTTAATTGTCCAATTTCATCTTTTGTTGTAATGGGTAAATCTTCAACAGATAGATCGTTATTGGCAACGCTTTTGACATGATTTGTAATAGCCACTATATTTTTTGATACCCTGTTACTAAATACAAAAGCTATTAATCCTGAGATTAGAAGTAAAATAGCAATAATAATTACTTGATATGTAATTTCATTTGTCATTTGTTCGTTAAATGACTCCCTTTTTTGCGCCACAAGAGCATCAATATCATCAATATAATTACCAGTACTTATAATATAATTCCATGGTTCAAATGATTGTGAGTATGCTCGCTTTTTGACTAAATGATCTACTCCCGGTTTGTCCCACATATACTCAGAAAACCCATCTTCATTCTCTTTCGTAGCTGCTGAAATAACATTTTGAATTAAATACGTACCCTCTGGATCCTGAATATCGATGCGGTTTGTTCCTTCTTTATCAGGTGTCTCAGGATGTGCTATAAGTACTCCCTCCGTGTCATCAATCCAAAAGTAACCAGTCTCACCATATTTCAATGCCTTTATTAATTTAATTCCTAGGGCCTGCGCTTCCTTTTCTGATAAATCCCCGGATTGGTGGCGCTCATAGGCATAATTCATTAGGGAAAGCGCAGTATTCACTTGTTCCTTTATGCTTGTATCATAATTTTTAATTAAATCCTTCTTATAACTTTGTACCTGGGCGTCATTGCTATTAATGGTAGTAATAATGTTATATGCACCTGTCACACCTGCTAATATAAAAAACAATACAGAAAAAATAAGTAACAATTTCGTTCTGAACTTTTTCATTTGTTTCGGATCTCCTTTTGCTAACTACTATGTACGATTCATTTAACACTTCATTTTCCTTAAAGTTTGAACTTACGAACTAATTCATTTAGCTCTTCCGCCAATTTAGCCAGTTGTTCCGAGCTTCCTGCTACTTCTTCCATTGAGCTACTTGTTTGCTGTGATGATGCAGAAGTTTGTTCAACACCTGCAGCAGACTCTTCTGAAATTGCTGCAATTTCTTCAATCGATCCATTCATTTTATGGCTGTTAGTTGCAATATCAGATAAGTTTTCTGAGATTGTTTCTATGTGTGTAACCATTTCATTAACCGCTGTACTAATTCCATTAAATGTTTCACCAGTAGTTTTGATTTGAGTTGATCCTAATTCAACTTCTGCATACCCCGTTTTTAATGACTCCGTAACGGTACTTGTTTCATTTTGTATGTTACCAACTATGCCTGTAATATCTGTAACAGATATAGATACTTGTTCTGCAAGTTTTCTCACTTCACTCGCTACCACGGCAAAACCTTTCCCATGTTCACCAGCTCTTGCGGCTTCGATGGCTGCATTTAATGCAAGAAGATTTGTTTGATCCGCAATATCTTTTATGACCGAAACCAGCTTCGATATCTCTTTAGACTGCACATCTAAACCCTGCACCTTTTGAACGGCATCCTGTACGATTTGATCAATCATTGCCATTTGTTTCGTAGAAGATTCCATTAACCTGCTACCTTCATTTGTCATGCCAAGGACTTCATTTGATGATTGTTGAATATGTGTCCCTTTTGTATTTGCTTCCTCAACTTTAGTAGTAAATGTGCTCATATTCGAAGCCAGTTCACTTGCACTAGTTGCTTGTGTCTCTGAGCCAGAAGCCAATTCTTGCATGGTTGTCGCAACTTGCTCAGATCCAACTCTTACCTCGTTTGCTGATTGGGTTAATTCTTCGCTTTGACTTGTTACAGAACCAGAAACCTGATTTATTTTGCTTAATAATTCACGGGTATTACGATTCATTTCATTGGTTGCTGCAACAAGCTGACCAATCTCATCTTTTGAATTTGTTTCTAGGGCATCCTGGCTTAAATCGCCACTTGCAAGTAATTTCATTCGCTTCATAACGGTCACAATCGGTTTTGTGATTATCCTCGAAGTAAGAAGTGCAATAGCTAACCCTAGTACTACAACTAAGATGGACACTACTATTCCTACAAGCGCTGTCGCTTTTCCACTAGATAAACTATCTTTTCCCGCTTCATTTATTAAATTTTCTCTAGTTACGGCCATTTCTTCAAATCCAGTCATTATTTCACGTGCAAGAGGTTTAACCTCAGTAGACAAAATTTCCATTGCATTCTCTTTATTTCCACGGTCATATTCCGCAAAAACTTCATCTAACGCAGTTCCCCATTCCACTTTTTTCGCAATAAGGTCTTTTACCTTTTGTGAATTACTTAACTTTAGAACTTGTTCCTCAAGTTTGATACTTTCTTCTATTTGACCGTTAAATTCATTCCTAAATTCATTATCTTCATATAGTAAAAAACCACGTACTAATGCTGTTCTATGTGCCATATTGTAAGCAATCTTTTCATCCGCAATTAACAATGGAAGTTGTTTATTTACAATTTCTTCTGTTTCATGATTGATTTTTTCAAGTGCGAAATAATTATATCCGCCAAAAATAAGAACCAATAAAATGATTAGTGAAAAACCGAATAAGATCTTTGTTTTTATACTTTTAAAGTTTATTAATTTCTTCAATGTTGAACCTCTTTTTCTCTAAGTGTTATTTTAGTACTTTATCCACTGCTTCTTTAATTCGATCAGGAGTAAAAGGTTTCACAATAAAATCACTTGCTCCAGCTTGAATAGCATCAACAACCATCCCCTGTTGCCCCATAGCTGAACACATAATAATCTTGACGTTAGAATTTAATTTCTTAATTTCTCTAACCGCTTCTACCCCATTCATCTCCGGCATGGTAATATCCATGGTGATAAGATCTGGTTCTAATTCCTGATATTTTTCGACCGCATCACGACCATTTTCTGCCTCGCCAACTATCTCATGACCATGTTTTATTAAATTATCTTTTAATTGCATTCGCATAAACGCTGCATCGTCCGTTATTAATATCCTCGCCATTGTTGTTTTCCCCCTACGTATTAATTCTCTACTACCTCTTGAACCTCGTTTATTTCATCAAGATTTAAAATACATTCAAAATCTAATAGTATTAAAAGTTTGCTTTCTAATTTTGCTACCCCTTTTATGAAAGCTTCATTAACACCGCCAATAATCTTAGGTGAAGCTTCTATTACTGCCGGGTCGATGTCGATAACATCCGTTGCTGTGTCAACAATCAATCCAACTTGAACAGTATTGATATCCACGATTAGAACCCGCGTTTCACTGGTTAGAGTCGTGATACCTATTTGCAGTCGTTCCTTTAAATCAACCACAGGTGTAATATCACCACGAAGGTTTATAACACCCTTTATAAAGTCAGACGTACCAGGAACTTCGGTAACGTCTTCCAGTCTTTCTATTGAACGAACATGTTGTATATTGACACCATACTGTTGCTCCTTCAATTGAAATACAATAACTTTTAATAGCTCTTCCATTCGTAAGTCCCTCTTTTCTACTTGATTAATGCATTAGGATCGATTATCAGCGATATGCGCCCATCCCCTAGAATGGTAGCTCCTGAAATAGCATGTACATGACGCAAATAATTGCCCATTGACTTCAAAACAACTTCCTTCTGGCCAATCAAGGAATCTACCAGTAATCCTGTCATTCTGTTTCCCTTTTTAACTACGACAATCGAGTAGTGTTGTTCATCTACTACTTGATCCTGTGGAACCGCAAATACTTCTTTTAAAGATACAAGGGGTATCACTTCGTCCCTAAAGTTCATTACCTTTTGCCCATGTACATACATGATCTGTTCTTCTTGCATTAACACTGTTTCCACGATCGAAGTAAGTGGTACTGCATAGGTTTCTTTTTGAACCTTAACTAACAAGGTTGAAAGGATAGAAAGTGTCAAAGGTAATTGAATGGAAAATTTACTCCCTTTTCCTGAATCCGACTCGATGAATATACTTCCACCAAGCGATTCTATTTTACTTCTTACCACATCTAAGCCAACACCGCGTCCTGATATGTCAGTGATTTCATCGGCTGTGCTAAACCCAGATGATAAGATCACCTGATAAACCTCTTCATCAGAAAGAGCTTCAGCTTGTTCATGTGTGAATAATCCATTTTCAATAGCCTTGGCAACTACCTTATCCCGATTGATTCCAGCACCATCATCTTCTATTTCAATAAACACATGATTACCACTATGAAAGGCCCGTAAATGTAACTTCCCTTCTTCTACCTTTCCAGATTGTTTCCGTTTCATTGGTGCTTCAATGCCGTGATCAATCGAGTTTCGAATTAAATGGACTAAAGGATCACCAATTTCATCGATAACAGTTCTGTCGAGCTCCGTATCTGCTCCGATAATTTCCAGGTTGATTTTTTTATCTAAATCTTTCGCTAGTCCCCTTACCATACGTGGGAATCGGTTAAACACTTGTTCAATTTGAACCATTCTCATGGATAATATCAAACTCTGCAAATCCCCCGAGATTCTAGACATGTGTTCCACCGTTTCTGTTAATTCCTGGTTTTCCATTTTCTTTGATAGATCTTCTAATCTACCTCGGTCGATGACTACCTCTTCAAAAAGATTCATTAACTCATCGATACGATCACTGTTCACACGAATTGTTTTTGATGAAATTGACCTACCATTTTCAGGTTCTTCACTAACCTTTTCTAACTTATTTTGTTCGATAGTTTTCTTTTGCTCCAAGGCAGAAAAACTAGCTAATTCGACTTTCTGAACCTCTGAGATCTTATGTATACGAGCTTGAATAGCTTCAGGTTGCTCCATTGTTAAGAAAACAATGGAGAAGTCTTGTTCAAAATTCTCATCTTCTAATTCCACTACAGAAGGAACGGATTTAATAACCTCGCCTAAATCTTTCAATGCTTCAAAAACCATGAATACACGTGCCGCTTTTAACATGCAATCTTCCGTTAGTCCAACTGTTATGTGAAATGTTTGGAAACCTTGTTCTTTTGCCTGTGAAACAACCGTAAGTTGATATTCATCTAATTCCATATTCGTAATAGTAAGCTTTTTCTCTACAGTAGTGCCGTTTTCTATTTGCTCTAAACGAGTAACGAGACCTGAGACATCTTTCTTCCCATCCGCGCCTTCTGAAATCGCACCAACCATTTCCTCTAAATACTCAATTGCGTCAAAAGTTACATCAATTACCTCAGCACTTACAGCTAAATCATTAGTACGAATTTTATCAAGCACATTTTCCATCTGATGTGTTAACGATGCTATGTCCATAAATTCCATTGTTGCAGCCATACCTTTTAACGTATGAGCGGAGCGGAATATTTCATTAACAATCATTAGATCTTGTGGCTGCTTTTCCAGTTTTAAAAGATTGTCATTAACCGCTTGTAAATGTTCGCGACTTTCATCAAGAAACATTTCTATGTATTGATTGGTATCCATTTGATACCTCCATTCTTGTCTCTATTAATCTAGTAGTAAGTAGATTTCCATTTCTCCAATCTGATCGAAGCTCACTGTAACTTGGATGGCCTTTTCAAAACCTGATAATGTCGTATTACCTTGAATAATTGTCGGGGAAGTGATATCTGTATTGATTCCCTCTTTAACGATATTCGTAGAAAGACTTCCAGCTACCATATTGCCTAATTCCCCGCTAAAGGAAGCAAGCATTTCTCCATCTATTGGCATCCCAAACATTGATTCACCAATAGAGCCAAAGATAGTTGTATCCCCAGATAAAACTAATTTTCCTTTTACATCCCCTGTAATACCAATAAGAACACCAAACTGAATATGTAAATGTTGTTTTAATAATTGAGGTTTAGCAATCTCATGTTTAATAGGGACTACCGTTTTTAAAGATGTATACGTCCCGTTTAATAATTCTTTAACGGACTTATTTCTTTCCTCTACCGTAATGGTCAATAGAACCACTCTCCTCTGATTTAAATAAAATTCCACAAAAAAATTGACTATCCTAAGTACATAGAACAGCCAATAGATTCTAATATATAAATATTAAAAACCGAATTTGGTAACCAGGCAATCGTAGTGTTTAGGATTTATGACAAATCCTCACGTTAGACCCTAAGCTTTGCGTCCCACCCTTTCGAATAGTTTGCCTTTATCTTCAATAATAGTACTTTTTAACTGGTTCTTTAGTATGATAATCCATTTTTATCCAAAATTCAACAACAATCGACTATTTCTTTCAAAAAAGTATAACTTATACATACTGGTAATTTTTCATGCACTTCTATACTAGTTACCTGGCAACGGGTACTGCATTAATATATGCTAATTAATCCAGTACAAATCCGCAATGAGTCCAATATTGGCCCGCTAATCGTTGTTGGACATGAAATCTTGGAGAAGCTTCTTAAGGCAGAGGAAAATAATTTTAGAGGTAAAAAAGTAATTGATCGAACATATTAAGTGCGCTGTCATCTTTACAACGGATAACCGATAAAAGTATACTATTTGATCGCATAGGTGAAAAAAACTACACATCTCTTAACGAGTCTGTGTAGTTCCTGTTTAGGGTGGTAATAATTGACACTACCTTAACCCTAGCTCTCTAGATCCTTCGAGAGTCTATTTGCTGAAACGGCATAATATTAATTCGTAAATCTCTTTGGATTAAGATGCTCAATCGAATGGGAGGTTTCCCCATCTATGATAAGATCTGCTGCAATCGATCCGATAACAGGGGCCATTTTAAATCCATGTCCTGAAAAACCACTTACTAATAATGTATTTTCCATTCCTGGTGCATCGCCAACAATTGAATGATCATCTTGTGTGTAACCATCCATATAAACACTGGCTCGAACGGGATCAGGTATTAGATCAGGAATTAATTCCTTAACCGCATCACTGACTTCTATCATTTCTTCCAGAGAAACATCACGGTCAAGAGATCCTGGTTCGGGAACGATTCCTGGATTTTTCGTATTTGAAGCTTTCACCATCGTTCCATCTAGTGTTGGTGCACCCGTTAATCTAAATTCTTTTCGCATGCGGGCAAATATCGGAAATTTATCAGGTTTAAAATCATCGATGTTTTTTGCTGCAAACCATGTTAAGACTAAACGTCGTGCCGTTATTTTGTTTTCTAATTTCGGAATGAGTTTTCCGGTCCATGCTCCTGTAGTAACCAATACTTTACCTACCCGATACTTTTTTCCATTAGCTAAAATAGTGACACCATCGCTATCTGGAAGGACCTCTTCCACTTTTGAATATCGGTGAATTTTTGCCCCTAGAGCCTCTGCTTGATTTGCAGCTGAAATAGCTGCTAACTCAGGTCGCATAAAGCCAGCATTCTTATCTAGGACCATTATATCTTCAGGAAATAATCGGTGTTGAGGATATCGACTTTTAGCCTCATTCCCATGAATAACCTCATGTTCTAAATTAAAATCTTCTATCGATCGAAGTACATTCTTTATCACTTCCGTATTGGGGTCACCGATCATTAACCCTCCATTTAGTGTTAATAGACTTTTATCTGTTTCCTGCTCTAATTGCCTCCATAATTTACGAGATTCTTGCAATAATGGTACATATTCCTTTCCCTCCATATACGCTGTACGAAACAGGCGGGATTCTCCTCCGACAGCTGACCGATCATTCCCGACTCCAAATTGTTCAAACCCTAAAACAGAAACACCCCTTTTAGCAATCTGCCATAGAGCCATGCTTCCCATAGCCCCAACGCCAATAACTGCTACATCAGCATCCATCATCTCACCTCATTAGTTTTTTATTTATTACGTTAATTTAGACTACGCCTCTTTCTTATTTATTTCTAAATCATTGACACGGTTTTTATCTTTAAACAAATAATTAAACAAAATGAAACCTACTAATGAACCTAGTATACCGAAACCTACATAAGGTATATTGGTACCAATAATTTGTGCAACTGCTGCACAAGATATTCCTAACAACATACTTCCAATTGCACCTTTAGCATTTAATAGGTTCGATTTTCTTAGAATAAAGCCTCCAAAAATTGGTACTAATAATCCTGATGCAGAATAGGCATACGTTGCAACTAACCACCCTAAAGCCTTGGGATAATATAACGCTAAAATAACCGCCAGTACTATTACTATAACGGACATCATCCGTGATAACTTCAATAACTTACGATCACTAACTTTTGGATTAATGTAAGATTGATAAATATCCGTTGTTATATTAACTACAACTGATTGAACAGCACTACTAACAGTTGACATAATCGTGGCAATAATAAACGATGCATAGATAGCCATAAACCAAAGTGGAAGTTGAGTTAAGAACCACCCTGAAGCCATTTCTGGATCAGTTAAATCAGGATTCATCGAAAAAATGGCAATTCCCATAAATGATGCCCAAAAACCGCTGATAACTCCCACTATTGCAGCAATGATAAAACCTTTTTTCGCGACACTAGGACTACTTGCAGCATAAATACGCTGGTAGGACATCTGATTCGTCAATGCCCCAGGGAAAATAGCCAAAATCCAAAATATAATCGTCATCGTTCCAACTGCACCGAACCCTTCTGGAAAACTAATCATAGATTCAGGTACTTTCGTTGATATTTCAGACCATCCTCCAGCAAGATTTAAAACATAAAATCCACTTACTATTGTCATGACTACCATTGCACAGCCAAAAATAAAATCAGTCCACGCGACAGAAGTCAATCCACCAGGCAGTACAAATAATAGACTAATAGCAGCGAAGATTACTATCAGTGTAGTAAAACCAATACCTGTTATCTCTGAAAATAGACTTCCAAAAGCAACCAATTGCGTACATAACCATCCAAATGGAACAACAATAGCTAAAAAGGTAACGATACTCATCATTATTTTATGGTCACCGTATAGTTTTTTAAAAATTTCCGGCATCGTGGTAAACTTATGCTCTTTTAGCCAATTAGCAAGTAATACCAGAATAACAATACCTATGGAATACAGTACATTATAGGTTACAGCCGACCAACCAGCACTATAGCCTATTCCTATATGAGCAACTAATACACCGCCCCCCATGCCTGTAGCAAATTGAGTTCCTGCTACTACATAAATAGGTAACGATCTCCCCCCGACTGTCCAGTTTTCACTGCTTTTATTCCTTCTGCCAATCCAAAATGAGAAGATAGCTGCACCTGCCAAAACTACAATAGAACTTAATACAATTACCAAAGTAGCACTCATTTTTTACCTCCTACTAATTTATTAATATTACCTTACGTTTTTTTTATAAAAAATTAGTATAGTAAAAGTCATGTTGTGTTTATATCTTCTTTATACAGAAGCCTTAAATTCATTAAAACGATCAATCCTTAAACGCTTTAAATCGATAGAGGTATCCCCTTCCATTAAAAGCTCCGTCATTAACGTTCCAACTAGAGGGGACAACGTAATCCCACTATGCATAACAGCAAGAAATGCATTATCAATCGTAGGAATCTTGCCTATGATTGGGAACCCATCATTTGGTATTACTCGAATTCCTGAAAAACAGCGTACTATATTTGCTTTTGCTAGATCTGGCAAATAGTCAACAGCCATCCTTGCTGTATCCTGAATTACATCTAGTGTAGTTCTCCGGTCATAGCCCACCTCCTCTTTTGAATATCCAATCAAGACTTCTCCATTGTCAGCTTGTCGCATCCCCCCGATAGTATGTTTGATTAGTGGTGCCAATGGTTCTGTAACTATTATTTGCCCCCGGACTTGCTTCACCGGAATATCTACTCCTAACAGTTCTCCCAATCCTTTCGTCCAAGGGCCTCCGGCTATAATCAATTGTTTGGCAAAAAAGATGCTGTCTTTAGTTGTGATTGTAAATTTCCCATTCTGTTTTTCAATACCGATAACCGGATTATAAAAAGAGAACTCTACATCGTTCTTTTTAGCTGCTTTAATATAAAGTTCGACCAAGCGAAACGGATTCACATTTCCATCAATTTTGCTAAACGTAGCACCGGCAATAGTTGGAGATAATGCGGGTTCTTTTTCTAGTACTTGCTCACGATTTAATACTTCAATCTCAATTCCAACTTCCGCCTGTTTTTCCGCAAGCCTTAGCGCTTTCTCTCGGTCTGCTTCATCAAAAAATGGAGCAATACCACCAGTACGCTTATATTCCACATCTCCAATTTTCCTTTCGAGAAAGGGATATAATTCCGCGCTATACATACTTAGTTCGCCATACCATGATGGTGTTTTATTATGAACCCAAACCCAAGCTTGAGTAGATCCTGATGTTCCAGATAAAGGGAATCCTTTATCGATTACTAAGATGCTCTTCTGTCTGCTTTCAGATAGATGAAAAGCAATACTACTCCCTATTACGCCACTTCCAATAACTACAATATCGTACTGATTAGTCATTATTCGCTTCACCTTCTTTTGGGGCTGACTCGCTAAAAACTGAAATTACACTTGAAGATTCTTTACTACCAACTAATGCACCGATCCGGGTTATTTTTAACGGCATTCGCATTTTCGATGGACCAATGTCACTCAACGGTTTATTGGTTAATTCACTGATGATTCGTTGAACCAAACTTGTGCATATCTTCGCTTGACATGGCCCCATACCACACCTCGTTATTCTTTTAATGTCGTCAAAGGTATGTGCCCCCATTTTTATCGCTGATTCGATTTCATCAATATTGATTTCTTCACACCTACAAACGATTGTTGATTTGTCCATTTAACATTCCTCCAAGCTCAATTCAAATAACGATGATGATTGTAGGTTTGTTTCTTCATGAAAACCTTTAATTAAAGCCATTCGTGCATTAAATGCCTCCCTCGAATCCGCAGTTTCTATACAATAGAGCTCCTTCCACAAAGATGCTCTTCTCTCTGTTGCTATTTCCTCACTTAACAGACCTAAGGATTCTGTCACACTGACTGCTGCAATTTCTCCTGTTAATAGAATGGCACCCATACTGGTGATTCCAGCTGCATTTCCAGCTACATATGTGGAAGGTTTGCTTGTTTCCATCACTATAGAATATTGGGGTAACCACCCTCCAAGGCCAATTTGATATGTAAAACCACAATTCAGTATTTCGAAGGGTTCTAAAATCGGTGTCACACCTTTACCAATACAAACCAAGTCTGTATTGATTTCTTCTTCCACACCGTTATGATTTAGAATCACCTTCTGTACCTCACCAAAACCTGTTGCATTTGCAATGAAACTATTTAAATAGATAGGGATACCATCTTCCTTTAATAATTGAATCGTTTTTTCATGATTACTAGCTAATTGACTATCACTTTCAATAATTCCTTGTATAGCTACACCACTTTCTTTTAATTGTTTAGCAACTTCTAACGAAAAAGTATTCGATCCTAAAATAAGTGCATTTTTACCTGGGAGTACATATTCACGATTCATTAATATTTGGGCAGCTCCTATAGTCATAACTCCTGGCAAGGTCCAACCGGGAAATACACTTGCCTCCTCGGCCGCACCAGTTGTAATAATAACTTTCTTAGCAGTGATCGGAATCGTGTTCACCCCATTTGAAACGCCAATTCGCCCATCCTTATACGTTCCTATCATGGTATGCTTTAGTAAAATCGTTACGTTTAAGGGTAAGAGCCGTTCAAGTAATGTCTGGGCAAGTGTTGTACCTCTTTGTCTTTCAAATTGCTTTGGGAGGTTACCTAATAGTTGCGTTTGTTGTCTTAATTGCCCACCTATTGAAAATGATTCGTCAACGACTACCGTTTTTACACCATTTGAAGCCGCTTCATATGCAGCATTTAAACCTGCTGGACCACCACCAATTATTAATAAATCAGTCTCCATTTTTCCCCCTCCTAACATTAGGGTCACCATTAGTTGAATCGACTTTCATGCCCTCTTCCACAAGGGTCATGCAGCTAAGCACATGATCTAAACCATTTATAGAAACAAAACAGCTACAACATCTGCCGTTTGCACAAAACAACCCTCTAGACTGTTGCAGCTTTCTACTAATTCCGAATTTCTTCATACCATTTGCTATTAATGCCGACGCTACCGTTTGGCCTTTCTTAGCTTTAAGCAAATTTCCATTAAAATAAAAAGATACTTCCTTTTCAATGTTTTTTCCTAGAATTGGATGAATGAAAGTGTTCATTCTGAAAGCCTCCTAATATTATAAAGTTATAATATTATAATCTTAATTGAACCGTTTACATTTATTAGCTTCAATAGTCATTTCCTAAATCGAAATAGCACGCATTGGATTATATGCAGACAAATCAAGATTTACTTCATCACCTTTTAAAATTGAAGCGGCTAATGTCCCAACATATGGTCCCATTGTCAGCCCAGAAGCTCCTAAACCTGTTGCCAATACTACGCCTTTTAAATTATCCAATGTTCCTAGTATAGGTAAAATATCAGGGCCCATCGGTCGAAATCCAATCCGTACTTCGTGTATGGTTCCTTCAGCAAGACCAGGTGCCACGCTTAATGCCTCTGTTACAATCTCATTAACCCCACCAACAGTAGTCCGATAATTGAATCCGGATCCTGTTTCTCTTGTCGCACCAGCAACAATTCGTGAATCATCAAACGCTAGCATGTAATGACTACTTCCGGGCAATACTACAGGCCAATTAGACGTGTCCGTATTTGGTAACTTAATATGCGCAATTTGTCCACGCTGCGGTTCCACTTTCAAATCAATACCAATAGGGGCTAATAATTCAGTCGACCAAGCACCTGCTGTTATAAGAACCTCATCTGCATAAATTAATTGATCATTGACCTTAACACCTGTTATCTTATCATGTTCATAAATTAATTCCGCTTCGCCATTCAACAGTTTGGTGCCATGTTTTTGTGCGGCACGTTTCATTGCATCTCTTAGTAATCTACCGTCTACACGTGCAGCACCCGAAACAAAAATAGCTTCCAATCCCTCATTTAACGGAGGGAACAATTGACAGGCTTTTTCCGAAGTTAATCTTTCAATATCACCTAATTCCGGTGCATCTTTCTGTTTTGCTCTTACCCCTTTTTCAATTCTGTCTAATTCTTCAGCGTTGGAACTTACGCATAATGCTCCTACTTTTTTATAACCAACATTTTCTTCTTTATCATTTTTTAATTGTGAAATTAAATCAGGGTAATAGTGCGCGCCACCTTTTGCAATTCTATACCAATCATCATTTTCTACACTTGAAATCCATGGACAAACAATTCCTGCACCAGCAGAGGTTGCAGCCCCTTGATAATCCTTATCAACCATAATTACTTCTGTATTATTTTTAACTAGATGATATGCAGCACTGGCTCCCACTATGCCACTGCCGATAATAATAACCTTCATTGCTTCACTCCTATTGAGAAGTTAAAATAATTTATGTTTACAATCTATAAAACTATAATCTTATAAAGTTATAACTTTTATTTTTATACCAAAGCTATTTTGCTTAGGCTGTTTTCTAAAAAAGTTGTTGTTAATTAAAAAAAGTGTTGCTGGATAGAAGTGAGTGCACATCAGCAGTGGAAATTTGCGAGACTCCTGCGGCTTCCCCGCGGAAAGCGAGTATATTTCCACGCTGCATTAAACAACCTAAAAACTACAATCTGTACGAAAAGAGCCTTTGCTTAAAAGTCTTTTAAAGTTGAACTTCAAGAAAATATTTAGATTGATCTTGTTTGAGAACAAATTTGGAGTATTCAATCGCTCTTTTATCTTTTGTGACCGTATAGCGTTCAAATACAAATAACTGTTCCCCTATTGGGACATTTAATAAATTTGCTTCGTATTCATCAGCAAGGATTGTTGAAAAATAAATTCTTGCCTTATTTAATTGTGCACCATATTTCTTTACAAAAATGTTATATAATAAATCGTTTTCAATATCTGTTTGCTCCAAATCAGGAAATAAAGCTGATGGAATAAAAGAATGTTCAATTACAACTGGATTATCATTTTGGATTTTCAAACGATTAATTTTATATATTTGTTCATTAGGATTTATTTCTAACAACTTACCAATCTTTTTCCCAGCTTTATCTTTTTTAAAGCTCAGTGTTTTGTGCGGATGATGATGTTGTTCCCAAGCTTCATTTTTTAATGAAACAAATTTTGAAATATCTTTTTCTTCAATTTGTGTAACAAAAGTCCCCTTACCGCTTTGACGATGCAACAGTCCGTGATTAACTAGCTCAAGTACTGCTCGTTTTACTGTGATGTTACTAACGTTAAATTGAGATGCCAATTCTTTTTCTGATGGCAACTTATAGCCTACTTCCCATTCACCCGAGTTAATTTTATCTTTTAGATATTCCTTTACTTGTTGATATAAAGGTATGGATAAGTTCTTATTAATATTCATGCTGTTCTCCCTTTGAAAAAATTATTATAATGTTATAACCTTTTAAATTATAAGTTAATTTAGAAAAGTATAATTCTAAACTTAGGGAAAGTCAATTATATATTTGTATTTGTTTAATAATAACTGAAATGAAATATCACCAAACCATACTCACTAATTCAACCACAAAAAAAGTGTTGTCCCTATCCACAGAAACAACACCTTATCATCCACATAATTAAATCCAATCACACAAAACTACAACTCAACCCTACCGCGATACTTCTCAATCAACTTCTCATTATGCTCGTCCGCGCCATCAATATTACCGCTTAGGAATACAGGAGGCTCAAAATTATTTTCAGCCATTACCGTAATCGCTTCTGCAAATATTGCATTTAAAATGGTTGAACCAACAACTGTTGAACTTGGCGAAAAGTTAACTTTGACATGTTCATGCGTTAGCAATGCATCTCCAACAGGAGCATGATTATCAATCACTAGGTCTACTGCGTCATATAAATGCTCACCACTATGATGGCGTGAGGGTTGGCTTGAAGAATAGGCATGGGACGTAATTCCGATCACGAACGCACCCTTCTTTTTTGCAATATGTGCAACATCAACAGGAACTGGATTACGACCTGATGTGGAAATAACAACTATCACATCCCCTTCACGAATATCCTGTTCTTCCATAAATGAACCTGCGTATTCATTTTTTCGCTCAAATTCTGAGGAACGGACTGCACCTTCATGAAGCATTAGTGGCTCATGTAGGATCGGATGAATTGGTACAAGACCACCGGCACGATAGAAAACCTCTTCTGTTAGGATATGTGAATGGCCACAACCAAATAGATGAATGACACCCCCATCCTGAATCGCTTCTGCAACCTTTTGTGCAGCCTCATTCATCGCTTTATGTTCCTCTTTTTCTACCACTTCTAATAATTCATGGATTTTTTGCATGTACTGATTAATCATTTATTTCCCCTCCAAAACGTGTAGTATTTCTTCAACCTTACGTGGAATTGTTTTGCCTGTCTTTTTGTCGATGGTAGATCCAAATATATGCGGCATAAAAAATTCAATATCGATGCCCTTGATTCCATCAAAAATCTGACCGATATTAGTGGCATCTATTCCACCTGCTGGTTCAATGCCTCGAATTCCCTTGCCTGCAGCTTTTTCCGTCAAATAAATAAGTTCCTCTAAATGTTGGGCACCCTTTACATGCATCATCTTAATACTTTCTATGCCTACCGCCAGTGCTACTTCGATAAACTCTTCTACATTCATAATTAATCCAGACGAAAGCTGTATCTTTCCTACTTGTCCTGTTGGTTTCACAAGTGCATTTACCAATTGATTTGAGACATCATGTCCATCTAAAAATCCCTTTGTATAGGATGCAGTTTCAAATGGTTGGTTTAAATGGCCTGGCTGAGATGCAGCACTTATTTCCAATACCCGCTTCCAGTTCGCTGTATTACCGCCACCACCAAGACCAACACTGACCACTTCAGCGACTCGCTTTAACTCGTGAACCTTATCCACAGCACGATTAATAGAGGGAAATTGATCGGAGACAATACCCGGGACAACATATCCCCTACCCGCTTCCATAATATTCGAAGCATTATCCTTGTCACTCGCTAAAAAGTTAAACAAAAATTTATCGTATAGCTTACGCTTCATTTTAAAATCTCACCATTCCTTTACAACTTCTATTACCCCATAACAAGCTTCACCATGTTCTCAAGTGCGATATCAATAACGTACTTTCCTTTTTCTTTTGTAGCAAGCTTTGCATCACCCAGAACTGCTGATTCTGTAAACTCTTCCCACGGTGTAGGCGTTACATCAGCATGGGCTGGTATCGTTGGAATATCCGTAATTGCCTTATCCATATCCACATACTCTGGTGCTAAATAAAGCATGTAGGATGTCTCAATTTCACACGCATGAAAATAGGTGCCATGTGCAGATTCAGTTTCACGAATCTCTGCAACCGCTTTGTTCATTCCAGGGTAAAAAAAGTAAAACACCTTCATTTCTGGACAGGTTTCGTACAAGACGCGAGCCGCTTCTTTTAACGCAGTACCGTTCCCCAAATGCCCATTCACCATTGCAAATGTCCTGAATCCTTGTTTGGAAAGACTTTCTCCAATATCAACAATGAAACGAATTAGTGAATCATTACTAACAGTGATACTTCCAGGAAAATTACGTAAGCTCCACACTTGTCCATATGGTAACGTTGGTAGGAGCATGCCGTTCACACGATCAGCTAATTTTTCCGCAACACGTTCTGCTAATAGATTGTCGGTACCCAGAGGTAAATGAGGGCCGTGCGCTTCAACTGCTCCAATTGGCAGGATTGCTATTTTTGACTTATTAATCTGTTCCTTTATGTCATACGAGTTTTGATATTGCATCTGCATTCCTAATCACCATCCATTTCCGCCTTTACTTCTTAAACGTAAAACATCTTGCAGGATTATCAATGAAAAATTTGTCTATTAGATTCTTTCCATCAAATCCATTTGTATTTGCTTCTTCGATAAAACGCGGAACCCACTTACCGATTATATTTTCCAACCCTAATCCATAATCATAATGCTTGTAATAAGACTTTCTTGCAGTATCGCCACTTACCAATATTTGATCTTCGTAACCTTTTTTGACTAGCTCTAATATACAATGGATTCGGGTACTTTCCGGCGCGTATTTTATCTTTGAAATGCCATCAAAACAGAGAAACGCCACTGTTTCCGCCATCTTTTGATGGTAAAAAGGATCCGGATTCCGGTCCATGTGGCCAAAGCTGATATGTTCAAGGTTTACCCCTTCACTTTTCAAAAGTTCTACCTGTTCAAGTCCCATTGTTCCTGCTTCTGTATGGGAATGCATCGGAGCTTTCGTTTCGTGGTATGCCCGTGCAACAGCGCGTAATGTTTTTTCCTCAAGAGGGGTTATTCGATTGTATCCCGTACCGAACTTAACCTGTCCGCCGCGCACATCTGTACCTTGTAATCCCTCCTCAATTTCACTGACCACAAAATCAGCTAACTCATTAATTGTTCGTGTTTCAATCCACTCATGATACGTACGGAAGTCGCCAACTACATCCTTCACTCCATCTGGAATAGCCGCATTCCATAAAAAGCTTTTGTTAAATCCCGCTGTCCCAATAATGGTGACCCCAGTCTCCTCAGCTATTTGTCTTACTGCATCCACATCTCGGCCATAGTCAATTGCCGTAGCATCGACAATAGTCTGTCCACCGAGATTCTTAAAGTCAAGAACATCAAGCTTCGACTTTTCTTTGTCATCAAGTAACAAATCATCTGCCTCAAGCTCCACCCAATATGGTGGTCTGCATACAATATGTTCGTGTGAGTACGTAAATCCTAATTTATCAGGTTCTATATCTCCATGAAAAGTTCGAATAAAGCTCATTTAGAAACACTCCCTTTAATGTACAAAAGGAAAGAAAGTAAACTCTCTTCCCTTTGGCATGGTTGTTTAACAATCACAATTAAAAGAATAACTGTGCTAAAAAGCGGATAATTGGTCCCAGTATAAACATATCCGAATCCGCCGCCCACATTGCGGTATCTGGTATGGTGTCGGGGAGAAGGAATTTAACTGTAACAAACTGCCCCCAGGCCACAATAGTAGCTGTAATAAATCCACCCATTAGAGCACCGCGCACACCGCCAGTAACGTTTCCGAATACACCAGCAGTTGCAGAATGGAAGAACAATACAATCATCGTCGGTACAAAGACATATCCGACTGTATTACCTAAAATAACTAACCACAATAATGCTCCTACAAAAGATCCTAAGAAACCGAGGATCACTGCATTTGGTGCGAATGGAAAAACAATTGGACTATCCAAAGCAGGTTTTGCACCAGGAACTATTTTTGTTGCTATACCTTTGAAGGCAGGAACCATTTCACCGATGAACATGCGTACACCCATGAGCACAACTGCAATACCTGCAGTAAAGGTAAATGATTGGATAATAGCATAAATGATAAAGTTTTGATCGCCAGCCAGTGCAACTAATTCCTGTGCACCCGGCGTATCCTTGAAGGAAATGATGACTGCACCAACTAAGAATAGTAGCCCCATTGTTAAAGCAGTAATTACATTGGAGTCTCTTAAAAACTCTAAGCCCTTTGGTAACTTTATTTTTTCCGAATCATTTTCTTTATTTCCTAGTAGTTTACCAGCCAATGCTGCCAGTAACGCTACAGAGGCCGACGTGTGCCCAAGTGCAATATTATCGTTACCTGTGATTTTACGCATTAATGGTTGAGTTGCTGCTGGTTGAAGCGTCCAGTATACCCCCATAATAATCGCTAAGAATATCACTAGTTTTCCGAAAGAAACGTCACCTACTGCCTGAACTACAATACCTGCAAAAATCGTTGTGGTCCAAAACATCATATGCCCTGTTAAATAAATAAATTTAAATCGTGTAAATCTAGCTAGCACAACGTTGATGACAAAACCAAGTGTCATTGCTAAAGCGACTGCACTTCCAAATTTCGCATTAAAACCCTCTTGTCCCATAAAGTCGCCTAAAGGTTCAGCAGAAAGATTAAAGACTTCCTTCCATAATGGTTCAAATACCGTTAACGCATTTACGATTACGCCGGAACCGGCACCGATAATTAAGAACCCAATAATTGTTTTAAACGTTCCACTAATCGTTTGACTGGCTGTCTTTTTCTGCAGTAGTAGACCTAGTAGAACAATAAAACCTAATAAGATAGCTGCTTGGCCAAATATATTTGTAGCAATCCAAAAAATAATATCCATTTCGCTGCCCCCTGATAGATTTAGTACAATCTAATTTTCTTGTATAATAGTTTCATCAACTACTTTATTAATCTCGTCCATATCAAAATAATTAGTAACAATAATAATTTTAGCGTTGTGTCCAACTAGGCTTTCTGCCAGTTCATTACTCGTAATGATAAAATCTGCCTCCATACTTGAAGCAGCAGAAACATCCGTATGCTCAACGTCTGCCTGAATATTTCTTTCTCCAAGTACTTGCTCGACATTCATTCTTAAAATTAAACTTGTTCCCTGACCTAATCCGCAAACTGTTAAAATTTTAATCATCTCTATCTCTCCATTTCTATTAGTTGTTGTACAGTCTCGTAGCTTGATGCATTTACTAAAGCCTCAATATTAGCGGGATCATTTAATAAACTAGTTAACTTTTTTAAAAGAGTTAAATGTTCATCACTTGATGACGCCCCAAGTCCAAATATCAGTTGGACAGGATCATTAGATGCATGACCAAATACTACCGGCTTCTTTAGTTGCACAAAGGATACGGATGCTTCTTTCACCCCATCCTCAGGTCTTGCATGAGGAATGGCAATTTTTGGCGCAAGAACGAAGTATGGTCCATTTTCGTTATATGCTTGTACCATCGCCTCAATATACGACTCCTCGACAAGATCTTCGGTAAACAGTAGTTTTCCGGCTTCTTCAATTGCTTCCTGTGCGTTGTTTACCTCTGCTCCCAGTTTAATCAGACTTTTATCCAAAAACTTCATTCCACTCAACACCTATCTCTTTGCGTCATACGATTCGTCTGAATGTATACGTATTAAATTTGTAATTTGCTCTTTTGACGTTGCTTGTAACATCTCATCTTTATATGATTGGTTAGAAAATAACCTGGTAAGTTGAGCCAGTGCCTTCAAATGTTGCTCATTATCCTTCGGTGCCAATACAATAAAAATTTGTGCATCTTTCCCCATCACATCTACCGGTTCTTCCAGATGCAGCATGCTCATTCCCGTTTTATTTACACCATCATCCCCAGTCGCATGTGGGAGGGCGATTAGATTGGAAATAACCATGTAAGACCCTTTTTCTTTAACAATATTAATCATTTTACATATATAATTATCTTGAATGTAGCCTCCAGTTAATAATGGTTGTGCTGCAGTTTTAATTGCTGTTTCCCAATTTTCTAGTCGCTTTTGGAAAACAATTTTATCTGCTACCAGCAAATCATTTAAGCTTGGTTTCAACCTTTCACTTTTCAGTGTCACTGGTGCATGAAAATACTGACGCAATTCCTGTCGTAAGTTCTCTTCTTCTCTGATTGTGGCATAACGTTCAATCATGCCTATCACAGTATCCACGGAATAACTCTGGGAAGTAGATGAACTTCGGAAGAGACTGTTAACCTTTTTCAACAGCTGTTCCTTTTCCGCATTATTTAACACAGGACTTACAACAAAAATCGGAATACCTCTGTCTGAAAGTGGGATGGTAGAAACAATGAAGTCGACTGACAAATCCATTTTTTCATATTCCCGAAATGACGTAACTCCTACAACATCCACGTCTGAGAATAACCCCTTCATCTGACTTTCCAAAAGACGTGACGTACCTAAACCATTCGTACAAACGATTAGCATCTGCTTTCGTTGTGACTCAATCACTACACCCTCACTGCGCAGCCAACCACCAAAATGCATAGCAATAAATGCCAGTTCATTTTCCGGTACCGTTTTCCCAATCGTATCTTCTAGATGATGAATCACTTTTTTGGTCAGATGGAACACTTCCGGGTAGTTACCTTTAACAGAATCAAGCAAAGCATTTTCAATACTAATTCCATATTTAATTCGATAATACGCAGGCTTTATATGAAGTAATATATTCTGATACATCCGCTCAGGGTCAGGAAACGCTACAGCCGCATAAATTTGAAAATCGTGTATCATTTTCTTCACGACATGTTGAAGCGATCTCATCTCTTTATTGGGAAACTGTAAACTTAAATTTTGATTCACCTTAGAACTAAGCAAATACTTGGCAAAATAACATACTTCATCAACTGGTATTTCAATATGAATCTCATTTTCAAGTCGAATGCCTAGACTCCTTGCTCCCTGATACTCACTCGTTCCACGTATAACTTCTTTCTCATCCGGGTCTATCTTGACAAATTGGTTTTGCCTGATCCGATTCAGGAACAAATAGAACCATATAACAAGCGTATCCAGAACATTATCCGTAAACTCAAGCTTCTCCTGTGTCTCATATTCTCGAATAAGCTGATTTAATAAGCGTAGATCTTTCGATTTGAAGATGGCATAAACAGCATTCATCTCACTTTCAAGATCCTCTTCCAACCCTGCTACAAGGCCATACCAGCCATTATCAGGTATAACGAAAGCAACATAATCGATAAGGGCTCGCCTGATATCGCTTTCATATCCTGTAACAATATATCCCCGCTTCCTTTCAGAGGATAAGGTTATCTGGTATTCATTTAATTCATCTTTCAATTTCTTAATATCGTCCAACGCAGTATTCCTGCTTACCCGGCACAGATCTATAATGTCACTGAGTAAAAATGACTTCCCTTGAGTCGTAAGGTAAATATAAATCCATGCTTTACGTTCCGTTGGTGAGAATTCATAGTATGGGATATTAGATGGCCCAAGTTTATTTAAGATTTGCTGTTTTGTATTCTGTTCTATATACAGACCTTTTGAATGAACCTGTTTTATTTCAGAAAAGTCATGTTCTGAAAGCCAACTATTGATTTTATCAAGTTCATTATAGATGGTACGTCTTGATACATTAAATAGGCCCGCAAGATCGTGAACAGAAATGTACGAATCTGATTCTGCAAGTTTAGTTATAATTGCAATACTGCGTTGATCCATCCTTATCACCCTCACTACTCTAGAAAGCTAAAAATAGCTTGCCCTTAGTTATAATATATTAAAGATACAAGCCGTATAAAAGACCAAATAAGCCACATGTGCATTTGCAAAACTGGACTGTTTGAAATAATTAAAAAACAAGACCCTGCATTTGACTATGCAAAGGTCTTGTTTTTCATAACGCTCACTAGTGAGGTCCGCTAGCCAAAAAGCCATTAGTTCCAATGGCAATAGCATAACGCACATCAGATCTAACAGCTTTTATAACCTACTAATCTCATTCGACAATATACGACAAAAAACGGGAAGTGACAGGCACTAATCCCAATTTCTTAAAGAGGTATCTCTTGGTTCCTTAATTTCACCTCAATATTATCTTCACAGTAGTTTATAAACTCCGAAATGTTATTAACTAATGCTTTATGGTATTCTTTGCCCTTTTCTTTTGTTGCCAAAGTAGCATCACCCATTATACCAATTCCTTTAGTATTCTCCTTATGTGTTGCCACATCACTCACTGTAATCATTTTATCACCGATTACAAGAGGGTCATGCTGTAAAAAACGATGGTGTTCCGGGATATTTTTTGCGGAACGAGACGGTTCACACAATCCAGGAAACAGATGGTACATTTGTGAAGTTTCTAATTCTTCCGCATGTCCTATTCCGCCTGCTTCAACTTCACTTAATTCTTTGCCTTTCTGATAATTAATGTAAAACGGATCTGCTATCGCTAAAAATGCACCAGTCTTATTTCTTACCCTAGTCATTGCTATTTTAATAGGAGGGAGATTCGCTTCACGATGCCCGTTTACCAGTATTATTTTTTCAAAACCATGATAAATTAAACTTTCACACATATCCTCCACTATACTTGTTAACGTCTCTGGTTTTAAAGTTATAGTACCTTTATAAGCCATATGGTGTGGAGCCCACCCTACCCATACTGGTGGAGCAATAAGTGTACTCGTTTCTTTAGCCACATCTTCTGCAATTTGTTGTGATAAGAAGGCGTCTGTACCTAGGGGCAAATGTTGGGCGTGTTGTTCTACACTTCCAAAAGGTATTATTATTGTTTTCTTCTTTTCGAGGTAGTTTTCCACGTCTTCCCATTTATTTTCTTGTAGCCATACGTTATTCATAATAAAACTCCTTACTTAAAAATTTATTCTTCATTAGATTTAGCTATTACTTCCATATCTTTTTCATCAAGGAATTCCCAACGACTTTTTGCGTATGCAAAATACCAAATTGTTAGGAGAACTATCCATGAAATACCTATTAACGTGGGTATTGGTTCAATGTAAGTAAGTATCCATATACAAGCAATTGTTGCTAATATGGCAAGGATGGGTATATTTTTAATGTTTACTGGATAACGGAATGATGGTTTTAAATCTTTTCTTGTCACCCTCACAACCACAAGTGCAACATTCACTATTGCCATCATTAGCCAGTTAGCAAACACTGCTGCACCAACAAGCAAACTAATAGCTGATGCGTAACCAATTGTACTTGTCAAGGTGGCTGCCAAAGCTATTACTCCAGTAAATATAATAGCATTCGTTGGAACGCCAGTTCTTGACCCTATCTTTGCAAAAATTGGTGGGAATGCCCTCTCTCTTGCACCCGCATAAAGCATTCTTGATGAACCCAACAAACAACCAATAGTGGATGTTCCAGTAGCAGTTAAAGCTGCAATCGCGATTAAAACTGCCCCTATCCCTGGTAAAACATTTTCTACCGCTAATGATAATGGTGCACTTGACGCTGCTAGATCACTTGGAGACGAAGATGAAACTACACCATAGCCAGTTATTACATATAAAACAACAACAGTTACCAAGGCTGATACTTGCGCCAAAGGTAGATTTCTTCTTGGATTCTTTGCTTCTTCGCCTAGTGTAAGCACTGCTTCCACTTGCATTTGTCCAAACGCAATTAGTGCTGTAGCAGCAAATACTCCCGTCCACCCATTCGGTAAGAATTCACTATGTTGAAACGGACCAATTGGGTTAGAAAATATTGCAATTATCGCAATAGCAAACAAAGCGATCACTTGTATTATAGAAAAAAATGTATTTACTTTTCCTGTAGCCTTAATTCCTACTAGTAATAATCCAGTTATGATAACTGAGACTACTGGTGCTACAATAACTGGAGGTAACCCTGGAAATATAAAATTAAAATAACCTGCAAAGCCTAAATTTACTGCACCTGCTGCAAAAGCAAACGACAAAAAATATAAACCAGCACACCATAAGGCAATAAGTTTTCCTAAGTCAGGTGAAATAGAACTAAAAGCAAATTTAGAATATGCGTAGGATGCTCCTTGATAAGGCCATATTGATGCCAATTCTGCATAACTCAGTGATGATAATATTGCTACAAGACCTGCAATTATAAACGCAATAAATAAAGCAGGACCCGCCTGAGCAACTGCAGGGCCAATTACCGTAAATATTCCTCCACCAATTAACGCACCTACACCAATACTCCATAGATCCACGAAGCCTAGGCCACGTATAAGTCTTCCGGATGTGTTGGTTGAATCAGCCTCCATCTTTATCCCCTCCATCCCATTTAGTGGTATTAAAAAACCATTATATTAAATACTTCGATATATTCTTTCAAATTCCTTTATATTTTTTAAATTAATCAGAAATATTATTAGATATTTCTAAAGCTGCCATTTGTAGCTTTAACACATAAGTGTCATTACTTAGTTCAAGATCCGATTCTAAACCAACAATACTCAAAGCAGCTATAACATTTTTGGTAGAGGGGTAAAAAATTGGTACTGCAATTGCAACAGTTCCTTCAAATAGTTCTCCCTTACTGTAGCTATAACCTTGATTTCTCACCTTTTCTATATGTTTATTAATCTCCCTTTCGCTAGTCGGTGTGTTTGATGTAAATAACTTAAAATCAGATTGATTTAAGATTGTTTTTCGTTCGTCTTCTTCACAATAAGCTAACAAAACTCTTGGACAAGCTGCCGCATACAGAGGGGCTTTTCGTCCTATAGCTGGGTACAAACGAATAGGGCGCCATGATTGAATTTGTTCAATGTATAAAGCATCTAATCCGTCTTGTATAGCAAGTTGTACATTTAAATTTAATTCATTTCTTAAAGCTGTCATACTTTCTCTTGCAAATCCCCGGATATCTAAATTCCGGTGTACCATCATTCCTTTCTCAAGGAAAGCATAACCAAGACTATACCATGTCTTATTTGAAAGTTTAATTCTCTTTACATAACCATAACCCTCCAACGAAGTAAGCATTCTAAATACTGTTGATCGTGGAATTCCTGTTTGTTTAGTTAAGTCATCAAGCGTTAAACTATATTTTTTCTCCTTAAAGCTATTTAATAATAATAATGCTTTATCAACACTGGAACTTCTACTAGTTTTTTCTTTCATGTGGTTTTCAGCCCCTAAATTATTTCGATATTATCTAAACGTGTCTAACTTTTAATCTTTTGATATGAGTACTATCAATTTCCAGAAAAATATACATCCGTTAAAGTGATTGACTTTACATCTTCATTTGCATTAACATTTTCTTAGAGTCTACCCTTTCAAATAAACGATTGTTTACTATTTAGTCCATGCTCATATGCATTCGATTTCATAATCCCATAAAGTTCCTCTTTCGTTATCGGCTTAGTACATATCAATCCCTACTGACGGCCAATAAAACAGGGCTGCCAATAAGGTAATAATAATCATGGCACTTGTTAAAAAACTTCCTACCATAAACATATCCCGCCCGTTATAGTACCCAAGTGAATATGTCATCATATTCCCGATTGACTGTGAAGGAAACAAATAAGAAGTACTACTAGCAACAACACAAATCATCCCTAACCATACTGGATTAAATGGGCTACCAACTGCAAAAGTAAGTGCAACAGGCAATAATGATGCCACCATTGCAGTGTAGTTTGTAAAAACAATGCGGACGGCAACAAATATAAGCATAAGAATTGATGGTAAAAGTAAATTAGGTACATTTATGAGGTTTTCTTCTACTAAAGTTGTAATCATTTCAACAACCCCGCTTTTTTGAAGCGCAAGAGCTATTGTAAACCCAGCTGCAAATAATAGCGGAACTCCCCAATCGACACCTTGTTTTGCCTCTCCCCAATTAAGTATATGGAACCCTGGAATGAATAAAAATATGCATATCAGTACAGCTGACATTGAAATTGGAATATGATGAATCTCTTTTGTCACCCATAGAATAATAAGGAGACAATACAATATCCCTAGTTTTTTTTCAGAGGTCGTAATATAACCTAGCTTATCCTTTTCCTTTTCAAGAAACAGATTCATATTCTTTAGTCTTTTTAGTTTTACTGGGTATAGCCAAAGTAATAACCACCAAAAAATTAAAAGTATCAACAAAGAAATAGGTGTCATAACAATCATCCAGTGCAAATAGGACCATTCATAACCGAGCATTGATTCAAACAAACTAGCGGCGTATATAGATCCACCTGCACCTGTCAAGATACTAATGGTAGATAAATAGGGTACAAACGTGATAATTAAAATGACTGATTTGGAGAAATTACCCTCTAACTCTTTTTCGAACGCCTTAATAAAACTAAGACCAATTGGTAGTAGAACGCTTAGTCTACCTATTGCATTTGGAATAATGAAGGTGAGAAGAAATGCTAAAATGATAAAGTTTAATAAAATCAACTTTATTTTTCCATATGAAAAGGAAAGTATAAAAAAGGCAATCCGTTTATCTAAGTTAGTTTTTTTTACTGCAGTTGCCATTATAAGCATGGATACGACTAACCAAATAATTTCATTGCCTAATCCTTGCGCTGCTTCTTCAAAAGTTATCACATGAAATAACGGGTACAACACAATAACAACCATGCTTGTTACTGTAGCTGGAACCACTTCTGTAAACCATAAAATAATGACAAATAGTAGAATTGCTAATGTGGTCCATTCTTTTTTATCTGGCAGAATATCACTCGGAACAGTCACCACAACAATAATTAATAGTATTGCTAAAAAAATAATAACCCATTTAACTAGTTGCTTTGTGTCCCCAATCACATTTGTCATAAGCCACCTTACCCTTAAAAAAATTACGACGATTTACATCCGTTTTACTCTTCACTTGCCAGAAATATGAAAATAAGAACCTTGAGATAAATCAAGGTTCTTACCCTAAATAAATAATTAACTTAAACCAATACGTCTTTACCTGTACATAGCCCAATAACTTCCTTAATTGATGACAAATTTTCAAAGTTTCCTACTTTTTCAACAACCTTCTTACTACTTTCAACACCAATAATTGGGTGTGTAAGCTTATAGAATTTAGCATTTAAGTGCTCTTGTGTCATTGGGTTTTCAATACTTCCTGTTGCATAATCAATTTTCACAGTATGCCTTGTCCCGTTAGTTAACTTTACTGTAGCAGTTGCTTCATCTTCTCGCATATCTGGATCAACAACTGGTATTATTTTAGAACGGAATGAAACAACATCTGGACGCAATACAATTTCGTCTTTATACTGATCCGCACCTGCATCACCTTCTAAAAATCCAACTGCTGCTGAATGATAAATACTAAATTTGCCTTCTAATCCTGTCTTTGGTTGAGGCTTTCCAGTTAGCTCAAGAACATATGGATTTACAGTTAGTCTAATTTCTTCAACATCCTCAGTGCCTGCGTACTCCTTCAACTTGATACAAGCGTCAATGGATGGATGTAAAACAATTCCACATGCATATGGTTTAAACGCATTTTTAAGTAATTCCCATTGTGTGCTCCAATTTTCATTGACACGGTCAAGGTTATATTCCGGTGCTAACACAGAAGCAAAGCCCCTTTTTGCTTCTAATACCTGCTTGGAACTTGTGAAACCTTTTTTTGCTAATAGAGCAGCTAACAATCCGTTTTGAGCAGCCTTTCCTGGGTGAAATGGTTTTGTCATTGTACCAAACATTTCTCTTAAACCACTTGATTGTGTTCCTGCCAAACCAAGGGCATTTAACATCTGTTCCTCATCAAACTTCAACAGCACTCCCGCTGCCGTTGCTGCCCCAAACACACCTGCAGTACTTGTAATATGCCAGCCTAAGTCATAATGGGATGGATACACAGCATTACTAATTCTTAGTTCAACTTCACACCCCAATACAAACGCTCTAATTAACTCTTTTGGTTCCAAGTCATAATGCTCCCCTAGTGCAAACACAACTGGGGCAACAGGACCACTAGGGTGATGAATTGTATCTAAATGTGTATCATCAAAGTCAAAAATGTGCGATGACATACCGTTTGTTAACGAAGCTAGAAGTAAATCCACCTTTTCAGATCTACCCAACACGGAAACCTGTCCACCAGAATCTAAGTCTTTTTTCAGCTCTAATACCATGTCTACAGATTCGTGATAGGCAGCTCCTATTGCAACCCCCATCCAATTTTGAATGCTTTTTTTCGCATGTTCCACAACAGAAGCAGGAATATCCTCATATGTAGTATTTAATACGTTTTTTACTAAAGTACTTGTCACCATAAAAACCTCTCCATTCTCTTATTCTTCAACTAAACCTAGTTTTTGTAAGGCAATTTTATATGATTTGCGCACATGTGACTTAATTAAGGCTTCAGCTAATTCTGGATCCCAACTCTCAATTGCATCCACAATCATCCTATGTTCTTTTAAATTCTGCGGCGGTCGATCCTTGTTCGAAAGTGAAGTTACCATTACAAGTTGAATATGTGATTGTAAAGTTGCCATAACACTTATCAAGTAACTGTTGCCTGATGTCTTTGCTATTTCCATATGAAAATTACTATTAATATTCGAAAGCGACTCTATATCTCCAATCCGAACCGCCTCTCCCGCACGAGCAAGAAGATCGTTAAGCGCAGAAATAGCTTTTTCATCTTTTTTTTCAGCTAACAATCTAGCACCTAGACCCTCAAGAACTTCCCTGACTTGATACAAGTGCTTAATTCGGTCTATTGTCATCGAGATTACCCTGACACCTTTGTGTGGTTCAGACTCTACTAATCCATACTTTTCAAGCCGTCTTAATGCCTCGCGTACAGGAGTTCTACTTACACCAAGCTTTTTGACTATCCCCCTTTCGGTTAGCATTACACCCGAAGGAAATTCAGCAGACTTTATACCGTCATATAAATATTGGAACACTTTATCCGTTTTAATATCCTTTTCCATTTAACACACCCCCGTGAAGCTATTGCCCACTTCGCTCAATCTTGTTACTTCTAATCTTTTGTATAAATGGTACAACAAGCGTTATAGCTGAAGCAACTAGCAGTATTACAGTAATAGGACGTTCGAAGAAAAACGAATAATCTCCACCGCTAACCGTCATTGATCTTCGGAAGTTTGTTTCCATCATAAATCCTAACACTAAAGCTAAAACCATTGGTGTTGTAGGTACATTACATTTTCTTAAAAGATAACCTAGTACTCCAAAAATAGCCATAACCCATACAGGGAACATTGTATTACTGAAAGCGAACGCACCGATAATACAGATACCGGCTACAAAAACGGCAAGAATTCTTTTAGGAATAAGGACAACTTTCACCCATAAACGTGCTCCACCAAGTCCAACCACAGTCATAATTGGAACACCAACAAATAGTGCGGCAAATATTGAATAAGGTATTTCAGGGTTTTCTGTAAATAACATTGGGCCTGGTTGTATACCTTGAATGGTTAAAGCACCAATAATAATAGCAGCACTAGCAGAGCCTGGGATCCCCAATGCTAACATAGGTGCAAACGCACCTGACACGGCAGCATTATTCGCTGCTTCTGAGGCCGCTATTCCTTCAGGATTACCTTTGCCAAATGTATCCTTAGTTTTAGAAACCCTTTTTGCCTCATTATAACTGACAAGGGAAGCAATTGTTGTTCCTGCCCCGGGAATAACCCCAATAAAATAACCAAGAAGGGGAGATCTGACTAGTGTTGGCCACATTTTTTTAAATACACTAAATGGCGCCCCAATACCCTTCAATTTTTCTGATCTAGCTGGCTTTTCCTTTACATCTTCTAACATGTAGAACACTTCCGAAAGAGCGAATAGACCAATTAATGCCGGTAGAAATGGCACTCCATCAAACAAACCATTTGTAAATACGTATCTTGGTGTTCCCATAACTGGATCTAAACCAATTGTGACTATTAAAAGACCCAGTAACATGCTTAGTATCCCTTTTAAAAGAGAATCTTGACTCAAAGAAGCCACTAAACTAAGGCCAAATACTGCCAAAGCAAAATACTCAGTTGGACCGAATTCTAAGGCGAAACTTGCCATCGGCACAGCAGTAAAAACAAGTAAGACTGAACTAGTTATAGCTCCGATAGCTGAGGCAATAATTGAAACAGTTAATGCTAGTCCCGCTTCTCCCTTTTTCGTGAGTTCATACCCATCAAAAGCTGTAGCCGCAGCAGCAGGGGTGCCAGGAGCATTTAATAGAATAGCGGTTATACCTCCCCCATATTCAGCAGACATATAGAGTGCTGTGATTATTATCATCGCCATCACTGGGTCCATAGTAAATGTAAATGGAATAATTAAAGCGATCCCGATACTTGGAGTTAACCCTGGCATTGATCCAATAAAGTAACCTATCGCAATACCAATAAGAAGCCCAAGAAAGTGTGATAGTTGAAAAACCTGTGAAAATCCAGCTAGTAACCCCTCTAACATTTGATATTCCTCCTTTACGGTAATGGTACCCCTAGCATTTTATCAAAGATCCCAAAGGCGAAAAGTTCAAAAACTAATGTGGTCACTAAAATCGATTTCCAATTTGTTTCGCTGGCTGATACTAGTAAAATAGGAAAAAAGATAGCAGTTGAAAGATAAAAACCTAAAACAGGAATTACTGCTATAAAAGCTATGATAGATACAATAGAAATAAGAATACTACTAAACCTTTTAACTACAATCCTACTGTTCTTTGTTTTTTTAAATAATGAATTTAATACAATTGGTATTGAAAAAATAATGACAAGAATTGAAATAACTTGAGGGAAGGCCGCAGGCCCAACATCAGCTTTGTTTAATGACTCTGGAAACTTTTGTGCGATTATAAAAAAACATAGTGCAACTAATATTGAAGTTATTCCTAGTATCGCTTCAGCCTTTTGCATTCGCATTTTTTTCACCTCTTTTTAAAGGAGGCTTTTAAGCCCCCGTATAAATAATTACTTTATCCCAAGTTTATTTAGCCATTCATTATTTACTTTTATCTGTTTATTTATAAAATCAGTAAATTCCTTATGATCCATGTACCCATATTCTGTTTTAGACTCCTTTAAAAACTTCTTGAAATTGTCGGTGTTCATTGCTTCCTCAAAAGAATTACTTAATTTTTGTAAAACCTCTTCTGGCACATCACCATTTGTATAGATACCCCTAAATTGAGCCCAATCAACATTCACTTCGAAACCTGCCTCTTCATACGTTGGGGCGTCAGGCAACGACTCTAGTCTTTCTTTATTAAAAACCCCTAGTACTCTTAATTCTCCAGACTCAACATATTGTACAACCTTTCCTGGGTTAGAGTTTGCTACATCAATATGATTACCTAACAAAGCAGTTACTGCGTCACTTGTGCTCCCGTAATTTGTCCATGCACCTTCAACATCAGCGGTATCAGCGAATATATTCCACGCTACATTATGGCCAGATCCTACTGCTCCATATCCCCCTATCTTTATCTCCCCTGGATGCGCTTTCATGTAATCAACTAAATCTTTAAGAGTTTTAAATTCACTATCTGCATTGACAGCGAGAATGTAAGGGTCTAACTGTACACGTGTGACAAATGCAAAATCTTCTGGACTAAACTGCCCCTTTAAATTACTGTTCCATGCACCAATATGTGTCGGTGTCATTGATGCCAAGGTATAGCCTTCCGAATCACCAGCTTGGAGAGCAGCCATTTGAGCTGCACCACCACCACCTTTTTTGTTCTCTACTATAATTTCCTGCCCTAGAATAGGCTCCGTTTCTTTCGCTAACATACGAACCATTGTATCAGTAGGGCCTCCTGGACTCGTATGTACAATTATTTTTATTTCCTCTTTTGGAAATTCACTAACACCATCTGAGTTTTGATTTTCTGAATCCCCATTTCCTCCACTCGCTGATGATGAACACGCAGCTAAAATTAAAATTAGTGTAAGCAAAAAAATACTTTTAAAGCGTTTACAAATTTTCATCTCCACCACTCCTCCTCTTTGTTAAATGTGTTGTTATTGTATACCACTTGTATAAAATTTTCAATACTTGAATTAAAAAAATATTTTAAAAATATAATTTTAATCAATTAAAACCTATTAAAACATACTTTCACACACACTTAGCTTTTTTAATTAAGGATTAACTTGGTATACCATTTAAGAAACATATAGTTATAATCACAACTTTTGCAAACATTAATATTGCCATTGACAAGGACCAGCTGTGCCACCTTTTTGAGCCACCAATTTTTCAAGTTAATAAGCCACTTGAGACAAAGAGAAAGCCACTACCTAAAAATAGTGGCCTGGATCTCTATTTTCTATTCCATGTCGTTCTCTCATAGACGTTTTTCCATCAATTAGGTTACTGTAAGAATCATGTACTATACAGTCTAATATGGCGTCTGCCAATAGTGTCTTCCCTATTTTTTCATACCACCTCTAGGGGCGAATTGTGAACAGAAAATGCTAGAATCCTCATGGTGTCTTAACTCTACGATTTTTAATTAAGATGAATGATAGTTGACTATATTGGAATCGATGTAGGCTTTCACTTGTATATGTTTTTGGTGGTGTTACCATAAACAGTATTAATAACACCCAACACAAAACTGTTATAATCCTAGTACTATATCCTCAAAAAAAGGAGCACAAAACATTGATTGCAGTATACACAGATGGGGCATCAAGTGGTAACCCGGGAATTAGTGGTGCTGGGGTTTATATAAAAGCAAGTGGAAAAATACATGAATACGTATTTCCATTAGGTGAAATGTCCAACCATGAAGCTGAATTTCATGCTGTTGTGAAAGCATTGGAAATTTGCAAGGAGAAAATTCCAGGTGAAATACTGTCATTTAGGTCAGATTCAAAGCTAGTAGTAGATGTGATTGAAATGGATCTCACCAAAAACCAAACCTTTCTTCCACTGCTTGAAGCAATCAGAGAAGAAGCAAACAACTTTCCATACTTCTCTATCAAATGGATACCTGAAAAGAGTAATAACCATGCGGATTGGTTAGCAAGAGAAGCCATTCGGATGCAGTAACATTATGTTGGCAATACTTTATTTGACAATAATTATACAAATAATTCACTAGCTATTTGTGGTAGACGCCATTCTCATATTTATAAGATCACCAAAACATACAGCGGCATATGCTAGAGTTGTAATTTCTATCACAAGCCCCTACACAAATTAAAGCCAATAACTGATTTCGTGTCTGTCATATACAAACAAGCCCAAACCTACCCTCACTCAGCAATCTTCCACTTTTCAAGTTTCGCCAAAACCCTCGCCCTCTCAGCTTGATCCGCAACAGGATCCTGCTGCTTATTCATCGCTTCTTTTTGCTCCCGTTTCAACTTCTCCTGTCTCTTCTGCTCCGTAAACCAATCCGGAACAATTTCCTCCGGTGCAGTCCTAGAAGCAAACGAACGTGAGCCCTTCCGTTCTACCTTTTCCCGGCGAAATTCCACTTCTTCCGCTTGTGCCAGATCAACACTAGTAATACCCTTTTTTACCCAAGCCTGTAAAATGCCTTTAACATACCCCCAATTTCCTTTACCTCTTTCCAAAGCGCGTTTCATGGCATCCAAAACTAAAGACTCGCCTAATTCGTTAACCCAATTAATCATATCGTTAGCAACGTATGGCGTAATTGCACCAAAATTTTCTTGAAAAAATGCAATCGCGTCGTTTGTAGTTGTTGTATTGTTTTGTTTTTCTTTTTGTTTTGGTTTAATTAATGGGGTCAGTTTGTGGTCCAAACTGCAGTTCACATTGTCGGCTACCTTCTGCTCATGTTGCAGGCCAATTCCTTCTGCATCCCCCACTTTGCCATTCATTCCGTTATACAAACAATCCATTTTATAGACTGCCGATTGGTTGCCATTTCTGGTTGTTACCTGAATAAACCCATTGTCCTCTAGCTCCTTACGTGCACGTTTAAACGTACTATCCGTTAACCCTGCTTTCTCCCTTAGTTTGGATGCCGCAACGGTAAATTCCGCTCGCCAGCCAAGCCGGTTATTGATGTCTGTCAAGGTATACCATAGTGACCTTGCGTTTACAGATATTGGTTCTAAATCAATCTTTAAATGAAAAGCGTTTAGTTGTTTTATGTAATTCATATTTCTCCACCCTTAATCATAAAATAGTCCTTCATACTATAATCGTAGAAAGTACCCTGTTAGGTGGCATCTAAAATAAAAAAATCAAAAACGCCTTTTTGCTTTAAAAAGGCGCTCTCCACTAAAACACTCACCCATGCTTTCTATCATGCAATCCAATTAGCAATAAACGGATCATTGTATCGATATCCATCTTTATCGAACCTTCACTAGAATGATAGTCCTTCCAGCATTTCCATAGAGCATGAATACCTTGCACATAAAATTCATTACAACTGTCCCTAATGTTCAAATCATGGATGTGATAATGAATGCGCTTCTCATTTTTCCTAAAAAACGTTTCAAATGCTTCTTCGCCAATTGCAATCATTTGTAACTCCTGCCCAAAGCCCGGCTTTTCATAAAAAGTACGATCGTCTATTACTATTATCGTTTAAGCGTCGCAGAAGGTGGCGTTTGTTTGGAAGGATCTTTCGGGATGGACAAGCTACTTACCACTACTCTCAACCAATATAAAAAGCGCCACTTTTGGCGCTTTAGATTTCAAGCAAATAATTATTTGCTACTAACGGGAAGTGACTGGCACTACCCCAACTCTCCCAGCATCTCCCTCAACCCCGCTTCTCTCAATTTCTTCCTCGCTCGTTTCCCATGGCTCTTCACGGCTTCAATCGTCATACCTTCTTGTTCAGCAATTTCCTTCAGTGACATATTTAAAATAATGTAGTGATACACCCAGCTCCATTGACCTTCTGTTAATAATGACTTTACCTGCTCCCACATCACCGTAGACGAATCATCAATAGGTAAGTCCGTAATATCAGGAATAAGTGCATTGCTTTTACGGATGCGATTACTGTTATACGTTCTGTTTCCTATCTCTTGCACGCATGCGTCTTCGTTCTGTTGTTCTCTTGACTTTTTACGCATTAAATCAATTAAACGATTTTTGATCGTATAGTTGAAGTAAGTTGACATGACGCCTTTATCCGGTTGATACGTTTTATAGGCATTCCACATGGCAAAAAGGGCTTCCTGGTAAAATTCTTGATGTGGATCATTAATACGTAACTTGTGAATATGGTAATGAATTCTCCGCTGATTTTGCTCAAAAATTGCTTCAAACGTAAATTGGTTATTCTTATCCATTTTTTCTCCTCCAGCGAGTTAAATACTCTTTTACTACTATAATCGCAGAAAGCACCCCATTTGGTGGCATGTAAATTAAAAATAGTTAAAAAAGTTTTGAAATCCCTCGCGCCTTTCTACTTCTCTTCTTCTCTTTTGTTTTATTTATTGTTTAAGTATGGTCCTAAATGGGTCCGGCAATTGGTCCAGTAATGGGTCAAATATGGCTCGAGCATTAAATAGTACCACCCAACAATTCACCCCAAACGTCCATAACCCGCCTGCAAAATAGAATTTTCACTAATAGACTTTTCATTTTCCTTAGAGAAAGATTACGTTTCAGTATAAGAAACGTAATCTTTCCTGGGATGAACACTTCTGAACCTAGGAAATGATTATAGTAAATGGCAAAGGTGTGGCTATATCTAGGCTAGTCTAACTTTATTTCGCTTGAAAAGTGTTCTTGTACTAGGTAGTTTCTTCCCCCGCTCAATCTTTCCTAGATTCTTATCATCCAGATTTGCTTCTCCCGCTAAGCGCTCTAGTGTGAAACCTAACGCTATTCTTTTGGAGCGGTTGTTTGTTAAAAAAACTCCATTCGAGCTAATCAAATTAGCTTGTTTGGATTTGGACATCCACTGTGTCATATTCCATGTTTGCCGCTGGTAACAAAGCCATTGTACTATCGTTATATTATAGTGTGTTACGATTTTTTCCATTGAGAATGTTGCTCCTTTTTTAGGTTAAAATGCTCGATGGGAGACGAACTGCTGTCATGTATCAAACAGGCTGCAAACGAAAAGTCCCAATTTCAATCAGTCCCAGCAAGATGATCTAAACCTTCCCAACTCACTCGCCAACCCATTTCCAGTGTGGTTGGCTCTTTTACAACCACGTGATGGGAATTCAACCGAATCACTCTGTAGAAAAGCTGACCATTCAATCCGTTATAACCTTTAAAAATGGAAACCAACTAGACATGAGCGAGTCCTGCCACATATTAGAAAAACAAATGCAACGAACGACTATGTGTATGTTACGGTTCTCCTATCACTTAAACAACGCCCTACTGCATCAGGGCGTTGAAAAAGGAGTGACTGGACTTTATAACAGACCGTTTTTTTAAATAGTAGTGTTTAGATAGTGAGAATGTAGTAGTTTTACTTGCCTGTCATCCGATACAATTCTGAATTGTTTTGGGTGACATCTACTAAATAAGCATCCTTATAAATTTTTTACAATATCATTAATCACATTTTGCTTTTTTAAAATACACTCATTTATTAGTGATTGTTTTTCACTATTATCCTTATAAACTAAAAAACAACTTCTTGAAGGAGGGTCTTCTGAAAGCGGAAATATATCAATTTCCTTCATTTTTTGAAATTCCATAGCCATAGATACAGGCACAATCGCCCAATTTCTTGGATGATTCATGAATTGGAGTAATAGTACTCCAGTATCAACTTGAATTCCCCGTGTACCTTCTATTCCCCACCATTTTTCATGCCAACCCCGAAAGTTTAAACCCCAATTAACATAGACCTCATCCTTTGAGTTTAACTGTGAATTTATTACAGTTTTTATTTCTGTATCATTTCTTTTCTTTATCATAACCATTTTTTCATCAAAGATTTTTTTAACTTGGTAATTTTTAATCACCCGCTCTTGTAATGGGAAACCTATATCTATTTCCTGCTGTTCTAATAAGGAATAAATCTCATTGGATTGGTGCGTTTTTAAAATTAACCTAGTCTTTGGATAGTGCCGCTGGATTTCTTGATAGAGAGGATTTAATACGAAGTTGTGTATACTGTCTACAGCGCCAATTATTAATGTATTTTCCTCTTGAATTCCTTTTAGATCTTTGGCTTCGATCATAATCCCTTCCATTTTCATAGCAAGTTTAAGAAACTTTTCACCGGCTAAAGTAAGCGTGGTATAATCTTTCCCTTTATTTCTTATTATTAATGTAACTTCCAATTCGTTTTCCAGTGCTTTTAGCCGTTGACTAAGTGTTGACTGAGATATAAAGAGAGATCTTGATGCTTTTGTTACATTACCATGTTTAACAATCTCCAAAAAAGCTTCTATTTCAGTTGGCCTCATACAATAACCTCATTTTTAAATATTAGTTTTTACGGTATTAAATATTAAAATACTGTATTTTACAATATTATACCACTGATGATAGGATATTTATAATAATTTGAATAATACACAGATTAATTAAAGCAACTCATTTTTTAACTTGGATTGTGTATTATCGGATTTCACATAGGAGGGTTATAATCATGATTGATTTGGTAAGCAATTCTTTTACAACCGAGGTTTCTCAATTTGTCCGTTCATCTTTTTGTTACTTAGAAAAGGATATGTTTGGAAACAACCGTTTATTTTTTGAGAATTCAGGTGGATCTCTACGTCTAAAACAAGTGGTTGAGGAAGACGCTAAATTTGCTGCATACCCCGATTGTCCTGAACGAACACATCAGGCAGCTAATTTACTAAGGTACACTTTGGAAAAAGGAATGGAAGATATTCGTCTTTTCTTAAATGCAAAAAAAGGGAGTATTATTCCTAGCACCACTGCTTCAAAAGTGATATTCGAAATAATAGGCACTATCGCGGAAAATGTTCCTGGAAATAATATAGTTACTACATCAATCGAACACCCATCATCATATGATGCTTGCGCAATGTATGCCAAAAAAACGAAGAAAGAACTTAGGGCCGCACGAGCAAATCCGCAAACAGGAGGAGTTGAAGTAGAAGACATAGTTTCACTTATTGATAAGGATACGACACTTTTATCAGTGATTCTTACATCAAATCTAACTGGAGCTGTTCTGGATATTGAACAGACTATCGAAGAAGCTCGTCGAATTAATCCTGATATCTTCATAGTAGTAGATGCAGTTCAGGCTGCTCCTCATAGTGTTCTTGATGTAACACATTTAGAGGTCGATGGATTAAATATCGCTCCCTATAAGATGTTTGGTAATCGTGGAATGGCATTTGGTTATGTATCGGAACGTGTAGCATCTTTACCACACAATCGCTTAATTGCAACGCAAGAAGACAACTGGACATTAGGAAGTCCTACTCCAGCCCATTTTGCAAGCTTTAGCAAAATCATGGACTATATATCTACTATTGGATCATATTACAATCCTTCTAACGATCGTAGAGAATTAATTGTAGAAGGAATGACCAGAATTCATCAACAGGAGCAGGCTTTATTGAAACGAATGATTTCTGGGATAGATGAAATACGGGGACTTAGAGATATAGAAGGTGTAAACATGCATTTCACTAACCAAACCGTTGATAAACAAGATTTAATTGTTGCACTCACCTTTGATAAATTAACTTGTACAGAAGCAGTAAATAAATATACAGAACATAACATTCTTGTTTATGATCGCTTAGATACAAGTCTTTATTCACAAAGAATATTGCATGCAGTTAACTTAAAGGAAATTGTTCGTATTTCTCCACTGCATTGCCACACATTAAAGGAAATAGACCAATTTTTAATAGCAACCGAAAATATAGCTAGATAAATAAATTAGAGTAGATTACATCACTGGTAAAAGGAGGAGTTTTTATTAATTCTATTATGTAAGCGCGTACATCACATGGCCTAGTATCTTTCACTCGTAATATCATAAATTAGAGAGGAATGATTTCCATGAAAAAAATGTCATTAAGCACAAAAGTCTTAATTGGTTTTGTACTAGGGATAGTAATCGCCCTTATCTTTAAAGAAAAAGCTACAGTAGTTAAGCCTTTAGGTGATCTATTTCTAAACCTAATTAAAATGATTGTTGTTCCCTTAGTATTCTTTTCAATAGTAAGTGGTATAACTTCTATGAACAACTTTACAAAATTGAAAAGAATTGGTGGTAAGGTATTATTATTTTATATAGTTACTACTATTTGTGCAGGTACTATCGGTTTAATAGTTGCCAATTTAATTTCACCTGGATCTAGTGTTACGTTAGATGAAATTGAAGTTAAACCAGGGCAATTCGAAGAGGAAGCTACACCATCAGTCATTGATACCATAGTTTCCATGTTCCCTACTAATCCATTTAACTCACTTGTTGAAGGAAATCTAATGCAGGTTATTGTGTTTTCAATTTTTCTAGGGATTTCTATGGTTCTATTAGGTGATAAGGTACAAACTTTTAAGAAGTTCTTTGATAACGGTGCAGAAGTTATGTACAAAATAACAGATATTGTAATGAAATTTTCTCCTATTGGTGTTGCAGCTTTAATTGCTACTACAATAGGAGAGTATGGAGCAAAGGTTTTAGGATCAATTACTGCTTTGATCATAGCAGATTATGTAGGCTTATTGCTCATCTGTTTTGGTTTATATGCACTAATAATTAAATTCATTGTCAAAATGAAATTAGGTATTTTTTATAAGAGCGCTTTAAAAATTTGGCCTATAACAGCTAGTACAACAAGTAGCTCTGGTACATTACCCTATACGATGGAGGTTGTTGAGAAAGACCTTGGTGTATCTAAGAGTCTCACGGGTTTTTCATTACCGTTAGGTGCAACTATTAATATGGACGGTGCAGTAAACTACTTTGCTATTGCTGTAATTTTTGTTGCCCAGATTTATGGAATAGAACTTACGATAACTCAACAAATAACTACAATTTTACTTGCAACCTTAATATCTGTTGGGGCTCCAGGAATCCCGGGCGGAGGAATTGTTATGACAATCATGTTATTGACAACGATGGGGCTACCTCTTGAGATCATGGGATTAATAGCAGGAATCTATAGAGTCATAGACATGGGGCATACTTCTCTAAATGTTACTGGAGATATGGTGTGTACACTGGCTGTTGCAAAATCTGAGAATCTGATATATGATACTAAACCTGGTGAGGCTAGTGAAGATATAAATGCTAAAGTAGTATAAGACAGCATCCATAATTAGGCGACAAATAACCCTCATCTCTAACTGCGAGGGTTATTTGTCGCTTATTTAGTCTTTTTGAATACGACAATCAACAGGATTGGTCGGTAATCAAGGAGCAGGTGATCTAATATTCCTTCGTCTTTCGTTTTAAGTTAGGAAGCTAATCTTAGTTTTTACGATTGCACTTCCGCTATCATCCCATGTACTTTCTCAACTTCACTATCTGACACCTGGAGATAATAAGTACCGTCAATCTTAGTACCATTGCCCTTCATCATATAGCTAACAACATTTTCTCTTGTACTTTTATAACCGCTCAATAAATTTTTCATATCATCAAATTCTAAATTAGTGGTCATATTGTTTCCTAGAACATCAATAACTCCATTAATTTTACCTACTGAAGCAACACTTGCCCCTTCATTAACTATACCCTGAATCACTTGACGTTGACGGGCTGTACGACCAAAGTCACCTGCTGGATCCTGCTTTCGCATCCGAACAAAATGCATTGTTTTATCTCCATCCATTGTTGTTGGTCCTTTTGTAAAAGTGTACTTTCCATCCTGCCATGCAATCTCATTATCTACTGTGATTGTTCCTAATTGGTCAACCAAAGCATCTAACCCCTGCATATTCATGCGGACAAAATAATCAAGTTCAATATCCAGGAAGTTTTCTACGGTTGCAACCGACATATCTGCACCACCATATGCATAAGCATGATTTATTTTATCATTAAAGCCTTTACCAGCCATCATCGTTCTCGTATCACGAGGGATACTGACAATTTGCATTTTGTTGTTTTCAGGATCTAATGACATGACCATCAATGCATCCGAACGCCCTTGGTCATTCGCCCTTGCATCTACACCGAGTAATAATATGTTAAGCGGTTCTGTCGCCTTCATCTTTTTCGCTGTTAACGTATGATCAATAGATTCTACTGGTTCATGCATTTTTTCATTTACTGTATTTTTAGCGTTATCATATAAGGAATAAGCATAGATCCCTATTCCTACTAGAACGATAAATAGGATAGCCAAAGGTATTTTAAGCCATAGTTTTTTAGACTTTTTATTTTGCTCAGAACGTTTCATGGGAAAACTCCTTAATTTCTAACTACTTCTTTAACAAAACTCTTAATTCCATCTAATACCATATCCTGTCTTTCTTATATCACATTTAATCCTGATAAAAGGCTTTAACCATAATATTTTAATTAACTATTATCAGGCAATAGATAATATGACATTCCAATAATCTATTTATCAAACTGACCCTTTCCCCAAAACAACCTGCACAACCGTCTTAAAAAACACTTTTACATCCAACCATAAACTAAAGTTTCTCACATAATACAAATCATGTTTAATTTTCTCTCCATGATTCATATCACTTCTACCGTTTGCTTGTGCCCAGCCAGTAATACCTGGTTTTCCATGTAACCTTCTTTTTTGTTCTTTACTATAGCATCTAGTAATTTCCATTAGTTCAGGTCTTGGTCCTATTACACTCATATTGCCCTTTAATACGTTATAAAACTGTGGTAATTCATCCAAGCTATATTTTCTTATAAATTTACCAATCCTAGTTATATTCGGATTATCAACTGACCCTATTTTAAACACAAAGTTATCAGGAACACCATTCTTCCAATTATAAATTGTCCCTTTACTCTTACCCTTTGATGATTTAGATTGATTAACTTTCATTGAACGAAATTTGTACATTTCAAAAGCAATATCATCTTTCCCACTTCGCTTTTGTTTAAAAAATACTGGTCGTCCATCTTCAACAATAATAAATATCGCCAAAACTAAAAAAACGGGTAATAAAAATAATATAATAACTAAACTAAATATAATATCAAATAATCGTTTAAATACTAATTGAAGTGGCTTTTTCGATATCTTGTATGGACTTTCTATCTGATTCAGTGAGCTGCTCAATTGATTTCACCCCTCCACTACCGTCTGCTATGCCAATAATTTGCTTTGGTTGCTTTATATTATCAACTATAACCATTCCTTCTGATCCTATAAACCCACCTGAAACAATAGATATATTATTAATTTCTGATTCCCCATAAACATCCTCAAAAAAGGAAGTTGTATACTCAAATGTTGATAGTAATTGGTAAGGTAAAGCAATTCGTGTATCTAACCTTGTAATTGTTGTATTTTGTTTTATCACTTTTTTAACAAAATTACTACTAAAATTATTTATTCCACCATCAATGATAAATGTGCCTTTAACAATATAAGGAAACAAAATATCTTCTTCCTTAAACTGACCTGAAAGAAACGAAATAATTACATCTAACTTTTGAGATGTTTCTTCCATTTGATCAAATGTTTTTACTGAAGATGAAAAATTAGGTAGAATACTATTTAAACCATTTACAATAGCATTTTCTTTCGCTATTGTCCTACCCTTTACATATACATTTGCCTGTCTTTCACTTAGTCTTAATGCAATTTTATTGGCTAAATTTCCTGTACCTATAACTAATACATTCTTATCAATCAAATCGTCATTAAACTGGTTTCGTATTAATGTGTCACAGGACTCAAGAGTAGTATCATTTGGTTTTACTGCTATTAATTTTGTTCGATTAACTTTTTCTTTAGCGAATTTAAATAAGTTAATCTTTTGTTTTTGTTCTATATCAATATATATAGTATCAACTTTACCATCGAAAAAACTTAGAGTATCTTCAAGTAATTCACCATCGTTTATTAAGAAACTAGATATTGCAGTATTCAATGCAAACCTTCTAGGTAGTAATATGAAATCTGTTGCATGCTTTGCTGTAGTGCTAATTGTAATAGCCGTATTAGCATGGGCTACTAAATAATCCATTTCCTTTAATAATCTTTCCTGAATACTCATTATAATCATTTCCTTATAATAAAATCATTGATAAATTTATAAATTTTGTTCTTGTAATTGATCTAGAAACTTCACAAACATTTCTTCCCGGTTATAATTTTCTATAACATACTCTCTATTATTAATTGATGCTTTTTCATAAGCTTTTTTGTCATCTTTATATTCTATTAATGCATTTGCTAAACTTTCGGGGTCTTTCGGATCAAAAAATAAAGCACATCCAAGCTTCTCCAAGATATCTCTACCTTCACCTTTAATACTAGTAATAATAGGTTTATTATTTAACAAGTAATCGAATAATTTAGATGGAATAGTTTTTTCAAATATAGGATCTTCAATTAAACTAAAGAATAACAAATCTACTTGATTAAGTCTATTCAATACTTCATTTTTAGGTAAGGTACCTGTAAATGTTATATTTTTCATGTTTAATTCTTTTGCATCCTCTTCTAACCTTTTACGTTCTATGCCATCTCCGATAATTACAAACTCAAAATTCGAATCACTATTTGCTAAGAACTGAGACGTTTTCAATATAATTTCCATATTTTGTACTATCCCTATATTCCCGGCATAGCCAATTGTTATTTTGTCTTTATTTTGTTTTGTAACTGGTTGTAAGTCGTCTTGAATACTTGCAGGAGAAATCCCATTATATAAGATATGAATATTTCCATGTTTTGATTCTTTATAGATATAATCTTTCATAGGTTTAGAGACACAGGTAATAATATCAGCTTTTTTATAAAGAAGTCTTTCTATTCTTTTGGTAACTTTATATAATATTCCATTAGGCTTTAACATCCCTGCAGAAACTGCAGAATCTGGCCAAACATCTCTTATATCAATAATTAATTTTGTACGTTTAAAAAAAGATACAACGAGACCTCCAAGAGCTACAAAAAGTGGGGGGGATGTAACTATCACATAGTCATACTTCCTCTTACTTAAACGAAATAAAGAATGATATATTGATTTAATCATAAATCCAAAATAGTTTTTTATATAGTTAATAAAAGACTTTTTATTAACTTTTTCTAGTCTTATTCTATGAATGTAATCAGAAGGTTTTATTTCTTCAACAACTGATTTTTGTGGGTAAGCTGTTACTACAGTTACATCATAATTCTGCTTTTTTAAAGCTTTATATAGGTCATTAATTCGGAATGAAGCAGCATTAATATCTGGAAGAAAGTATTGAGAAATTAAAAGAATCTTTTTTTGCATTGGTATAATACACCTTTCAACAAGTCCACCTTAAATTATTCTGGAAATGTTTATATTAATATCTATAAATTACTTTCAACCAACTCTTCCCTATTTACTAACTCAAAGAGATTACCAAAATTATAATAATTGAATTGTGATTTTGGAGTATTAACGCAATTTTTAGTATCTAAAATATTAGCTGTCCTCATTCTATTCTTAACATTTTCCCAATCAAGGTTTTTAAACTCATTATGATCAGTAAGAATTAGCATAATGTCCGCATCATTAAGTGAATTGTCATATGAAGAAAGTTGGAAATCTACTTGTTCTTGTTTAACATATGGATCATAAACATGTACATTATAACCTTCATTAATTAATAGCCTTACAATCTCAAGTGCAGGGCTTTCTCGAATATCATCAATATTTCCCTTATATGCTAATCCAAATACAGCAATTTTCGATGAACGATTAGTTACCTTTTTCAATTGTTTTACAACAAACTTAGGCATTGAATTATTAATAGCTCTTGCATCACTTATTAATTGTGCATTCTCTGGATCCTTTTCAATAATAAAATATGGATCTACTGCTAAACAATGTCCTCCCACACCGGGTCCTGGCTGGTGTATATTAACTCTCGGATGCTCATTTGCAAGAGATATAACTTCCAATGCATCTATTTTTAAACCCTCCGATATCTTAGTTAATTCATTTGCTAAAGCTATGTTAACATCTCTATAGGTATTCTCCATTAATTTTGACAACTCAGCACTTTCAGCAGTTGTTTCTAACACTTTGCCTCTAACAAACGTACGATACACACCTGCTGCTTTTTTTGTAGAAACGGAATTAATTCCTCCTACTATTCTATTGTTTTCATACAGTTCTATTAGTATTCTGCCCGGCAATACACGCTCTGGACAGTGTGCTAAATATATATCTTCCCCTGGTTTAAAGCCTGCGTCATCAAAAATAGGTGCCACAACATCTCTAGTAGTTCTTGGCGGAATAGTTGACTCCACAATTATTGTATTACCTTGTTTTAATACTGGCAACACTGATCTAACTGCATTTTCTACATAACGAAGGTTTGCAGTTAAATCTTGGTTATGTGGTGTAGGAACAGCAATTATAAATACATCTGCTTCAACCGGTGACATTTTTGCAGTGAATGTTTTATTTTCTACCACTTTTTCTACTGCTTTATCTAAGCCGTTTTCTTTAATATGGACCCTTCCTTTATTTAATTCATCAACTGCTAGCGAATTTACATCAACTCCAATTACTTCCCAACCATTTTCAGCAAATACAACTGATGTTGGTAAACCAATATAGCCGAGTCCAATTACACATAATTTTTTTGTCATTATTTACACAACCTTTTCCATTTTTAAATTAAATAATAAACTTCATATAATTCTACTAGTATAATTCTTGTTATACAATTACAATATTAGTTTCATTTTCAGAACCCTTCATGAGTATAGTTACTTTTTTTGTGTTTTCTACCGATCCATACGACCTTGAGAATAGCTGTTTTTCAATATTGAATATTCCATTAGTAGTCATTTTTAAAGTAACATGTTTATTGTAAATTAAAATGTATTTGTCAAATCTTTTAACATCAAAGTCCTTATTTAATACAAAATGTATTTTAACGTTAGTGCTTATACTTTCAGACAGTGTATCAGTTATTTTTATACTGTTATGATTTAACTTCACTTTTCTTTCATAAATCACATTATACTTATTTACATATCCATAATGTTTTCCTTTAAACATATCAGGCTTTACTTCTTGAACCTGTGAATAAGTAAATTCTTTCATTTTAAAAAGATCAAAACCTATATCATTTTGTTCAACCCCTTCAATACTTAAAGTATTATGAGAAGAAGTCGATCGAAGGAGTCTTCTTAATTTATAATTTCCACTATAAACGCCTGTTCCTGGGTCAACGAACACAGAATAATTCATTACGGACAATACAAAACTTAATTGGTCATTATGTGCATGTCCTCCTATACCATTTAGCCCGATCTTTCCACATCTAATTAGAGCATCAAATTTATCATTAAATATTCGATACAAACCTATATCATTAAAAACGATTGGCGATTTATTACGTATTGGTATATCCTTTTGATAATAAAACTGTCCTAATTTTATCAGATATAAAAAATTGTCTTTTGTTAAATTAGCTTCAATATTAATCTTCATTAATCTACCATTATCCATATCCCCAATTATGGGTATTTTATTATCAAACATTACTTCTCTTAGAGAAATTAACATTTTAAATGTAGTTTTTTCTATACTATTAGGAACAATAATATTATTTTCTTTTAAAATAATTAAAGAGGAAAGTAACATTTCTAAATTAAGGCAATGGTATGAAATTGAATCTTCATAGCTAAAACCGTCGGGGTATATTTGATAGCTAAGTTCATATTCAAATTGTTTTAGTACAACAGACAAGTGTTTTTTCATTCTCTTTTTATGAGGAAAACCATTCAAATTTTGAAAATAAATTAATATCCATAGTAATCCAACCAGATTAGATATGTAATGGTTATTAGAATTCAATCCTTTTTCTAGATTATTTTTAAGATAAATATAATGTTTGTATATAAGTTTATTTATTACAATAATTTCATCAGCAGAAAACAATGAATACTTTTTCAATAATAATATAGACTCAATTAGATTTACTACTCTAATTGAAACCTCCATCCCTACAGCCCAATTTACTGAATAATTAAAAGGATTCTGTTCTATCCATTCCTTCAAATCACGCTTTAACTTTATAACATATTTATTATCTTTTGTTATTAAAAAGGCATGCGCCAAAACTGTTAAATGGTAAAATCGAGAAAGTTCCCAAACGTTTTTAATATCAGAATCACTATTTTCATCTTTTATTTCAAGTTTACTAAAATGCTTATTTTCCCATTGAAATCTATTTATATAATCATAATTCCAATTTATTTCATTTTCCGATACTATTTTTTCAGAGTTAATCGACTGATAAATATTATCAACTAACAAATCTGCCTCTTGTAGTACAACATTGGTATTCTGCTTATGGAATTTATTATAAATAATAAAAAATGAATTCATATTCGATACGTCACTTATTTCAATATCATTTTCAAATGATTTTAACTTAGAAGTGGTTTTATAAATATTTTTCAAAAATCGATTATATATTATTGTACCTTTTTCTACCATTGGCTTTTCAGATAAAATGAGTTTCTTTATCATATATGCACATCACCTTTTCTTGATATACCTTAAATATTGAAATATAAAAAGTATATTATTTATTAAAAGTGCTAGTATAGTGGCTATAATTGCACCTAAAACTCCATAAATAGGAACAAAAATAAAGTTTAATACTAAGTTAGATATAGCTAAAACTATAGCATTTATTAATTTTTGATTCGACAAGCCCTTGGCAGAAAAATAATAGTTTATTGGTGTGAAAGAAGAATTTAACAAAGCAATGATAGGTAATAAGTATATAAAATTTAATATAACATGGTAACTTGAATTATAATAATTTATTATTATAAAAGAACCTATTAAAGATAAGATTATACCTAAAATTAAACTTAAAGCAGCGTTTATATATAATAGCTGTTTAGGTATATAGGATTGTTGCGAAAACTTTTTGAACATAAGTTCTGATATTGACACACTGAATAATTTAACGGGTATAATAAAATTTAAAGCTAAGGTATATATTCCTACACTTCCAAAACCATAGACGAACTGAAGTATGAATTTATCCATATCATACGTTCCCATGGCGACTACTTGGGAGATATGTACTTTCACTCCATAATTCCTTATAGTTTTTATAATATAAACTAAATTTTTCTTAACATTAACAAAAGATGGCTTCAATCTGAAAATAAATAATAGGCTAAATACCATTGTTGTACTTGCATAAATGAATAAAATGTTTGTTAAGTTTTGACCAAATAAAAAGATTAATAATAAAGTTACTAAATTTATAAATAGATCGAAATAATACATCGAAAAGTAATCTAATAAGGGAACACTTACTTTTTTAACTAATTGTTGTAATACATATCCTATTGAAATTAAAGAAAGCAGAATTGGTAGTGGGAAATCATATAACTGAAAAATAATGCTACTTATTATTCCGAATAAAATGCTAACAAAAACAATTAATAATAGAACTGTACCAATTATAGACTTAACCTTTTGTTTATTTTCCTCACTATTTAATATAATCATTGCTGAATCCAAAACACCAAATCCAACTATTAAATATGTGATATTCAATATTACAAAATATAAACTAAATACCCCAAAATCCTCTGGATTTAATATTTGACTACTCACAATTATCATTATCAGGAATTTGAATAATTGACCTAATACCTTGGTTGCAAATAAATATAGAAATTTTTTTATTTTACGGAAAAATATCTTCATATGTTTTCCCTATTAATATTACCAACCTTGACTTCCTTAGTTTGACTAATTAATAAAATTGACAATAGTAATCCACCTGTTAATAAAGAAGTCAATATTGCACTGTTCCACAATGTATATATCGGAGAAATTAAAGTTATTAAAATAACACTGCCATCTACCTTGTAAGTATAATAGTCTATTGTCTTAAATAGAATTATTATAATTATTATCGCAATTAAAATCCCTAGAAACCCAGCATTTGCATATTCAGAACCGATAAAGCCTGTAACAGCATTAGTACCCTGGTTACCAAAGTACAACTTCCCTATAAGTAATGATGGAAGGAGGTCAGGCTCTACATTGAAAGCTCTTCCTAGCATTGAATCTAACCAATATCTAAAGTCATGTGTGCTAAAATAATCAAAGTAATAAAAACTTATTAAAGCTGGTAAATAGAATACACGTCTAATAAATATATCAATAACAACCGAGTTAGCAACAAAAAAAATTTCTAAAATAGAAACCATTGATAAAAAAAGAAGGGAATTTATAAAATATAATATCACATCCCTCTCGATATACAGTTTTCTTAAAAAGATAATGGCATATATTATCATAGTATTAAACAGCACCATCTTATTTCCTGTTAAAATATAAAGCCATATTTGAAATGCTGTAAACACTAACACTATTCCCAGTTTTTTATTAGTTAACGCAATAGCTATAATAAAAGGATTAATAACCTTCGACTGCCAACTGAATAAATAATTCATACCTAAACTATAATTTACATTTTCTCTTATGCTATAAACTTTTGATAAATCAAAGACTTGAAATATATTTATATTATTTATATTTAATAATGTCATAATTATAGCTGTATACAATGAAATAACAAAAATAAAATACTTAAAATAGTTACCAATATAATTTCTTTTTATACTAATATTACTTTCTTTCCCAACATCAATAAAAACTATAAAAAAACATAATATTAAAAATGCAATCGTAGTATAAAAGTAAAATATACTACTCTGATTCATTATTGAAAATATAGAGCTAAACGGTATATAGACAACAAAAAAAAGAATTACGTAAAAAAAGTGAGAAATACGTCTTTTATAAAAAGATATTAAATAAGAAAATAACAATAGGCAAGTATACGAAATTACAGTTTTATAAATATTGAAGTCAACGAAAAATCCTGTATAATTCCATTTGATTGATAAATAATTTACTAAAATTAAATCGATGAAAGCTCTAAACACTATTATACCTACAGTAATAATTAAAATTTTTTTTATCTGTACATTCATTAAATCACCTATCTTTTATCGATACGTAAAGCTTTTCTAATCGATCCTTCATTACAATCCATGAGTAATGTTTATAATTTCTTTTCGAATTTTCACCCTTTGTTTTCAATTCATTTTTATTTTCAAACAAATAATTGATTAAAGATGAGAACTCTTTTTGAGAATAATCGATTAAATAACCTATTTCATTGTTGCCAACAATATTTTCTAGTCCAGTGTTTTTTGCAACAACTATTGGTTTACCTAATATCATTGCTTCATAAACTTTATTGGGTGCAGAATACCTATGATTAGGAACTTTGGGGTTGTAAATAGCAACCATTATATCGCACTTCGAGTAATGGTTGAAGGTTTCAGAATACTGTACTTCCCCTAAATAAGTTATGTTCTTATATTTGTAGCTCTGTTCTTCTACCCAACCTTCAAGCGGCCCAAGCCCTCCAATTGTAAGAGTTAATTTATTATTGTTTTTAACTACTTCAATCAATTCTTTAATAAATCTGGTCTCGATTAATGTACCTATATAACAGATATTTATAATTTTATCATTATTACCTTTGTTTGAAATACAATCTCCAGAGTTAAATACTGGTGTATTGTGTATTACCACAAGCCGATTAGGATTAGAACCTTTTATTTGAACTGATCTATCTTCTGTACAAATAATTGTTGCTTCAGCATACTTAATTACATTAAATTCAATCTTTTTAATCGTATTTCTTAAATATATTGGAATTCCCCCTCTGCTATCAACATAGAAGTCAGCGATATGGTATACATATCTGACTTTTAATATTCTATATAATAGACTAGCCGCTATTCCAGTATCTAAATCAAAGTCATGAATAATATCAAATTCTTTTCTGTATTTTAAAAGAATATAAAAAAGAATGCTTTGATAAACCATTAAGTTCCATAAATTTTTATAACCCTTCCCACTTTCCCCTCTTAGATTAATCTCAATATGTTTAAACTCTTTATTTTTGTAATGTAATGTTTTCACGTTTATTTTCTTTTCACAACTTTTCTTGCGGTTTCTGGTAATTAAAAATATAGAATTCGCCTCGCTAATTGCATCAACTATTCTTGATAACCCTGCATTAAGTTCAATGTCAGCATTCCTTATAACACAAACCCTCATTTATATACCCTACCTTTTATGAATTTTGAAGGCATCAATATAATTGCTTTTAACGCAATTATTAATCTAGCCCTTCACCGCCAACAAGGTTTTCTCCATAAAGACAATTGCCATCAACTTATCTTTCAAGTCGCTAGAGGAATACCTATCAAATCTCCCAATCAAATCTAACAGAACTTCTCCTTCCACTTGACTCGTCTTCCCAACATAAATCTTCTCATATACTTGATTTGGATGAACCTCATCCGCGCCTAATAATTCCTCAAACATCTTCTCCCCAGGTCTAATACCAGAAAATTTAATCGGAATCTCATTCTCCGTATAACCAGATAGATTAATAAGGTTCTTGGCCAAGTCGACAATTTTAACCGGTTCGCCCATATCGAGCACGAATATTTCTCCACCCTTTGCAAGAGTCCCAGCTTGGATAACTAGTCTAGAAGCTTCTGGAATTGTCATAAAGTACCGAGTCATGGCTGGATCTGTAATCGTAATCGGACCACCGCGCTCAATTTGTTTCTTAAACAACGGTATAACACTGCCTCGGCTTCCAAGGACATTACCAAATCGTACAGCAACAAAATTCGTCTTACTTCGTGGGTTTAAGTCTTGGATAACCATTTCTGCAACACGTTTCGTTGCACCCATCACGTTTGTTGGGTTAACTGCTTTATCAGATGAAACAAGGACAAATGTATCCACACCAAATGTATCCGCTGCTTCTGCTACATTTTTTGTACCAATAATATTGTTCTTTACCGCTTCGTGTGGATTATATTCCATTAATGGTACATGCTTATGCGCTGCAGCATGATAGATAATTGTTGGTTTATATTTTTCGACAACATCAAACATGCGCTCACGATCCTGCACATCTCCAATAACAGGAACGATTTCTATATTCATGTCACCATATTTCTCTTTGAGTTCCATATCAATCGTATAAATACTAAATTCGCCGTGTCCTACCAAAACAATTTCACTTGGTGTGAAACGCATCAGTTGGCGGCATAATTCTGATCCAATTGAGCCACCTGCACCGGTTACCATTACTGTATTACCTGTGACATATTCGGAAATGGTATTAATATCAAGTTCCACAGGTTCACGTCCAAGTAAGTCTTCTACTTCGACATTCTTCAACTGACTTACTGATACTTTTCCAGTCATTAGATCCTCAATTTTCGGGATCATTTGCGTTTTTGCTTTTGTTTTATTACATTCTACGACAAGTTTATTTAGGGCCCCGTTACGTAATGATGGAATCGCGATAACGATATGTTCAATGTTATGGTTTTTCACGACTGTTTCGATGTCCTTCGCTTGGCCGAGTACTGGTAGATTATATAATTGCATTTTTTGTTTGGAAAGATCATCATCAATAAACGCTACTGGTAATAGCTCAGAATTGTTTTGATTTTTCAATTGCCTAACGATCATTGCACCAGCTGAACCAGCACCAACAATCAATGTCCGTTTTTTGTTTTCAGCATTATTCATAATTTGATCCCGATAGACACGCCAAATAAAGCGCGATCCTCCAATTAAGATAATATGTAACATCCATGTAACAACAAGTGCACGTTTATATATGGCAAAATCATTTACGAGGTATTGAACAATTCCTGCAGCAATAATAGAAAGTGTAATAGCTTTAACAATAGCTGTTAGTTCACCTACACTGGCATATGACCAAACCTTGTTATATAGATTGTAAACAGTAGCAAAAAGATGATGGAATACAAGTAGTGCAATAGAACTAATGATAAGTGCCGGCATATTGAAGACTGGTGTATATGGATATACAATCCAGGAAGCAATAAATATAGCTGTACTAACTATGATGGAGTCCATTAGGACAAGTAATGTTAGACGCATACGATATGTCACGATTTCAACCCCTTTCTTATATAGTTACATGCAAACTTAAACACTAGTGAATGAGTACCTACATACTATTAATTACTCATTCACTAGTATTTTAGTTCATTGAAATTGTCTATTTATATTTTTACATACTTTATTACAATTTGTAAGTCTTTTTACGTATATTTTACAACATTCGACATAAAATAATAACTAGCTATTCATATTTAATAATCTATCTAGATACTCAATGACTTCTACTCTGTTACGCATATCCAGCTTACTGTAGATATCACTAATGTAATTCTTGACCGTTCCCATACTCAGGTATAGCTTCTCTGCAATTACCTTGTTGCTATAACCTTCCATTAACAGATAGGCGATATCAATTTCTCGGTGTGACAACTGTATGTTCCGATGTTCTAACTGCTGGGCCAGTATTTGCTTTTTATTAAATTGCAGGTCTTGTACTTTCTTCGCTAGGATTTTAGCTACATCGCCTGATAACACAACTTGCCCATTATAAGCATCACGTACAGCACGAATTAAATTTTCTGCAAAGAGGCTTATTAATAGGAATCCATCTGCTCCTACATTCAACCCATTTACGACTAGGTCCTCATCTACTGTGGTAGTTAATAGAATCACTTTGATCGTTGGGTGGCTTCCTTTGATTCCAAGCGTCATCTTGATGCCTTCTTTATAACGCAAGTGGACATCAATTAAAACAACATCAATGCTTTGTTCGTTTATTTTGTGTATAGCATCTTTGTGGTTTGCGGCAACAGCTGTTACCCGTATATCTTCTTCACGATTAATAACGGCTTGTATACCTTCACTAAATAAACGTTGATCCTCAATTAACAACACATTGATCATAGCCATAACTCCCTTTGAAAGTTTATGGAAATAGTTTACCCACCTGTAACGGAATGATTCCATTGATAGCAGTCAGGAACCATTACCTGTTTCACAATTTTTATTCTATCTAAAAGCCTAGGCGGATTTATGTATACCCTCCATTTATCACGTGAATAATCAGATAAAGAAGGGTCAATGGAAGTCATACCTATTGGACTTCTTCTAAAAGAGTCCCATGAATTTTTTCTTTTTAACCATAGAAGGTTCCATTTTGTTTACGTTTTGGTTATCTGCAAGCAGTTGGCAGTTTTCCATAAACATATAGAACATGTCGTTACCAAATTCATTACGTAGCTCTTGATACGCATCGTTCATGCAAAAACCGCGTGTTGTTGTGTTATGTGCATCAGAAGCAATGAAATGAGTTAGGTTTGCCTCCACTAATTGCTTCGAGAATTTTTGAATATTTTTCCCAAACTTGCCTATTAAACTAGCAGCAGTAACCTGAGTTAATGCACCTTTACGTACAAAATCATAAAGTTTTGCTGGATTTTGAATCAGTTCTGAGTTCCGCTCGGGGTGGACGATAACCGGTGTGTAACCAGAAACTTGTAAGTCAAACAGCATCTGCTTTGCATAACGAGGAACACTACCAGATGGAAATTCGATAAACATATATTTAGTAGCGTTTAGTGATAAAAGCTCATTTTTTTCTATATCCTCGATCATATCACCATTAATCCGGATCTCCTGACCGGCTAATAACGTTAAAGGTATGTCTTCATTCACAAGAAGTTCACTTAATACTTCCACACTTTTTATAATACTACCTTTCGTGTTGTCGTATTTGCCATTCTTATGATGTGGTGTTGCAATTATTGTATGAATGCCTTGTTGTACCGCCTCACGCGCCATCGCTAAACTATCAGCCTCTGTTACAGCGCCATCGTCAATACCGGGCAATATATGGCAATGAATATCAATCATGATTGTCACATCCTTGTTTGTTTCAGATTACATAATATTTCTAGAATTATAGCAGAATACGACGTATATTAATAGTCCATTTCGACATGTATCTCTCCTACTATATTCCATAGGTAAAAGGACTCATTCACTTACTATATCAAACTGGCAGTGCAATTACTATCATAAAATAGTCATATTAACGACAAAAAAGTCATATCTTGTTTTTTCATTAAAAAACTCCCTACCTGATGGGGTAAGGAGCAGATTTGTTAATTTACACCATAATAATAATAGTAATTGGATGCTTTCTTCTCTCGGTCATTTAAGATAGCACCTAGCAGCTTTGCTTTAGCGGGCTCTAATGCTTCCTTGGCCTTGAGTGCAGCTTCATTCTCTGTATTATTGCTTCGAACGACCACTAACGATCCGTCAACAATGTTGGCTAGTATTTGTGCATCCGTAACCGCAAGTACTGGTGGTGTATCGAAAATGATAAGGTCATATAAAAGGCTTGCTTCGTGTATCAACGTACGCATTTTTCTCGATCCTAACAATTCAGAAGGATTCGGTGGAATTGGTCCACATGGGATAATGTCCAGATTATCGACATCAGTTGTAGATGTTGACTCTTCTAAACTGGCCTCCCCTACTAAGATGTTACTTAACCCGTGTAGGTTATCTAAACGAAAGGTGTAATGTACGGTAGGTTTACGCATATCGGCATCAACGAGTAAAACTTTCTTCCCTTGCTGTGCGTAAACAACTGCTAGGTTAGCTGTTGTAATTGATTTACCTGCGCCAGGTCCTGGTGAGGTCACAAGCATTGTTCTAAGCTCATCATCAACCGAGGCAAACTGCAAATTGGTTCGAATCGTGCGATACTGCTCAGAAATCGGTGAGCGGGGATTTAGTTTTGTAATTAGATGTCTTATTTTGCTTGTTCTAGACGGATTTTTTTTGCGCGCCATTATAGCCACCTCGCTTCACTTGCTTTGATTGTATCTCCATATGTTCTCCGCGAACATCACTGTCATTGATATGCGTGATAACACCTAATATCGGTATTTCAAGAACTTTTTCCACATCTTCTTCTGTCGTAATCGTGTTATCCAGATACTCCAATAGAAATGCCAGACCAACGCCAACCATTGCCCCAAGTACAATTGCGATTGCAATGTTTAATAAAGGATTTGGACTAACTTGACTTGGGTTCTCCGAAAGTTCCGCTTCTGCTAGAATACTTACATTATCGACACTCATGATATCCGGAATTTTTTCCTGAAATGTTTCTACTGTAGTGTTTGCAATATCTACTGCCTGTTTCGGATCAGTATCTGTTGCTGTTACGGTAACAACCTGTGAGGATTCTTCACTGGCAACTTGTACTTTTGATTTTAATTCATCAGCCGAGGATGATAGATTTAATTCTTCGACAACATCTCCTAAGATTGCAGGACTCTTAATAATAATATTATACGTATTGATAAGTTGGATGTTTGTCTGAATATCATTTACACCATATTCAACTGCTGGATCTTGTTTTTCCTGGCTTACAATAAATTGTGTACTAGCTTGATAGGTAGGCGTCAAAACGAAATAGCTGACCACTGCCGCTATCAATGCTGCGCCGACTACTAATGAAATGATTAGTAAAAGACGCTTTTTAATAACCCCAAATATTTCCTTGAGGGAGATTGTTTCTTCCATAGTGTATAGACCTCCATTTAACTTTCTCATTGATGAGTATTCATCTATTTTTCTCTATAATTCATTTACTATATCGACAACACAATCGAAATTATAACACATTTATGGTGAATGGTTTATATTTTTTAATTAGTTTGTCTCTATCTATTACAAAAAGTGCGTATTATTACGATAATATTACAGGAAGGTAACTATTACGCTATATTTTGTCACAATTGTCACAAATCTACCATAATCATGCTATACTAATCTAGAAATTTAAAAAGATAGTTTATTTGTGAGAGGGGAATATCAACATTGGCAAATAAGAAAATTATTATGTCGGTTACAGCAAGTGCATTTATAGCTTCAGCTTTTGCAGCAACGGAGGCAGAAGCAGCATCGTATAAGGTGAAAAGCGGTGATTCATTATGGGCTATAGCACATGAATATAACACCAGCGTCGCGCAACTAAAATCTATTAACGGTTTATCTAGTAGTCTCATCTTTCCGAACCAGGTGTTAGAGACAGACGGGGCTAGTAGTGAACAAGCGGAAGAAAAACCAACTACATCTACTAATACAACTTCTACATATACAGTAAAAAGCGGTGACACATTAAGTGGAATCGCATCTAGACATAACATATCTTTATCTAATTTAATGAACTGGAATGACTTAAATTCTTCTTTAATCCATCCTGGCGACAAATTTGTCGTATCTAAGAGTGGAAATGCTTCTGCACCGGCTCCGGAACCAAGCGTTGAGGAAAATAAGGACGAGCAGGTTGCATCATCATCTGTTTACGTGGTACGTTCTGGCGATACCTTGAGTGGGATCGCATACAGTCAGAATGTAACGGTATCAGCATTGAAGAAATGGAACGGATTATCATCAAGTTTGATACTAGTTGGCCAGAAGTTAAGCATTGGCGGGAAATCAACATCAGGTGGTGGAACTGTTGAACCTGCTGAAGAGCCAAGCGCTGACGTTGACTATAATGCCAGCAAAGTCGTTAGCATCGCTAAAAGCATGTTAGGCGTTGACTACGCTTGGGGCGGATCAACACCAGCTGGATTTGATTGCAGTGGATTCATCGATTATGTTTACAGTAAAGCTGGCAAGGACATTCCTCGTACTTCCAGTGAAGGTTACTTTAACCGTTCATACTACGTGAACAACCCACAAGTTGGCGATCTTGTATTCTTTGAAGGTACATACAAAGCTGGGATCTCACATATGGGAATCTATCTTGGCAATGGGGAGTTTATCCATGCAGGTTCAAGTGGCGTAGAGATAAGCCCTGTTCATGGTAAGTACTATTGGGGCAAGCATTTTGATAGTTATAAGCGTTTTTACTAGAATTTTTTAGGTTAATTAAGAGCCAGATAGATTTAGAGGGTTTTCTGCTGACGCAGAAAACCCTCTTTTTGGTGTGTGGTGGAGTGTCGACTTTTTGTGGTTGATGATCAACTATTTGGGTGTGGCGATCGACTATCTAGTTCTGTCGATTGACTTTGTCTGATTTCCGATCGACTTTCTGGTTATGTGGATCAACTTTCTGCTTGTGACGATCAACTTCCGCACATTCACTTTGCACTTAGGACTTTTATAAACTGCATTTATTAATTTAGTCCTTTATTTTACTTTCTTCTATTAAGTATCCAGTCCCCTATTATATTTTTTACATATCCTCTAAATGGATACCCCCATAGAAAGTTGTACTTGCACGCATAGGCGCTTCTACGCATTAATTGACTAGGAGTATATTTACGAATGGAGGTGTCTTGATGAATAGAAATTGGGGGTCTTGTCCCGATCTTTCAGGCCGAATCATTATTCCTGGAGAGCCAGGTTACAATGAAAGCCGCCTCGTTTGGAACTACTTTGCCTCTAAAAATAAATTCCCTCATGTTATCGTCTATTGTCAAAATACGAACGATGTACAGAATGCTGTAAGATGGGCACGTTTTAACAAAGTACCTATTCGAATAAGAAGTGGCGGACATAATCACGAGGCTTTCTCAACAGGAACCGGAGTCATTGTGATTGATGTTAGCGAAATGAAACAGCTTTCTGTTGAAAAGGAAGTAGGAATTGCAACTGTTCAGGCTGGGGTAACGGGTTCTGAGCTTTACCGGAGACTATATGAGGAAGGGCTAACCCAAGTTGGGGGAACTTGTTCAGATGTTGGGATTTCTGGATTAGTCCTAAGCGGTGGGATGGGACCACTCTTACGGAGATATGGACTTACTTGCGATAGTCTGGTTAGTCTTGAAATGGTAGATGCAAATGGAACGATCATCTATGCGACGGAGCACAACGAGCACAGTGACCTATTCTGGGCCACGTGTGGAGGCGGGGGAGGAAACTTTGGCATTGTAACAGCTGTCACATTAAGGGTCTACCCTGCGACTCCCGTGACTTGGTTCAATATCGGGTGGGACTGGGATCAACCAGTTGAACAGATAATTGATACATGGCAAAGATTCTTTTCATCAGCAGATAGGAGATGGTTTTCACATCTGGATCTCTGGTCAAAAGCATTCCCAATGGAACACTTTAAAAAATACCCCTTAAAAGTAATGGGAGTATTTTGGGGTACACCTGAAGAAGCCAGACAAGAACTAAGTCCTTTACTAAACATGGGAAGTCCCGGTGATCAAACCATTGAATTAGTTGATTGGAACAGGGCCATCAAACTTTTTGAGATTTCGAATGAAATATTTGTTACGGAAAAACCTAAGTACAAGTCGTCGGGTGCATATGCCATGAAGCTTCTGACACCAGAAGCTATTTCAACTATACGACAGACGCTAGAGCATACATCATCACCGTTATTAAATGTTCTCATTTATTCCTTAGGTGGTGCATATCAAGACAAAACACCTAAAGAAACAGCATTCTTTTATCGAGGCGCTAAGTTATTTATCCAATATTATAATCAATGGGTGGAAGAGAGTAGTGCACTTGAACGGATACGGGAGCTTGAAGTTCTTCGTCAACGGATGCTTGCTTATACAACAGGTGATTATGTAGGAAATCCTGATACGAACATTCAAGATTATTTAATCGCTTACTATGGAGGCAATATAAATAGATTGATAGACGTAAAGCGAAAGTATGATCCTGAAAATGTGTTCAACTTTCAGCAAAGCATACCAACCTAACAGCTACTTGTTAGGTTGACGAAACCTGTATCAAATTTGGATAGTTTACAGAAAAGAGGGATCTTCATGGAACAAGAAAAGCGGACCTTGATTCATGGTGGTACGATTATCACGATGAATCGGAATAGGGATGTCTTATATAATCAGGATATTCTCGTTGTCGGGAAACGCATTGCTGCTATCGGTGACTTGAGAATGTATTATAATCAAGTGGACGAATTTATACATGCAGAAGGTAAGCATGTTATACCAGGGCTAATCCAGACTCATCTTCATCTTACCCAAACCCTTCAACGGAATCTCGTAGCGGACAAAACGTTAGAGCAATGGCTAGATGTAACGATGAGGTTGGAAATAGCCCATGATAGCGAATCGAATTACTGGTCGAGCATGTTAGGAATTTCTGAGTTATTGCTTAACGGTACGACAGCCATTTACGACATGGAGACAACCTATCATACGGATAGTTGTTTCTGGGCTATGGCACAGACAGGCATTCGGGGTTTTGCAGGCAAAGCGATGATCGATATGGAGCAACCAAGCGTAGATGTGCCAGCAGCTATGATTCAGCCTACTGATGTCGCTTTTGGTGAAAGTGTAGAATTGTTCAACAAGTGGGATGGAGTCGATGATGGGAGAATTCGGTACTGTTTCGCACCAAGGTATGCTCCTACTTGTACAAGGAGGCTTTTAGAGTTAACTGCTGACTTTTCCAAGCGGTATGGTGCCCATGTTCACACGCATTCAGCTGAAACTGAAGAGGAAGAACGTATCATTATTGATCGTACTGGTATGAGAGAAGTAGAATATTATGATTCCATTGGATTGATTAATCCTAGAACGATCTTAGCTCATTGTGTTCATTTAAATGATAGGGAAATTAAAATTATGGCTGAACGAGGGTGCCATGTTTCTCACTGTCCTTCAGCGAACTTATATCTCGCCTCCGGAATCGCACCAATTCCTAAGATGCTGGAAACTGGTGTCAATGTTAGTATCGGACCAGACGGATCAGACAACAATAACCTCTCCAACCTTCATGAGATGCGGCTAGCTGCGTATATTCAAAAGGGACTTCACCAGGATCCACTCATTCCACCAAGCGCAGAGCAAGCCTTCGAAATGTCAACTCTAGGTGGTGCCCGTGCACTTGGTCTGGAGGAGGAAATCGGAAGCATTGAAGTTGGAAAAAAAGCTGATATCGTTATCCTTGATTTACGAGAACCACACACTTGGCCAAATGAGCCACAAGTGAACTCAAAAGAAAACATCTATACAAGGATTGTCTATTCAGCAATAGCCTCAGATGTTGTAATGACGATGGTAGACGGACGTGTATTAATGAAAGACCGCCAATTACGTACGATGAATTTAGACGAAGTTCTCAACAAATCAAACGAATCGATCATTCGCATTTTGAACCGTACTGGGCTAAATTTGTAATAGCTCTTGTGGTGTTAGCTATCATACATGAACTCGAGTAGCTTTAACTACCTGGATACTAGCAACTACAAACCGCATTAAGTACAGTAATTGTGACTTGACTAAAAGAAGTAACAGCGACCTGGTTTGGGCGGTTACTTCTTTTGGTTTAGGTAAACGACAAAAGTTACAATTAGAGTAAAAGTAGCTATCTGGACTAAACCAAATTGCGCTACCAAACTTAATGCTCCAAATGTCGTCATCCTAATTAGAATAATCGTCCCTATTTAAAATAAACAAACACATTGGGAGTATAATTAATAGGGATTTATAATATACTTAAGTTAAGGTAACGAATAGCATTAACTACTCGTTGCCAGCAACTACGAATGATCGCATAATGAGCGGTTGACCAGAGTGCAAATGTGTAAACAAAAGAAGTAATCGCTGGCCTTAGTCGGAGCGGTTACTCCTTTTTGTTTAGGTAAACGACAATGATCAGAATTAAAGTGTCTACTACCCTTAGTTACCCAACTCGCTTCATTTGCACCTAGATCAAATGTTTGTTTGAAAAATTGTGATGCCTGCTCTCCTTATTTGCCACCTATTTTTGAGAACAAAGGTGATTTGCGTCAATATTTATTGGATAATTCATAATTTTAGAAATCATGATAAGGGGGAACTACTATTGGAGAAAATCAAAGGCTTTGCAAAAAACAAAAAGATTTGGGTTATTATTGGTGTGCTTGTGTTGGTATGTATAGCTTACAGTGTAGGTAAAAGTGAATCGAAATTTGCATTTGAGGGAACTGCTCTTACCCATAGTGAACTGTCTGAAAAATTAGATGACCTGAAATCAAACATAGGTGATAAAAAACAAGATTTAAAGGACATCGAAGTCGATGTAAAAGAAAAAGAAAGTTTACTTATGGAAAAAACCGAAGAACTAGATGAAGCCCTTTCTTTAGTCTCTAGTAGAGATGATACAAAAAATGAAATAGATGCTTTGCAGTCAGACTTGGATGCTAAGATAACAGAACTGGGCACCGTGAACGAGGATATAAAAGCGAAACAAACCGAATTAGAAAAAATAGAACGTGTCGTGGCTAAGAAAAAAGATGAACCGGTTGTATTACTATCAGGTAAGTACATTGTGGGGAATGATTTTACAGCGAGTCGTTATCAGGCTACAAACATTGGTCCTGGCTCCAATTTTGTCGTATATACTGCGAATGGTGACTTAAAAGTTAACACAATATTAGGTGATGATTTTGGTAGTGGCGATTACGTCTTTTTCGCAGAAGACGGTGATGTAATCGAAACGTCTGGAAAAGTTAAATTAATACCTGTTGAGTAGATTATTCTTGATTAAAGGAACTAGCTTATAATAAAGGAAATGAAAAGTTAATGAAACTTACTCAGTAAAGACCAGCGCCAGAATACTATTCTTGTCGCTGGTCCATTTATTAAGCTAATTCAATATCTAGTACATTACGCTCTACAATGCGAGCACTCTTTTTAGCTACAATATTGCCGCCGGATGAAGTGAATGCGTTTTGGGTGATGATTTCATCCATCGCAGCTTCCACTGCAACCGCATCAACTGGTTCAACCGGATTATCAAGTGTGTACGTTACCACTTTTCCGTCTTGGTTTTCAAATTTCAATTCTAGTTTTTTCGCCATCAGAATCCCTCCTTTCTTTTAGATTTACGTATCGTTACGCCTGACGCAATTCGGAACTGTCAGTACGTTCAATTTTGAAAAGTGAACGCTGCTGCAATGGCTCAAGTAAGATTGAGATTGCATATAACTGATCCGCTGTTGCTACCGTTTTGACATTACTGAAGCTTTTTGTTTTAAAAACTTCCTTCCCTGAGATTGGGTCAACTCCTTCGTTGAAAACTAAACGAAGCGTCGAATTCGTCATATTTGCTATAGCCATGTGCCTCACCTCCTTTCACCATTACAATCGAACGAATGGCGGGAAAGGTGGCATGAATTTAAAAATAAAAAAAACGCCACCATTTTTTAATTGGTGACGATAGTAATTATAATAGAAGGTTTTCTGCTAAAGCAGAAAACGCTGTACATCGGAAATCGCGCGGACTGAGACTACAATCGGGCGATAACATTGTGAATACGAGCGATATCACGACAGATTCGCGCGACACTACTTTCAAATCGTGCAGCGCACAGGTTATCGCACGAATTTAATTAGCAAGTGCGCGATTCCGAAGCGTTACTGCGCGACTATCCTGTTTGATGCGCGACTCCCACCAAAAAAAAGCCTACAGAGATAAACTACTATCCCCGCAGACTAAATAGTTTTACAAACAATTACCTAAAACTCACTCCAAGGTGTCGCGGTTTCCTTAACAGCCGTTTTAACCTTATTCAGATTATCCGTTCCCTTTGTTTCAAGCCACTTATAATAGGCTTCCTTGCCATCTTCAGCAAATGCGTTCACACCATCTTTCCATGTTGCTCGCCCACAAAGAACGCCACTAAACTTGGATTTAGCTTCTTTTGCAAAGTGAAGCGTATCGACGAATTGTTCATTTGTCACACCGCCACTTAGATAGATAAATGGCACACCGCTTTTTTCTGAACAGGTGCGATAATACTGAGCCGCTTCTTCCTGAGTATAAACAGGGTCATAGTTATCGTATTGGTCGTAGCCTTCAATATGAAAAACAGATACAGGTACTTCCACTTTCAATAAATCAACGCCATATTCTTTTTTAGAGAATTCCTCCATAAAGAATTCAACGATTTCCGGTTTTGCTTTAGCGAATTCTGCACTCTTACCTGAAAGACCTTCTGCACTATAGGAAACCGGCTCTAATATATACAGCATGTCATTTTGTTTACATTCATCGCCGACTCGTTTAATGAGGGCATTTTTAATTTTATTATATTTCGCGTCTTCTTTATGATCATAGTAAACGAGTAATTTAAGTGCGCTAGCTCCTTCTTTTACAAGATCCTGCACCGCATAATCGTCAACTAAATTAGGAAGCCGGCCTTTTTCAGTTGCGTCATAACCAGTTTTTTCGTATGCCATGATCAAACCAACATCTTCATTTAGTTTCTTAGCAGCGTCCCAACCGTATTCTGGATCAAGCAGTAAAGAGGAAGATTGATTTCCAAGTACCTCACTAACTCCCTCTTTAAATTTACTTAACCCTTCCTCATATGTAATAGTTTCATTCAAAGATTGGATCATCTTACCTAAAGAACCCCGTTGATCCATTGCAGTCGCAAAAATCATATTATTTTCATCCGAAATTAATTCTAATCCACGTTGCTTGCCTGGTGATAATTTCATTGCTTTATCCTCCTTTGTTTGTTTTATTAAACCTTCTCCATACTAATTTGCCTTGTACACCAATCTAAATAATCCAGATTAACATGACCGGTTTTTTCTTCCATTGCATTTAATACACCCATCGTTACGCCAAATTTAATTAGTTCCATTTCAGCCAAACCACGAGATAGCCCCGCTGCAAATCCTGCAATCACAGAATCACCAGATCCCACTGGATTAACAGCATTGACTTTAGGTGCACGAACCCGGTATATATTCGGTCCATGTTTCACAAAGGCACCTTTTGCCCCATTTGTGACAACAATCCACGGGATATCATTTAACAAGCTCATCTTCAATGCTTCAACAATCCCGGTTTCCTCATCAACTTTCTTACCAAGTAAATCTCCCAACTCATCCAGATTTGGTTTTATTAAAAAAGGTTTGCTTTTAAGCGTCTTTTTCAATAGCTCACCCTTCGTATCGAGCAAAACTGGAACACCATGAGAACTGGCAATCGTAATACATTTTTCATAAAAGTCGTCTATTAAACCCATCGGCAAGCTTCCAGAGATCGTAACGATATCTACATCACGCATCAGCTCAGAGAATCTTTCTAAGAATAATGCAGCCTCACCCTTTGTGATAACTGGTCCACTCTCTAAAATTTCCGTCTGTCTACCTTCGTGGATCACTGCAATACAGTTGCGTGTATCACCCTGTATATTCACAAAGTAATCCGTGACACTAGTAAGATTATCCCGAATAAAATCTCCCAAACTACCACCCAAGAAACCTGTAGCACTAACGTCTTCTCCTAGCTGTTGGAGGATCCTCGTAACATTCAAGCCTTTCCCCCCAGCTGTTTTAGAAATATCGCTCACACGATTAACCGTATCAAGAGAAAACCGGTCAAGCTTATAACTAATATCAACAGCGGGGTTCAATGTAACAGTTAAAATCATTTGGTTCACCTCTCCACTTGATAGTTAATTTTTCCTTCAACCGCTGTAGCTTGGACGTTCAAACCGTTATCTAAGACAACATAATCAGCCAGCTTACCAGGTTGAATGCTACCAAACTCTAAATTCCGTCCGATACTTTTTGCTGGAGAAAGAGATGCTAGATGCCAGATTTCCCTCAATGAACGACCGCTCCATGCTTGCAAATTTTTCACACCATCCATTAACCGCAATGTACTGCCAGCTAATGATCCAGTTTCAGTTCGGGCCACCCCATCTTTTAATACGACAGGGAATTCACCCAAATGATAGTTTCCATCTGGCAACAATCCAGCTCGCATACAATCCGTAATCAAAACTGTTTTATCTCCTTTTATTCTTACCACCATTGAAGCAATATCTGGATGAACATGGTGACCATCACAAATTAACTCAGCAAAAGCATCCGTGTCGGTCAACGCCGCCCCAACAACACCTGGTTCCCGGTGGTGCAATCCCGACATACCATTAAATAAATGAACAAAGTTACCTGCGCCAGCATCCAATGCATCCGTGCAGCAATCATAGCTAGCATCAGTATGTGCAATACTCGCAAGAACACCCTCATCACTAATTTTTCGAATAAAATCAATTGCTCCATTTCGTTCAGGGGCAAGGGCGATTTTTACAATTGTATTTTCAGATAGCTCCTGCCATTGTTTAAATTCGTCATAATCAGGGTTACGAAAATACCCTGGGTTTTGCGCACCCTTATGTTTTTCAGTGAAATAGGGACCTTCTAAAAAAATCCCTTCCGATTTAGCACCTGATAGGCCAGATTTAACTGCTTCAACTACTGCACGAATGGAATTATTTAAATCCGCTTCCGACGATGTCAATGTTGTAGGCAAAAATCGGGTAACACCTATTGCTGGTAATGCTTCAGAGATTCCGTGAACCGCTTCAGTCGTACCATCCATGATGTCATGGCCATTAATCCCATGAATGTGCGTATCAACTAGACCGGGCGCTATCGTGAATCCACTCCAGTCAACGATTTCTGCGCCCGATGGAACGATGTCTACAAACTCTCCGAATCTACCATTACTAATCTGTAAATATGCGCTCGTTTTCTCTTCATTTTCAAGTAAAAATCGATTTGCTTTTAGATAATACTTATTCGTAGTCATAAATCGTAACACCCTGCACGACACGATTCACTCGCCCATCTGGACTAGGGTTATCTGGTGTATTACCTAGCTGTAATGATTTTTTCAGTGCTAATGTTTGGGCAAACATAATGTATAATAATGCAAGCTGAAAATCATTACCGAGCGTTTCCTCATTGTTGGTTACGGATATTGTAAAGTCTGCAAGTTCTTCCACTTCCTGATCCTTTTTCTCCGTAAGAGCGACTACTTTCATCCCAGAATCATCATCCGCAAGTTCGCGTAAAATATCCAGGTCATATTTCCTTGTGTGCGGATCTCGCGACATGAATAAGACCGTCACAGATTTTTCATTCAAGATGGACTTCGGACCATGGCGGAATCCGAGCGATGATTCATGAATCGCAGCGACCTGCCCCGCAGAAAGCTCCAGCATTTTTAAAGCAGCTTCATGCGAAAGCTGACTGAGCAAACCAGAACCCAAATAAACAATTCGATTGAAATCAAAATTTAATACATCATCAACGGTGCCCGTCACGGTATCTCTTAATCTCGTAGCACTTTTAATTAATTGTTCTGCTTCACTACTGGTAAATTCATTTTCCGCAAACAGTGTATAGGCTGCAATAATCATACTTGTAAAACTGCTTGTCATTGCAAATCCTTGGTCATGGGCTTTTTCTGGGGTTAAAACGGTCATGCTTCGGTTGTTATCCTGCGTATTTTTAGCAAGCTGCCCACCCTGGTTACATGTAATGACCACCTGGTAAAAGTCGTTAATCATTTTTTCACCTAACGACACCGCTGCAACACTTTCAGGACTATTGCCTGATCGTGCAAATGACACCATGATCGTTGGCGCATCTGCGATTAGATATGTTGTTGGATTAGATACGATATCCGTCGTCGCGATAGCTTCAAAAAGTACATTCTTTTTATTTTGCCTGCGCAATTCTGGAACAAGTGCATCACCCGCAAACGCAGAAGTTCCCGCACCAGTAAAAATAACGCGAACCTGGCTATGTTTTTCGTAAATAGATGTAATGAATCCTTTTAATGAATCTTTTTGTTCAGCAAGTAACGAGAATAATTCCTGCCATACCTCTGGCTGTTGGTGGATTTCTTTTGCAGTATGAACCGCTTTTTTTGATACTAATTCTTCATCAGTTAAATTAAACATTTAATGTCCTCCAATTTTTTTGTAATAAACCTCTTATAGTGGTTATGTTGTCATTACCAGTTAACCTTTAAAACAACTCTACTAAACATCAAATACGTGCCTAATAGAGTTATCATGTCAGCTCAACAGTATAATCAAATTTGTCACCACGAGCGACACTAATTGTATACTCAATTACTTTCTCATTATGATAAGCATAACGCTTAATTAACATGGCCGGCTGTTCAGGCAACATATGTAAGTGGCCAGCTTCTTCTTTTCGAATCATCGTCGCAGAAAATCGTTCAATTGCTTTCGTCACATTCACTTGATATTCCTCATAAAAAACATCATACATCGGCCTCTGCTCCAGACCACTTTTGGTTAAGTGCGGAAATATCTTTTTAGGCAAATAAGACGTTTCATACATTAACGGTTCATCATCCGCAAGGCGGAGGCGAACAACCTGAAAAACCTCATCCAATGGTTCCAGATTCATTTTATCAGCCAATCGTTCATCTACAGCCATTTCCTTAAATGACATGACATTGGTTGTAGGTTTCTTTCCTATTTGCTTCATTTCTTCTGTAAAACTGTATAGCTTCACTAGATTTTGATTATAGGATTTTGGTGCTACAAATGTACCCTTACCATGCAACTTATAAATAAATCCTTCACGTTCTAATTCTTGCAACGCCTGCCTAACCGTTATCCTGCTCATATCATATATCTCACACAGTTCACGCTCGGACGGCAACTTTTCATTCTCACGATATGCCTGATTCTTTATTTTCTTAATTAAATCCTCCATCAGTTGTAAATACAACGGCACCTTACTCTTTTTATCCAATGATTGAAATGTCACCTCCAATAGTGGTTATAACCAGTTGAGTTAAGTATAAAATACAACTATTGAAAAGTAAAGAACGAAACCAGATTAGATACTGGTTTTGTCCTTTACTTTAGGGACTTTTTTAGGATCAACTTTCTGGCGCTGACGATCGACTTTTCGCTACAGTGGATCAACTTCCTAGGGCTGTCGATCGACTTTTCGCTACAGTGGATCAACTTTCTGGGGCTGTCGATCGACTTTTCGCTACAGTGGATCAACTTTCTGGCGCTGTCGATCGACTTTCCGCTGCAATGGATCAACTTCCTGGGGCTGTCGATCGACTTTCCGCTATAATGGATCAACTTTCTGGCTGACGATCGACTTTTTGCGGCTGTGGATCAACTTTCTAGGGCTGTCGATCAACTTTTCGCTACAGTGGATCAACTTTCTGAGGCTGTCGATCGACTTTCCGCTACAGTGGATCAACTTTCTGGGGCTGACGATCGACTTTCCGCTATAGTAGATCAACTTCCTGGGGCTGACGATCGACTTTTTGCTACAGTGGATCAACTTTTGGACATTGCCGATCAAGTTTAAAAAAGAGCCAGACCATTAAGATCTGACACTCTTCCGCACAACGAGTTTCGTTGATATAAAAACCTTTTTTGCTATCTTCCTGCCTTCCAGCCGCTCAATCAATGTATCAACTGCTGTTTCACCCATGAGTTCTGTATATACTTTAATTGTACTTAATGATGGATAAACATATTTTGAAATAGACATGTCATTAATACCGATAACACTCACGCGATCCGGGACAGCAACACCGGCTTCATGTAGTGCTCGTAAACTTCCAATTGCCATAACATCACTACTTGTAAAAAAGGCAGTTGGTAAATCTTCTCCCAATTCCTCTATTGCTTTTGCCATTAAATTGTACCCATCATCCACCGAAAAGGATCCAACATAAACAAAGCGCTCATCAAAGATGCCTTTTTCTTGCATGTAATTTTTAAACGTCTTTTCACGTAAATCGTCCAAAGGTTCTGTTTGGCCTTTTAAAAACTCCCGACCACCAACAAATCCAATTTCCTTATGATCCGTTGAAATAAAGTAATCAATTATTTTTTTTGTAGCTTTTTCAAAATCAATGACCACTGCATCATATTTATCTTCATTAGGGCTGTAGTCAACAAAAACTACTTCGGGGTTAATAGCGATTAATTCTTTTACCTGCTGGTCACTAAATTTCCCGACAGCAATAATCCCTTCAATTTCAGCAGCATTTATATCATCTATGTTATTAAAAAAGTAAATATCAGGATCCAATTCAAGCTGTTTACACCGTTGTTCGATTCCGAGTCTAATCGATAAATAATACAGGTCACTCAGCTCTTCTTTTTCTGTATACCAATGAACTACAGCAATTTTTTGGCCTGTATATCGTTTGCCTGGTCTTTTCCGATAGGAAAGCTCTTCCGCTGCTTCAAATACTTTTTTCTTTGTTGCATCAGCGACAGATAAGCTGGCATCATAATTAAGTACCCGTGATACAGTCGCAGGTGAAACACCAGCTTTTTGTGCTATGTCTTTGATTGTTGCCATAAAATCACCTTCTCCAAACCATCGTACTATCCCATAATTACTAGTTTCATAATATCATTTTTAACTAGTAATAGCACTATATAAAAAAAGGCAGTATTAAATAATAGCTGCCCTTATCTATTAACATAATCATTACTAAAGAATGTAGGTTTACTCTATCACCATGCTAGCACTTATTATGCAACAAGATTTGTGCCGCTACTTCTTCCGGAGCGCTACATAACCATGCTGCTTGCAAATCAAATCGAAAATTAAGTATGGAAATTATGAACTGCAACTCGACTAATTCACTAGTCTTTTATTAAAATGACGATCTACATTAATAACTTTGCCGTTATCAAGCCTTGAAGCTTCAGCAGCAAAAGCTAACAAATGACTTTCAAGTGACACAACAGCAGATGGTGTATCTGTCTCTCGATAGTTTTTGACCTCTTTCAAAAAATCTCTCACAATCGCGTCATCACCACCGCCATGGCCACCAAGCGGTTTATTGAGGTTGATAACCGTTTCATTTTGCGTTAGAAAATTGAATACGGATATGGAGTTTTCATCCATCTTTCCTCTGATTTCACCTTTAGTTCCCATAATTTGAACAATCCGTGTTTGTTCTCGTGTGAATCCACACATACTAAAAGTTGCTGTCGCACCATTTTCAAACTCCAGATTTACTACCTGATGATCGACAACATTATTATCCGATTGATAGACACATTTACCATAAGGTGTGGTGTTTAATGCGTGAATGATTCCTTCTCGAGAATCGTCAGTGGTGAATTTCTTCGCCCATCCTTTTCCTTCTCCTAAATAATATCTGCCAGCATGGAATGAACATTCATTTTCAACCGGACATCCATCCAAGCATCGTAGTGGTGCCCCTTCTGGTTTGTTCGCTTCGTTAAAGTGCATCAGTGATCCAAATGAACTTACATGTTTACATTTTTGATCCATTAAGTACATTAGGATATCCATATCATGGCAAGACTTTTGTAAAATCATCGGACTCGAATCGTCGCTATTGTTCCAATTCCCACGAACAAAGCTATGTGACATGTGCATGATTTCTACATTTTCATTTAACTGAATAGATACAATATCACCAATATCGCCGTCATCAATAATCTTTTTGATAGTATTCCAAAATGGCGTATAGCGGAGAACATGGCATATCGTTAAAAGTCTATTATGTTTCTTAGCTGTTTCAACCATTGAGATACATTCCTCAGGATCAGGCGACATCGGTTTTTCCAACAGTACATGATATCCTGCTTCAATTGCTTTTATCGTTGGTTTATAGTGCTGGCGATCTAATGTACAAATAAAAGCAACATCCGCTTCAATTTGTTCATCCAACATTTCTTCCCATGACGAAAAGCAGCGATCACTTGGAAGTTTATGCGCTTCCGCGAAAAACTTTCTTTTTTCAGAATTTAACTCAGCAACCGCTACAAATTCTAATTCATGTGGATAAGAAATGGAATAAGGAGCATATGCTTTCGCTCCTCTATCACCAGCACCTATCAGTATTGCTTTTATCATATAAAATTCTCCTTCGTGTATAACTGAAGATTTTCTTAACCTTTTTTGCCACTTAATGCTATCCCTTCAACGAAAGATTTCTGGAAGAAGATAAAAATTAGAATTAGTGGCCATGATGCTAAAAAAGTCCCTGCCATTAAAATGGGATAGTTCGTACTATATTGCCCTTGTAGCGAAGATAGTCCAGCTGACAATGGCATCTTCTCCGGAGAACTATTTACGATCAATGGCCATAAAAAATCATTCCAAGACCAAATAATCGTGAATATTGCAAGAGCAACTAATCCAGGCTTAGCAAGTGGCAACATAATCTTCCAATAGATTTGAAAATGATTACATCCATCTATTTTAGCAGCTTCTTCTAATTCGTCGGGTAACGTCATAAAAAACTGTCTCAATAAAAATGTACCGAAAGCGCTAAATAATCCTGGTAAAACTAATGCCGTTAATGTATTCAATAATCCCAAGTCTGCAATAATTTGATACTGTGGGATCAGAAATGCTTGCGGTGGAATCATTAATACTGATAAATATAATATAAAAAAGAAGTTCCTACCTGGAAACTTAATTCTAGCAAAAGCATAGGCTGCTAAAGAACATAAAAACAACTGCCCTACAGTTTTAGCAATTGTTGTTATAATGGTATTCCAATAAAATCCGAGAAATGGAAATGATTGAAATACCTCTGCATAGTTACTCCATTTAAAATCAGATGGGAAAATCTTTGGAGGTATTTGAACAGACTCTGCTAATGACTTGAGAGACGTAAGAATCATCCATAAGAATGGACTAACCATAAAAGCTGCTCCTAATATCAATGCTACATGTATCAATAACTTCCTTTGTTTACTGACTTCCATCTTCTCACCTTCTTTTTAATCATAATGTACCCATCTTTTTTGAAGCCTAAATTGAGCAATTGTTAAGACTAATATGATCATAAACAGAACAAATGCCATTGCGGCTGCAACACCCTTATCACCTAAAACAAATGCATATTGGAAGAATACGTAAATAACTGATTGTGCACTGTCAATGGCTGGATTGGTTGGACTGACCATCATAAATATATAATCAAATACTTGAAATGCTGAAATAAACGAGATAACTGCAACAAAGAATATAGTTGGTGATAATAAGGGAAGTGTTATTCTAAAAAACTGATATGTAACACTCGCACCATCTAAAGAAGCTGCTTCATAATAAGACTTAGGTATTCCCTGTAAGCCAGATAATAAAATGACCATATTGGTTCCAATTACACTCCATACACCGACAATAATAATCGCAATTAAAACCCAATCCGGATCGGTCAACCAATTTGGACCTGAAACAGAAACCCAGTTAAGCACATGGTTGATAACGCCATACTCGGAATTATAAAGCCATTTCCAAATCATCCCGATAGCTGCTGGCATAGTGACAACCGGAAGAAAAAATAGTGTTCTGTATACAGTAAGTCCTTTTATTTTCTGATTCAATAAAACAGCAACAAAAATGGAGAATGCAATACTAATTGGTACCATAGTAAATGCATAAATTAATGTATTTCTAAAAGACTTCCATATATCCGGGTCCTCTAACAAAACTTTAAAATTATCCAATCCAGTCAAGGAATAGGAACCGAAGTCCCCCCATTCGGTAAAACTATAAAAGAAAGTTTGAAAGACTGGGATAATGTAAAAGATAAGTAGACCTATTAAAGTAGGTGCAATAAATAAATATCCCCAAAACATGTCCTTTCGCTTAGCACTACTACCCAGTTTTGTGGCTTTAATTGAATTTTCCTTACGTACCATCACGACTCACCCCGCTTATGTAAGGCACAAGGGGCTAGTTTAATAGAAATGCGAGCCCACTTGTGCTAGTTGAATTTTAAGTAACTTTACTCCTCAGCCAAAACTTTTTCCACTTCTTTATCAATAATCTTACTAGCTTCCTCAACAGTTATTTGCCCTGACCATGCCTTAGCTATGTTGTCCTGGACAATAGAGGACCATTTAGAAGTATCCTTTGATACTGGATAAGGTTCTGAGACTTCAGCCATATCTAAGAAAGCTTGTAAATTGAAGTTTGGAGCTGATTCTAACCATGCCTGTTGAGTGCCTTCATATGCAGGGATTATACCTGCCTCTGCCTGTATTTTAGCTGCTTCTTCTGAACTTAGAAACTTCACAAGCTCCCAAGCGGCTTCTTTATGCTCAGAATCTGAAGCTATTACATTTCCCAAACCATGTATAACATTAGATCGTTTTTTCATTTTAGGTAGGACAGCTACATCTGCATTCTTATTTGTATATTCGTTAGACTTGAATTCAGGAATCATATAGGAAGCTTGGAACATCATAGCGACCTTTCCGGATTCGAACATACTCGTTGCATCAGTAGTTTCCATTTGTGCATGTGTTGGAGATACTTCATATTTATGAATTAAATCATGATATTTTTGTATTCCTCCTACTGTATTTGGATCATCGAAACCTGCTTCAGATTTATCTTTTGAAATAATGGATCCACCATTAGCCAAAATTGTATTAAAGTAGGTTGCTTGAGCGTCTTGAATAAACGCAGCAATTCCATATACACCATTATCCTTGTCGGTTAACTGTTTAGATGCATTAACAAGATCGTCCCAATCCCATGTTTCGTCTGGGTATGAGACCCCCGCTTCATCAAATAACTTCTTGTTATACCATAGCCCGATCGAATCGTAATCCTTAGGTAACGCATATGTTGTTTTATCATATTGGTAAAGGCCAAGAAGACCTTTAGGGTATGGTGATAAATCTAAATCATCCTCAGCAATGTTTTCGTCAATTGGTTGAATCATATCGTTCGATGCATATTTAACAAAATTAGGACCATTCATCCAAAACACATCAGGTAAATTATTACCTGTGGCAGATGCGTTTAACTTTGTAAAATACTGATCATAAGGAGTTAATTCCAGTTTCACGTTAATATTAGGATTTTCTTTATTAAACTCCTTTATTAAGTCCTTCATCATATCCTGTTGGTTTTTATCCCAATATCCATACCTTATAGTAGTTTTGCCATCTGTAGAAGCTTCCTCTTCTGATGAGCACCCAGTTACGATTACCAACATAACAACACAGAGAATAAATAAATACTTTCTAAACATACAAACACCCTCCATCCATTTTGTTCTTTATTAAATTTTATCTTTAAAAAACTATCGTACTAGGTAATTTAAATGAGATATTAACCAACACCCCCTTGATGGAGATTTGGTACAGCACTCATGTTTTTCATGCCTTTTAATCCTGCCCCAACAAGTCCTGCATTCTTATTAAAATGACTTGTTCCAATTCTTTGTAAAACACCTTGTTGTTCAGGAATTAAATAATCTTTTAATGAACTTTTCACTAGATCCAACATATATGGATGGTGATTTATCACTCCACCCCCGAAGATTATTTTATGGGGATCTAATAAACATACAATTGAATAAAGACCATGTACCAACGACTCTATCACTTCATTCATAACATCAACCGCAACAACATTGCCCTCAAGGTATTCATGAAAGAATTCATCAGAAGTAATATCCGGTTTATTTAAGGATGTTTCTGCTAGCCTTAAAATTGCTGGGCCAGAAGCCGACTTTTCCAGATTCCCAATTCCACCTAAAGAAGACTTTGACTTAACAGGGAACAAACCCAGCTCGCCAGCAAAACCCGCCCCACGTATAAATGATCCTTCATGTATAATCGAACAGGATATTCCAGTACTAACAGTTATGTACACAAATGTGTCTTGCTTCTTTATTTTAGATACTAACCATTCTGCATAAGCGGCCATATATACATCGTTGTCAATAATGATCTTTTCCAACGAAAAGTAGTCTTGCAATCGTTTTACTATAGGAAAATTGTTCCATGGCAAGTTATTTTGGTAAACCGCTATTCCGTTTTCACGGTCTACCTTTCCAGGAACACCTACCCCCATTCCCTCTATCATTGATATCTCTAGATTGGAATTTACTAAAACACTTTCAATACTATAAATTACTTGATCAAGCATCTTTTCTCTATCGTCAGGTACACTTGGAACTTCCACACGCTCAAGAATTTCTCCATGGTGGTTAATAATAACTGCAGCAATTTTTGTACCACCGACATCAACACCTAATCCATATTTCACCAAAAGTCACCTCATTATCTCTTTCTTGATAAACTAATTATGATTGCGTTTACATTAAAAATAAATAAATTTAGTAAATAAATTCATTAAAATGTTTACTAATTAATTTTATCCTATCACAGCATATTTTGTTTGTCTATTAATTTTTTGACTATTTCCATAAGTTTTTATACCATTCCTTTCCGTGCGACAAGTCCGTAACTCGGAACACTTCCTTACAACACAAAAAAGAAGCCCGATAAAAATCAAGCTCCTTCACACAATAAACTATTCTATTTAACCTATCCTTACTCGCTCTCCGGATTCCATCGATTCTACACAAGCATCAATTACACGCAAATTGTTAAGGGTGTTTTCAAAATCATTATGAAGTATATGATCCCCATTCAAAATTGCTTGGGAGATATGTTCCACTTGATCACGGTATTGATCGGTGTTTACTGTTTCCGTCCGCGTCACGCCTTGTTTTTCAACGATAATTAAGCCATCACCTCCATTTTTGTCTGGTCGGAATGCTCTCGGAATTACGATTCGTCCTTCTGTACCTACCACTTCATATTCATTACGATCTGTCAGGTTAAAACTTGAATCAAATGTTGCATGTACGCCATTTGGAAACGTTAAATAGGCATATGCATCCGTATCTACCCCATTATTTTTTACAGCATGAACCTGCACGGTTTCCGGTTCCTGTTGAAGGACATTTCTTATCGCGTGGATGGCATAACAACCGAGATCATACAGGCTCCCGCCACCATCTTGATATTTCATGCGAACATTGCTGTCCCGGTTTTTCATATAAAAGGAATGCGCGGCTCGCATATAGGAAACGTCACCAATTTCACCTGAATCAATGATTTGTTTTACACGGTCATGTTGCGGATGGAAATGATACATAAATGCTTCCATGAAAATTACTTGGTGTTCCTCACATGCCGATTTCATTTCTTCAAATTCAGCCGTATTGACCGCTGCTGGCTTTTCACAAAGAATATGCTTCCCTTTTTTGGCTGCTGCAATGACCCACTCCCTATGCAAATGATTTGGTAACGGGATATAAACAGCATCAATTTCCGGATCATCTAATAACTTTTCATAGTTTTCATGGGTTTTTTCGATGGAAAATTTATCAGCAACAGTTTTTGCCTTTTCCACCCCACTACTGCTTGCAATTGCCGTTACTACTGCATTTGATGCCCGCTGTAATGCTGGAATTAGTTGCTTTTGCGCAATTCCGGCTGTACTTAGAATTCCCCAATGTACGTTAGTCATTAATGTGCCTCCTCTATTTACTGAATTATATATAATTATACCTGAGGACCAGTGTTGGACAAAATATTTCCGTTTTTATGGTTCTCCCCTATACATAACTGCGGCTGTGGATCGACTTTCGCGGGCTGGCGATCGACTTTCTACCGCTGTCGCTCAACTCTCGCGCCCTCACGATCAACTTTCTGCCGCTGTCGATCAACTTTCGCGGGCTGGCGATCGACTTTCTACCGCTGTCGATCAACTCTCTGCCGCAGTGGCTCAACTTTCGCGCCCTGACGATCGACTTTCGCGCCCTGGCGATCAACTTTCTACCGCTGTCGCTCGACTCTCGCGTCCTCACGATCAACTTTCTACCGCTGTCGATCAACTCGCATTCCAACCAAAAAAAGGAGCTCGACAACTGTCAAGCTCCTTCCAATAAACTACGCCTCTTTTACATCCTTGGCTGATGTACGCTCTCTTAATTCTGCTTCAATTTCCTCTAGACTGCGGCCGCGTGTCTCCGGTAAGAATTTAATAACAAAGATTAACGCGCCGATTCCGATTGCGGCAAATATCAAGAATACCTGTCCAATTCCGAGTGCGCTTGACAACATTGGAAAGAATTGTGCGACTAACAAACTACCGATGGACAAGGCAAGCGCGGCAATTCCTGTTGCGGCACCACGTGCACGCATTGGGAATAACTCAGGAAGCATAACCCATAGTACTGGCCCCCACGTGAACGCGAAGAAGACAATGAATAAAGTCAGACAAGCAACAATAATCCATGCCCCGAAGTTTGAATCTAGCCCTAATGTACCTATCAGCCCGGCCAACATAATTAATGATGCGACCATTCCAATATTTCCAATGATCAACAATTTTTTACGATCAATTTTATCTATTATCATCAGTGCAAAAATCGTAACGATCACATTCACCGCGCCAATTCCTACAGTTCCAAGAATGGCAGTTGCATCACCTAACCCAGCCTCATTAAAAATGGTTGGTGCATAATAGATAATGGCGTTAATACCAATGATCTGTTGAAATAATGCAAACATACAGCCGATTATGAGTGTTGGACGTAGCCAAGAAGATGATAAGACTTTCCAAGTGCTTTCAGAAATACGATTAATTTCAATCATGTCGTGAATTTCAGTATCCACTTGTTCTGGCTTTCGTGTTAATCCGAGGACACGGCGGGCTGCCTCTTCACTTTTATGTTTAAGTAGCCATCTTGGACTTTCTGGCATGTATATAACACCGATCATTAAAATCAATGATGGAACAACAGCAAGTCCAACCATCCAGCGCCATCCTTCAATCCCTGCGAAAGCATAGTTCACTAGATAAGAAGAAAGAATACCAATCGTAATCATTAATTGGTTTAACGAACCAAGCGATCCACGTGATTCTGTGGGCGCCATTTCTGCTAAGTAAACAGGTACAATCGCGGTAGAGCCCCCGACTGCTAAACCAATGATTAAACGGCCAATTAAAAGTGTCGCTAAATTAGGAGCTAGCGCTAATATAAGTGACCCAATTACAAATACGATTGCGATAATAAATACTAATTTACGCCGGCCAAATTTATCCGAAAGTGGCCCACTGAAACCGGCTCCAAAAATTGCCCCTACTAACATCGAACTAACGACCAATCCTTCCGTAAAGCTGGTTAAAGGAATATCATCTTTAATAAACAACAATGCTCCTGAAATTACGCCCATGTCATAGCCGTACAGGAGTCCTCCTAATGCTCCAAAGAAAAAAATCATCTTTTTATTAATTTTTTTACCTTTCATATCGTTCAACCTTTCTTCTTTTAAAATAAATGGAAAGAATGCGTTTACAAAGTTGTTGAAAATTAGTAAACTAGACTTAATTAATTAAATTAATTATCTAATTTTAATGGTAACACATTTGTGATTGCAATAAAATAATAAATTTTACTCAGGAGGTAACAATGACTAAAACACCAAATTTATTACAGGAGTTCCAAAACATCTTCCATACAGAACATAGGCCACTTATCTTTTTCGCCCCAGGCCGAATCAATCTCATTGGCGAACACACTGATTATAACGGCGGTCATGTCTTCCCCGCTTCGATATCTTTTGGAACATATGCAGTCGGAAGAAAGCGCACCGATCAAAAGTTACGTTTTTACTCGATGAATTTTCAAGAAACTGGAATCATCGAATGTGATCTAGCCGACCTTTCCTATAATGAGGCTCAAAGTTGGGCAAACTACCCGAAAGGAATGATTACTTACATTCTGGAGTCAGGCCATGCTATTGAATCGGGTGCAGACATTTTATTTTACGGCAACATACCAAACGGTGCTGGCCTCTCCTCTTCTGCTTCCATCGAAATGGCAACTGGGGTACTATTGGAAGGACTGTTTCATTTAAAAATTGATCGTATCAAGATGATAAAACTTGGTCAGCAGGTAGAGAACGAATACATTGGTGTAAACAGTGGAATTATGGATCAATTTTCGATAGGCATGGGAAAGAAAGACCATGCGATTCTATTAAACTGCCAAACATTGGAGCATGAATATGCACCGATCGTGTTAAAGAATCATGTCATTATGATTATTAATACGAATAAGCAGCGAACATTAGCTGGCTCCAAATACAATGAGCGACGCAAACAATGTGAGCAAGCACTTGCTGATTTGCAGACAGAGCTCCCGATTACGAGTCTTGGAGAATTATCAAAAGAACAATTTGGCCAGCATAAACATTTAATTAAAGATGAAATTAATGTGAAGCGAGCAAAGCATGCTGTCTATGAGAATGTTCGAACACTGGAAGCACTTGAGAAACTGCGTCAGGATAATTTGATAGGTTTTGGAAAATTAATGAATGAATCGCACCAGTCACTTCGGCATGATTATGAGGTTACAGGCGTTGAACTTGATACGATTGTTCAAGCAGCCTGGGATCAGGATGGTGTAATGGGTGCGCGTATGACTGGAGCTGGATTTGGCGGATGCGCGATTGCAATTGTTGAGCGTGATCAGGTAGAACCTTTCAAGAAAAATGTGAACACAATCTATCGGGAGGCAATCGGCTATGATGCAACATTTTATACTGCAATGATTGGCGATGGCGCGAAAGAAATTATGGAAGGAGTGCTATAAATGAGCATATTAGTTTTAGGTGGAGCAGGTTATATTGGCTCCCATGCAGTTTACCAGTTAATTGATCGAGGCGAAGAAGTGGTAGTTGTTGATAATTTGGAGACCGGTCACAGGGACGCGGTCCATCCTGATGTTACATTTTACCAGGGGGATATTCGTACCATTGATTTCATGCGTGAGGTGTTTAAAAGAGAATCGATTGAGGCAGTCGTTCATTTTGCAGCAAATTCGCTTGTTGGTGAGTCAATGGAAGATCCACTTAAATACTTTGATAATAATGTATACGGCACACAGGTTTTGCTGAAAGCGATGGTCGAAAACAATGTGACAAACATCGTCTTCTCTTCAACAGCGGCAACGTATGGTGAACCTGAATCTGTACCGATTACCGAGACAATGCCAACAAATCCAACCAGCACATACGGGGAAACAAAGCTGACAATGGAAAAACTAATGAAATGGACCGAGCAGGCACACGGAATCAAGTATGTTTCCTTGCGTTATTTCAATGTAGCCGGTGCTAGGGAATCTGCCGAAATTGGTGAGGACCATCGTCCAGAAACGCATCTTGTTCCGATTATTTTACAGGCAGCAATTGGACAGCGTTCGCACATTTCCGTTTTCGGTGAAGATTATGACACGGCTGACGGCACGTGTATCCGTGACTATGTTCATGTGGAAGATCTTATTAAAGCACATCTTCTAGCATTGGATTATTTAAAAAATAGCGGGACGAGCGACGTTTTCAACCTTGGAAGCAATCAAGGCTTTTCCGTTAAAGAAATGATTGAAACAGCACGAACCGTTACGGGAAAAGAAATCCCTGTGGAATCTGGCGAAAGGCGCGCTGGTGATCCTGGTGTTTTAATTGCTAGCTCTGAAAAAGCTAAGCGGGTATTGGGCTGGGAGCCATCACGAACTTCCATTACAACGATCATGCAGGATGCCTGGAATTGGCACACTACTCGTCCAAATGGCTATGGAGAAGGAGTCGATGACCGATGATTTTTCAGCATGTTTCAGGACTGATTGAAAAGGCAATTGACGTCGAGCTAATTGAACCCGGGGATACAATCTATGCGAGAAACAGAGTCATCGATCTCCTTCAGTTAGAATCTTTTCCTGAGAAGGTTGATGCGGCAACAGATGATTCTATACCCAATTTACTCGAAAAAGTAATTGCTTATGCGGTTGAGAATAACATAATTGAGAATGTCTTTGATGATAAAGAAATCCTTGCAGCAGATATTATGAATTGCTTTGTGGAACGCCCTTCTGCAGTGAATGCTGTTTTTAATGAAAAATATGCGGATTCACCTGAAGCTGCGACTGATTACTTTTATAATTTAAGCAAAAACAGTAATTACATCCAAACCAATCGAATTAGCAGGAACATCCATTTTAAGGCTAATAGCAAATATGGCGAACTCGACATTACGATTAACTTATCCAAACCGGAAAAAGACCCCGAGCAAATTAAACGGGAACGTGAAATGAAACAAAAAGTAGACTATCCTAAATGTCTTTTATGTGTAGAAAATGAAGGGTATGCGGGCAGAACGGGTTATCCAGCGCGTGCCAATCACCGCGTCATTCGTGTTCCATTGCTCGAAGAAAACTGGTATCTGCAATATTCACCATACGTTTACTATAACGAACACAGTATTTTACTTGCAGAAGAACATCGCAACATGAAGATTGATAAACAGGCATTTGAACGATTGCTTACGTTTACCGAAAAATTCCCGCATTATTTTATTGGCTCCAATGCAGATTTACCAATTGTTGGTGGGTCCATTTTAAGTCATGACCATTACCAGGCAGGTCGCTATGAATTTGCGATGACGAATGCTAGTGATGCCGTTTCATTTGAATTGAATGGATATGCGGGTATTTCTGCCTCGATTTTGAAATGGCCATTATCAGTAATTCGACTTAAGAGTGCTGATAAGGATGTGTTACTTGAGTCAGCTGACCATATTTTACAAACGTGGAAAGGTTATTCGGATGAGCTTGCGGATGTAAAAGCATTTTCAGGTGATACGCCACACAATACAGTAACGCCAATTGCTAGAATACGAGATGGTGCTTATGAGCTTGACCTTGTGTTACGCAATAATCGTACATCCGACGTACATCCGCTAGGTATTTTTCATCCACATGCTGATGTCCATCACATAAAAAAGGAAAATATCGGATTAATTGAAGTTATGGGACTCGCTGTTTTACCAGCAAGATTGAAAGGTGAACTTGGCGAAATCCAGAAGTTTTTGCTTGGTGAATCGAGTGATGTAGCTGCTTACCACCAGGAATGGGCAGCAGAACTGATGAAGGAATATGGTTTATTATCAGATGGTGCAGAGGCTGAGGTTGTGTTACAAAAAGAATTAGGCAAGAAGTTTGCGAGAGTACTTGAGGATGCCGGAGTCTTCAAGGAGAAAATGGCATTTGAACGATTTATTGATGCATTAAACAAATAGGTGGCGATGATCATGAACATGGAAACTAACGCTATTTTGGATAAATGGCAGGAATATACACTGGTAAACAATCGCGGGATGTCTGTAAGTGTGCTCGATTACGGTGGAATTATTACGAAGATTATGGTACCAGATCATGATGGCAAAGTGGAAAATGTCGTCCTGGGGTATAAAAACTATGCTGATTATGAGATAAATCCAACCTTTTTCGGGGCATTAATTGGACGGGTTGCAGGAAGAATTCAAGGTGCTTCGTTTGAACTCGATAGGCAGACGTATTCCCTTGAAGCAAATGATGGAGATAACCATCTTCATGGAAGTTTTCATCACGTTATTTGGCAGGTTGATCCTTTTCAAACTCCAGATTCTATTGGGTTAAAGCTCACCCATTTTAGTGCGGACGGTGATGGCGGATATCCAGGTAATGTGGATATTGCCGTTACCTATACACTGAATAATAATAATGAGTTTATGATTGATTACGATGCGACTACAGATCAGACTACACCTATAGCTCTAACGAATCATTCTTATTTTAATTTAAGTGGGGATTTAAAGAATACCGTCCATAACCATCACGTTACCATGGATAGTGCGAAGTATGTTGAGCTTGATGAACAGCTTATTCCGACTGGTCAACTAGCAGATGTTTTTGATACATCTTTTGACTTTCGTGATGGCCGTGTTCTTTCTGATGGCTTTAAAAACGACTCCGGGCAGCATGGGATTGCCGGTAATGGCTATGATCATTATTTTGTTTTTGACAGTGAAGGACATGTCGTTGTTAAAGATGGGGATTCGGGTAGAATGCTAACAATTGAAACGGATCAACCAGGAATGGTGATGTATACAGGAAACGGTTTACATACAGATCTGGAATTACGTGAAAGTGATTCAAGGAAATATCTTGGTGTTTGTTTCGAAACACAAGGTTCTCCAGCTTCCCTGCATCATGATGGTTTTCCAGGCGTAATTTTAGAAGCTAACTCGGAATATAAAAAACGTACGAAGTTTTCTTTTGAAGTGGAATAATGTCGATATTTCCCGGGAAATGATGAAATTAGCCTCCTATTAAAAAGAACTGAACAGCGCTGTTCAGTTCTTTTTTAAGAGCAACGAAAGTATAAAATTTTGGCGATTATCTGTCTAGCTCCAGCGCCTAGACACTCGAG